>JADJBB010000004.1:0-300000 GCA_016703965.1 Acidobacteriota bacterium
AGTCGGCGAGGTGACGATCACATCGACGCGAACCGGCCGTGAGATCGAGGCCGAGCCACCCACCCGTGTCGAGGCTATCGACGAAGAAGAGATCGACGAAAGATCAGCATGCGTCCGGCAAATGTCTCGATGGTCCTGCACGGAGCACCGGAATTCAGGTGCAGCAGACATCGGCGACTTCGAATACGCAAACGGTCAGAATTCAGGGCCTCGATGGGCGTTACACACAGATCTTGAAGGACGGATTTCCGGCGTACGGCGGGTTTTCGGGAAGTCTTAGTTTGCTTGAGATACCACCGCTCGATCTGAAACAGGTCGAGGTTATAAAAGGCCCAAGTGCGACACTTTTCGGCGGTGACGCAATAGCGGGTGTCGTAAACTTTGTCACAAAAGATCCGGGCCGGGTCCGGTCGACCAACTGATCCTAAATCAAACATCCGCGATCGGCACTGATGTTTCTGGATTCAATTCGCAGAAATTCAAGCGATTTGGCTACACACTGCTCGCGTCGACGAATTATCAGAAGGAATACGACGTGGACGATGATGAATTCACCGAGCTGCCGAAAACAAAGGCTTTCGGATTCACGCCAAAGCTGGTTTTCTACCTGAATGACAAAACGACACTGACGGTCGGCAATTCATTCTCGTATCAGGACCGGAAAGGCGGCGACGTTCTCGCTCTTCGCGGCAAGCCGAACGCTTTACACACATATTTTGAGGAGAATAAGTCGCTTCGAAATGTCACAACCTTCAACCTCGACCACCAATTTGCTGACGGAAGCCGCTTTTTGCGAAGCAGAGTTTGCCGTCTTCAGCCGGAAGCTTTCCACGCCGAATTACGGATTTGACGGCGGCCAGTTCAATTCGTTTACCGATGTTTCTTACTCGCGGTTGGTGGGAAAACACGCCTTAGTTTTTGGCGGCAGTGCGATCTATGACCGCTTTCGAGAGGATTCGGCTGGAGTTCTGTCACCCAGAAACGAAACGCGAAGCTACGGCGGCGTTTTTGTTCAGGACACCGTTGATCTAACGAGCAGATTCTCGCTCGAAGCCGGTTTTCGGCTCGACAGGGCCAAGGATTACGGCACATTCGCGTTGCCGCAGTTTCGGGTTTTATCGGTTTACCGACAATTTCACAACCCGGCTCGGTTTCGGACTCGGCTATAAAGCGCCGACGATGTTTACTGAAGAAGCAGAAATACTCCTCTTCCAAAAATGTCGCTGGTGTGGGCAGCGATCTAAAAGCCCGAACGCAGCAAAGGCGGAACGCTAGATCTGAACTATCGCGGTTCGGTAGGGAGAAAAGTTCACCACTCGATCAATCAGATGTTCTTTTACACTGACATAACCGACCCCATCATTCTGAAGCCGGACACTCTCTCAACATCTACCGGTTTCAACTCAATTCCTCCGCCATCAGCAAAGGCATCGAGTCGAACCTTCGCCTCGGCTACGGCGTCGCGAAGCTTTTCGTCGGCTACACGCTCACCGACGCCAAGGCCGGCTATCTCGCAGGGACGCGTCGTTTGACGCTGTTGCCGAAACATCGCGTGAATTCGTCTCTCGTGTTCGAAAAGCACGAGAGTTACAAGTTCGGAGCAGAATTTTACTTACGCGAGCCGACAAACGCTCGAGGATCGATCTTTGACTCGATCAACAGCGGAGGTCGGTCTATTTGGCGAGAAAACCTTCGGCAAGGTCAGCCTTTTCATCAATGGCGAAAACCTGACCGACGTTCGTCAGGGACGCTACGGCCTGGTGGTCATTCCGCCGCACACGAATCCAACTTTCGCCGAGATCTATACGCATCTTGAAGGGCGTGTATTTAACGGTGGAATAAAACTACGGTTTTGATCTAGTGATGATGTCCTTTTCGCTTTTCCGGCGGGATTCCCGCCTGGATCGTGTTTTTGACAAATGAAACGACCGCGGAGATCTGTTCCGGGGTAAGTTTTTCGTGAAAGGCGGGCATTTTGCCCGTTTTTCCGTTTTGACCTGCTCCGTGTATTCAGCCTCTGTGTGGTCGAGCGCGTGGCCGCTGGTGAGCGGGATCCCCTTTTTCGAACCTTCGCCGCTGCCGCCATGACATTCGGCACAGTTCATCTTGTAGATCTCGCCGCCGTTGACAACCGCGACCGTGCCGATCTTTTTGAAACTCGTATAAATGATCGCTGAACCACGCCGTTCGATCTCGAATTCGACTTTGTCGCCGACCTTGATGCTGCCGAGCAGTTCGTGATCGGCAACCATTTCATTCATCTCCATCGCAGCCATATAGCCCGGGATCTCTTCGTGATCTACGGTAACGCGGTCGGTGTAGATGTCGAGCGATTTGACCACACCGACGGACTTGTAGGTTTGTTTATCGGCTGCCGGCGGGACCGCTTTATTCGCCGGGTTGGGTGTGGAACAGGCTGTAAAAAGGAGAGTTACGGCGGTTATGAATAAAAGCTTCATATAGTTAGTAGTGCCGCTCCTAATTCTAGTTCGCGACAGATCGATTGACAATGTTGGCAAATCCAAGATGCTTGGGTTGTTATGGCATCACTGCGGAATCATATCGAATCGGAGCTAAAACTCGCGAGCGACTTTCGTAAGCAGGGCGATCTCGCGTCGGCATTTCGACACCTCGAGCGAGCCCATGTGCTCGGCCAGTCTTTGACCGTCGATCACACGCGTATCCACTGGCGGATGTTAATGCTTGGGCTGCGAATGCGGTCGCCGAGGGAGATCTGGGGACAATTGATCCGGATCGTGGGTGCCGCGACCAAAACTCCGCTCGGCATCTATCCCAAAGGCAACACGGGCGGTGCGAATGTCTGGTTTTTCGAACCGATGCCGGTCGAGAAGGACCTGGCTGAGATTTTAGATTCCGCCAAATAATGCGCCTTTGTGATTTCCGTCACACGCATTCTTTCCAGGCATTCGTATCATCGCTCCGGGTAGACCGGATATGATTTGCAAAACCCGACGTTAGTGCTATATTGAGGTTGATGACCCAGAGATCGACGACAAAAAAGACTTTGGCCGCGTTCGTGCTGGCTTTTCTTTGTTTAAACGTCGGCGGTCTTGTCTGCCTCACCTACTGTTCGCAGATCGCGATGGCATCATCGATGCCGTCTTCTGACGACTCCTACCTTTCCGAACATTGCCGCAGGGCTAAGAAAGAAGCCGAAGAAAAAAATCAAAACGCCGAAAGGTCAGTGCAACTGTCGCTTCGTGCTGCATGATGCCGGTCAGCATGTTTGCTGTTCCGCTTGAAAAGCAGACGCGGGCAACATTGGTTTTGGCTGCTGATTCAGTTCCGGCGGCAAATGTAGAGATCTACAGATTTGCTTCGCCTTCGATCGTTTCATTGCACATAGATCCTACGCCTGTCTATCGCCCTCCACCGCTCGACCGACGCGGTGAACGCATACTTCATTCTGTCATCCGTATCTAAAGCCAGGTTCGTGCGAAGAGCCTTTCTTTGCATGCGCCGTAACCCATGTTCGTGTGCCTAGACACGTTACTAATTACAGCTTTATACGGAGACATATCATGAGATCGAAATTATTAGTCATCTTTACAGCCGTCGTCCTTTTCGGACTCGGCATCGCAGTTTACGCATTCAATTCCACCACGACCAACGCTGAAACAACGGTAGCAGCATCATGCTGCAGCTGCTGCGGCGATTCCTGCCCGATGAAAAAAGCCGGGGACAAAACGACCGGCGAAGCGGCTCACGAATGCTGCTGCAAAGGCGATTCGTGCCCGATGATGTCAAAGGACGCCAAGCACGGCGAAAAAAATGGCGATGGCCGCTAACGGCGAGCATTCCTGCCCGATGATGGCCGAAAAGAAAGACGGCATGGCCGGCCACGACATGAAGGACATGAAGATGGCGAACGGCGAATCTTGCCCGATGATGAAGGACGGCGAAGACGCCAAAATGGCCGAAATGCACAAGGGTATGGCCGGCATGGATCATACCGCACACGCCAAGAGCGGCGATGCCTGCTCATGTGCTTGCTGCAGTCACAACAAAGAAAAGAAAGTCACAAAAGACACAGGAGCGATCTGATCGCGTGAATTAAAGGATTAGGCGCCGTCACCAAGCGACGGCGCTTAATGCCGTTATTTTTTTGCGCCGGCCTAAGTCTACTCAAATCAAATCACACTCGCTTATGAAGTTTTTTTTCGCCTGCGTATGCGTGGCTGTTTCTGCGCTTACAGGGTACTCACAAAATGTCGTCCGTTATGACCTGACGATCGACCATAAAATGGTCAATTACTCGGGCAAAACCGGTCATGCAATTGTGGTCAACGGGCAAATTCCGGGGCCGACACTCGAGTTTACTGAGGGTGATATAGCAGAGATCCACGTCAAGAATAATCTGCACGAGCAATCATCAGTACACTGGCACGGCATACTTTTGCCAAACGAACAGGACGGTGTTCCGTTTCTGACGACAACGCCGATCAAGCCGATGGGCACGCACGTTTTTCGTTTCCCGATCAAGCAGAGCGGCACATATTGGTATCATTCGCATAGCAATCTGCAGGAGCAAATGGGACTGTATGGAGCTCTGATCATCAAGAAGCGCGACGAACCGCCGATGCCGAGCTACACGGTACTTTTCAGCGATTGGACCGACGAACATCCGCACGAAGTGATGCGAAATCTCAAGAACGCGAACGACTGGTACGCGATAAAAAAGGACGCTGTCCAGAGCTACGGCGAAGCGCTAAAAGCTGGTGCGTTCAAGGCAAAATTTCGCCAGGAATGGCAGCGGATGAACGCTATGGACGTCTCGGACGTTTATTACGACGCTTTCCTAGCTAACGGGAAAAAGGAAGATACGGCTCCGCACTTCAAGGCTGGCGACAAGGTACGATTGCGGATCATTAACGGCTCCGCCTCGACCTATTTCTGGATCCAATTTGCCGGAAGCCAGCTTTCAGTCGTTGCGAGCGACGGAATGGATGTCGTCCCGGTTGACGTCGACCGGATGTTGATCGGTATAGCCGAGACCTACGACGTGATCATCACCATTCCCGAGGACAAGTCGTTCGAGCTGCGGGCGACCGCCGAGGATCGCACAAAAGCAACTTCGCTCTGGCTCGGTTCCGGCGAGCGGGTCGCTGCTCCGGTGCTGCCGAAACTCAAACTCTTCGAGGGCATGAAGATGATGAACGACATGGGCAAGCACAAAATGCAGATGAGCTATCAGCAAATGGATATGAACGATGTAATGTATCCGGAAACTGTGCCCGACCCCACGAAGCCCGGTGAATTGCCGCCTGTGACGCTCAACTATGCGATGCTCAAATCGCCGACAAAGACGGAGTTTGCACCTGATAAGCCGCTTCGCGAGATCAAGTTTCGCCTGACCGGCAACATGAATCGCTACATGTGGAGCATGGACGACAAGCCTCTTTCTAAGTCCGACAAGATCCTCATCAAGAAAGGCGAAACCGTTCGTATCACGATATACAACGACACAATGATGCGGCATCCGATGCACCTGCACGGGCATTTCTTCCGGGTACTCAACGGCCAGGGCGAATATTCGCCTCTTAAGAACGTCCTCGACATAATGCCGATGGAAACAGACGTGATCGAGTTCGACGCGAATGAGGAGAAAGACTGGTTCTTTCACTGCCACGTGCTCTATCACATGATGGCGGGCATGGGTCGGGTATTCAGTTACGCCGATTCCCCGCCCAATACACAGGTTCCGCCAACGAAACAGATGTGGAATTATTTCCGGAGTGAGGACAATCGAATGATACATTCGATGTTCAACCTCGCAGCTCAGTCGAATGGTGTTTTTGGCCACGGAATGGTCGCAAACAACTATAATTTCGCGGCAACGCAGTTTCACTTTAATCCTAAACACGGATTCGAGAGCGAGACAAAATTCGGCCGCTACATCGACAAACAGCAGTTCCTTAATATCTATGCCGGCTTCGAAATTAACCGCGAAAAGGAACATGACGAAGGCCGCTGGAAGACGGAGGGTTTCGGAACGCTCGGGTTCGAATACACGCTGCCCATGTTCATCAAAGCTGACGGCCGCGTGAATACAAAAGGCAAATTTCGCCTGCAATTAAGCCGTGAGGACATCGCTCTCTCAAAACGCCTGCGGTTCGACGCGATGTGGAATACGGACAAGGAATATGATCTGAAGATGCGTTATATCCTCGCGAAACGCTGGCAGATCAGCGGGAACTATTACAACCATTTTGGTTTTGGAGGTGGCATAACTTATAGCTACTGATCGGAGAATACTTATGAAAAAGCTGCTATTTATTTCATTTATTTGTGCATTTGCGGCCGCTGCTGAAGCCGCACAAGATCTCGACCCTGTCGACCCTGCGGTGCAAAAACATGTCGGAGCCTCGCTCGCCAGCTATTACGCGCTTAAGGACGCATTGGTTGATTCAAACGTTGAGATCGCAAGTGCGAAAGCTGATGAGCTTCTCAAAACCCTCGATGCGGTCGACACAACGAAGATGACCACGCCTCAGAAAACCCAATGGGGAAAGCTCGAGAAACTTATCCGCACGGATTCGGTCCACATTAACCGCAACAAAGAGATCGAGCATCAGCGGGAACATTTTATAAAGCTCTCCAATAATATGTACGCCCTGGTCTTCGGCTTTAAGGCGAACGAGACCGATGCGTATCTACAATATTGTCCAATGAAAAAGGCTTCCTGGCTTTCCAAAAGCAAGGACATCAAAAATCCGTATTATGGCAGCAAAATGCTCACTTGCGGTTCGGTTAAAGCGACCCTAAAGAAGGGCTGAAATGGAGTTTTTCTATGATAGCATTCAAATCGATACTGATCGTGGCCGCAGCGGCGGTATTTGCAGCTTGTGGATCTCAGTCCAATTCAAATGACGCTACATCGTACGCGAACATGAACCACAACGCCCCGACTGTACCGTCCGCTGAGCGCGGCACGATGGATCATGGCTCGATGGATCACTCGACGATGAAAAGCTCGCCGAATGCGTCCGACGCGCAGTACGACCTGCAGTTCATTGACACCATGATCGCCCATCATCAGGGAGCGGTCGATATGGCCAAGCTCATCCAGGCAAAGGCCCTGAGCGGTGAGTTGAAGAAACTCGGGATAAATATCATTTCATCACAAGAGAAGGAAATTGCGGCTATGCGTGCGTGGCGTGACCAATGGTTCGGCGGCAAACCTCCGGCGATAAATATGGAGATGGCAGGTATGGCAGCCTCGATGACGGGGATGGACATGAAAAAGCTCGATTCCCTAAGCGGAAAAGCATTCGACCTCGAATTCGTCAAACAAATGATCCCTCATCATGAAGGTGCCGTTGTGATGGCGAAAGAGGCTCTAAAGAGATCTAAAAAGGATGAGATAAAGACGCTCGCTGCCGTGATAATTCGTGATCAGCAGGCCGAGATACAGCAGATGACAGGCTGGCAGCAAGAATGGAACAAATGACAGAAAGCTCAACCATAACGGGAAAAAATATCTCGCCACTGCTTTATGCGGCGTGGCTATTTGCTCTCATTGGAACTATCGGCAGCTTGTTTTTGAGTGAGGTAATGCTGTTTCCACCCTGCGTTCTATGCTGGTATCAGCGGATCGCTCTTTATCCGCTGGTCGTGATCATCGGCATCGGCATCGCTATGCGCGATCGCAATGTCACCCGTTACGCCTTGCCCATTTGCCTGATAGGCCTGGCTATAGCGGTCTATCACAATTTGCTTTATATCGGCTTGATCCCCGAGAGCATCACGCCGTGTACGGAAGGCGTTCCATGCAATGCCAAACAGCTCGAGCTGCTCGGGTTCATTACAATTCCGCTGATGGCCCTGGGGGGCTTCGTCAGCATCGCTATATGCCTCATTCTTTCGAGGCCTAAATATAAATAACATTATGAGAAAAGATGTATTAATAATGGGTGTGATCACTCTTTTTGTGATCGTTGCGGCATATTTTGGTGCGGGATATTACCGCAGCTCAGTTCAGAAAGAGGTCAAGCCAAGTACTCCCCCTACAGCCAATAGTGCTTCGCTTGTCCGCGAGGACAGCCCAACGCTCGGCCCTGCGGATGCCAAGGTTACGCTTGTCGAGTTTTACGATCCGGAATGCGAATCGTGCGCATCCTTCTCCCTGGTGGTTAAGAAGCTCCTGAAGGACTACGACGGCAAGCTCCGGCTCGTAGCGAGATATATGCCCCTGCATCCAAATTCAATGCCGGCGGCTTCCTTTATCGAGGCTGCCCGTGAACAGGGTAAGTATTGGGAGGCTCAGGAACTTCTTTTTGCTAAGCAATCTGAATGGGGAGAGAAACACGGTGCTCCGATCGACGCCCCAAAGCCTAACATTAATGCCCTGTTTGATAAATACGCAAAAGAACTGGGCCTAGACATGAACAAAGCAGGTCAGGCGATCATGGAGAATCGCTATGTTCCTAAGATCGAACGCGACAAAAAAGACGGTCAGGCTCTAGGCGTTCGCCGAACCCCGACCTTCTTCGTAAATGGCCGCGAACTCGCCCGCTTCAGCGAATCGGACCTGCGAGCATTGATCGAAGAGGAAATGAAAAAATAGAGTTCGAATGTTAGTTTAGATAAACCGATGCGAAATCTTATTATTACCGCTCTCTTCATTGTCCTTTCTGGCGCTTCGGCATTTGCTCAAAAGGACGGCCCCGTAAAACTCAAAGGCCAGGTGGTTTGTTCGTCATGTTGGTTCGAGGCAAGCGACCGCAAGAAAAACCCATACGGAACTACCGCGGACATCGAATGTGCTATCGACTGTTCCAAAAAGGACCTGCCGCAAGCTTTGGCCGTTGAAGACGAAAAAGGGTTTACCCTCTACCTACTAGAGAAAGGAGCGTTCAAAACCACTGGCAAAGATTTTCTTGATATCGTTCCCAAGACAGTTGAGATCGAGGGTGATCTCCGCACGGAAAAGGATAAGCGATTCGTCAAGGTAAATTCGCTTAAGGTGATCAAAGAGACCTTTGTTAAGCCGACGCCTGTCTCGGATGATGCTGTTCTCGCCCTGAAAGACCTTACTGGTGCCGAGCAAAGCCTTGCGGGGTATCGAGGTCGCGTAGTCGTTCTAAATTTTTGGGCGACTTGGTGCGAGCCCTGCAAAAAAGAAATGCCCGACCTGTCGGCGATACAGAACGACTACGCGGCCCTTGGCGTTCAGGTGATCGGAGCCTCAGGCGACGCTGCTTCAGACTCCGCAAAGGTATTAAAATTTATTCGGGAATACAAGCTGAATTTTCCGGTCTGGGTCGGAACAGCGACGACCGATATGGAGCGATTTGGTGTCGGAACTGTACTGCCCGCGACGGTAATAATTGACCGCGACGGTAAGATCGTCTGGCGCGAGATCGGGATCATCAAGCCCGCGGAGTTAAGAAAAGAACTGGATAAACTTCTGCTTCCGAAAGTCACGGAAGCGGTAAAAGTCGCGAAGGCGGATAAAGCTAAAACAAAAAATACGTCGCTCGTTCCTGCCTGACCTGTCTGACCAGGCGAAGGCCAGGCTGTCCGGGGGACGGCCGATAACCCTAAGAAATTCACTGCCGGCATTCGGCTGATCCACGGTCAGGTGGACAGGGCCGCAGTGCGCGCGACTCTCATTTATCGCTGGCATCCCCGCATTCATTTCGGCGTCGAATATAATCCAAAGGTCGGCGAGGTTCGCCCTTTGCTCACTCTCATTCCGGTCACGGAAACACAAAATCGCCCGGCGATCATCTTCGGCGTCAGTTCCGACCGCATCGGCACGCCATCGGGAACATCGCTTTATCTAACTGCCAGCAAAGATCTCGAGCACTGGACCGGCCTGCCGATCGCTCCGTACGGAGGCATCGTTTGGGGCTCCTACGAACATAAATTTCGGGCCATCGGCGGCCTGAATATCCGTTTTCACCCGCGTTTAAGCTCGCTGATCCAGTTCGACGGCGTAAAGGTACATCCTGGAATGACTTACACTTTCAGCGAAGCTCACGCCGTGACATTTCTCATGATCCGCGGCAAAAGCCCTGGCATGACCTACACGTTTTCGTTTTGATTTTGGGATCAGAAGTGGTGCCCCCGGTAGGATTCGAACCTACAGCCAACAGATTATGAGTCTGCTGCTCTAACCGTTGAGCTACAGGGGCAACCATTAAAAGTTTAATTTAATCTCGAATTTCCCGCAAATTCGAATTAATTAAGGAGCGGGCGAAAGATGGCCGCTCTGCGGACTTTTGCGATCGCTTCTGCCGCATCCAAGCCTGGATTTTCTGAGGCGTACGCGGCCGAGATCTCGTCATTTGTCTTTTCGTTGAGGATGCTTTCGAGTACGAACATCTCCGCATCGCCGAAATTTGGGATTCCGAGGGCGTTCGAGGTTTCGACGCCGATGACACGGGTTTCGGCAAGGTCAAAGACCCAATCCAACACCTTTTCGACTGGGTCCGCGTCTGGAAATCGCTGCCTGATCAAGGAAAAAATGCGGCTGCGGTCGTCAACATTCATTAGCAACGCCATGAAAAAGCGGTGCTCGGGATTCGTGACGAAGCTCCGTCGATTTACTATCTCGTCGATCGCAGCAAGACGGTCGAAGATCGGCTTAAATATCTCGCCGTTCTTGCCATGACGGCGGTTGACCACGTCGAGAAACTGCTGAAATCTCGAAACCGCTCCGTCTATTTTAAATAACTGCTCGAGCTGATTCGCTCCAACCAAATGACGCAGGCGGCTGAGGATGACAAACGATGTCTGCAGATCGCTTGACTCGAGAAGTTCAGTCGCCATGCGGTCCGCTTCGGGGTGTTTTGCACGAAAAGCCGCTGAAAGGATCTGGAGTTTTTTCGTGATTGTCGGCTGTTCAAAGAACGGGTCGATCGCGAGATTTGGTTTTTCGTACGCAAATTGCGGCAGGTGAAGCGGCGAGCGATCTGTACGGACGACTATCGTCGCAGACGGCATTTCGAGGTGAAAGAGTGCGTGAATGTACCGCTTTCCCGCAATGATCTCCTGCACAGCCCCAACCTCGAGCAACTCACAGACCTTTAGGCTCATTTCGCCGATCTCGGCGAAGGTGTTTATCACCTCTTGCGTCTCAAATTCGTACCAACTATGGATGCTCGAACCCATCAGCACCTGAAAAGCCCCGCAAAAGCCGTGCTGATGTATCGCCGTTGTTCCCTCGAACCAGAAATACAGATCGATGTGAAAACGCGGCGCCGAGAATATTGTTATCGGCGGATCGGCAAAATTGCCGTGCAGATCACGCTGGGGCGGCAATTCACGCTGCTTTAGCGACCATTCGACAACATCCCAGGCAGTCAATTTTGACGGGAGACCAGCCCGTCTGAGAGCTTCGGCAGCGATGGCGGGCAATTCTTCTTCGTTGTAATTCTTTTCGAGCCAGAGAGTTTCGATCTCGTCGCCGAGTTTTTGAAATAATTCCATACCTTAAAGCTATGAGAATGCCTGCATTAGAACCACCATTCTAGTTTTCTTCAAATTTCGGCTTTTTACTGCTCACTTTTTTGTACGTTCCCGACGCCATAACATTGTGGCCAAATCCGCAGTCAGCATCCGATCCGTCCTGGGTGATCTTTAGCGTTCCGGCCTTCACAAAAAGCAGCGTGATCTTGCATTTTCCATCTTCGCTGTTAAATATCGCCGTGTCTCCGCTGATCGAGGCTTCTTCGTCGAGTGTGCCGAGATTTGCCATCGGCTCACCGTTTCGCATCGAATATGGATAGACTAGATCAAGGGCAAAGCGTATCTTGCCGCCGCCCAGTGCGAGAATTTTGACGTCGTTTGAAAATTCCTTAAACTTACCCGAAAAGTTCATTCTGAATGTCCCGTTGACCTCAGCCGCCGAAACGCTCGCACGAGATTGAGCAGACATAGCGGACGAGAACAGCATCAAACACGAGAAGGCAAAAATCACAATAGATAGATGTTTACGCATATTCTCCTTTTCGATAAACCACTTTATCTGCTATATTTTGCCTGACTCTTCCGTAAATTTAAACCGATAAACCGAGGTATCTAGATGAGCACTAACGCAAGTGATCTAACCCCGAAGGCCGGACGCGAATTCTTCGGCCACCCTAAAGGACTCCCGACTCTTTTCATGACCGAGATGTGGGAACGCTTCTCGTTCTACGGCATCCGGCCGTTGTTGATCCTGTTTATGACCGCCACCCTGATGAATGGCGGATTTGGCTTCGAACGCCCGAAAGCGGCTGCGATCGTCGGCATTTATGCGGCGTGCGTCTATCTGTCCTCGCTTCCCGGCGGGTGGATAGCCGACCGGCTGCTTGGGCTGCGAAAAGCGATCCTGTACGGTGCCGTACTGATCACGGCGGGTCACCTATCGATCGGATTGTCAGGATTTTTCGGTGGCAAAGTTATGTTCTTTGTCGGTCTGATCCTGATCGTTCTCGGTACCGGTTTGCTCAAGCCAAATATCTCGGCTATCGTCGGCGACCTGTATCCCGAGGGCGGGGAACGGCGTGACGCGGGTTTCTCGATCTTCTACATGGGTATCAACATGGGTGCTACCTTTGGCCAGTTGATCACGGGAATACTTGGCGAAAAATATGGTTTCCACTGGGGCTTCGGCGCTGCCGGCGTGGGTATGCTGTTCGGCCTGATCTGGTTTGCCGTCCGTGCCCGCACGACGCTCGGAAATATCGGTATCGAGCGAAGCCGCGATCCAGACCCAACTATCCAGGCTGGATACGAATCGCGTGTAAAGGTGGCGGTAGCGGTCGGCCTTGCAATAATTACGTTGATGGTCATTCTGACGGCGACCGGCGTGATCGTTTTAGATCCGCAGGTGGTTGGCGGCTATATGCTCTACGCCTTGGTTGGCCTCGCGATCGCTTTCTTTGTGTTTATGTTCGTGGCCGGCAAACTAAATGCTGATGAGAAAAAACGTGTGGTCGTGATCGGTGTTTTGTTTCTGTTTGCGGCGATCTTTTGGGCGGCATTCGAGCAGGCCCCGACCTCGCTCAATCTCTTTGCAAAGGATTTTACGGAACGTCATATTGGCTCATTTGAAGTGCCGGCGTTGTGGTTCCAGTCGATGAATTCGGCATTTATCATCATTTTTGCACCAATTTTTGCAATCATTTGGACCTGGCTTGGAAAGAAAAACATCAGCATCTCCGCTCCGGCTAAGTTCGCCCTCGGCCTTACCATGGCAGCCGTCGGATTTTTCATAATGATATTTCCGGCGAATATGCTGGTGGCTAGCGGCGGGTTGCTTAAGGTTTCGGCCTGGTGGCTGGCGATCAGCTATCTATTTCAAACCTGGGGCGAATTGCTTCTGAGCCCGGTCGGACTCTCGTCCATGACAAAACTCGCCCCTCGCCGTTTTGTCGGCCAAATGATGGGTATATGGTTCCTTGCGGCTTCAGTAGGAAACCTGATCGCAGGACTGGTCGGCGGCAGCGTCGACCCTGAAAAGCTCGAGCAGACGCCTCAGCTCTTTACTTGGACGACCATCGCACTTGTTGTCTCGGCAGTGATCTTAGGCTTGCTTGCGATCCCGATCGCGCGAATGATGAAGAATACCGAAGATGTCGAGATGCCGGAAACGGCAGTTTGAGACACGGTAACGATTAAAAAAAGAGGGCTGACGAGTTAATTCTCTTCAGCCCTCTTTAAGTTCACCGTTCTCTCTGTCTGAAAGCCGCCATCGCCTCGGCCGCTCCGGCGTGCATTATCTCTGGTTTGTGGTATTTCCAGTATTTTTCAAACTCTTCTTCCGACATCTGCGTATTCTCCTGACGAGTTTTTTCCTTGAGAAAATTCTCAGCCCAGGCCCTTGTATCCATATCTGTGTTCAACGCCGTGCGGGCGCCGTGCATCAAATTATCGCGTTCCATTTGTATGTCCCCTTATGCTACTTTTGAGAATGTTACTTTTGAGAACAAGCCATTTTACTGGAGCTTTTTTGTGAAAAAAATTCTTGCCTCGTTCCTCACAATATTATCATTACTGCCATCTTTAGGCATCGCTCAAAAAGTCGAGCGGATCGGTCCGAAGCTGCAGGCGCCGCCGTTAAATCAGCAGGCACCGTACGAGATCCCGATCGTAACCAAAACTCTCGCCAACGGTCTGCAGATAATCGTTCTTCCCGACGCTTCGGTACCATTGGTCACGGTCGAATTAGCGGTGCGCAACGGATCATTTACCGAACCGCCCGAGCTCAACGGCCTATCGCACCTTTATGAACACATGTTCTTCAAGACGAACAAAGCGACCGCTGTTTTCCGTTGCGAGTATCTACAGTTTCGTAATATGAACGCCTATCGCCAATTCGGCTGCGACAACGAAATGAAGCTCAAGCCCGAATTGAAAGACGTGAGTTACGTGGGCCAGATCGACCAACTCGGTATCGTAAACAACGGCACTACCCGCGAAGAGGTTGTCCAATACTACTTCACCACCACGAGCCCGAACATTCTACCCGCGTTGCGATTTATCAAGGACGCGGCCCGATATCCTGTGTTTGATCCTGAGGAATTTGCGGGAGAGAAGGCAAACGTTCTCGCGGAGCTCGACCGCAACCTTTCCCAGCCCGGCTATTATTTGAACCAGGAATCTCTCGACCGGCTCTTCTACAAATATCCGACCCGCAAGAGCCCGGGCGGAACACGAGCAACCGTGGCCGCTGCAACGACCGATCAAATGCGGCTGATCCAATCCCGATATTATGTACCGAATAATTCGGCGCTTGTCGTGACGGGCGACGTCGATCCGCAGAATATCTTTAAGCTTGGCGAAGAGCTTTTTGGCGACTGGAAAAAGAGCGAAGATCCATTCATCAAGTTCCCGCTCGTCGAGCATCCGCCGCTCGCAAAAAGCGAAGGTGCGATCGTCAATCAGCCGGTTCAAAGCGTTCTCGTACAAATCAGTTGGCAAGGTCCTTCGATCGGTAAAGACGATGCGGCGACTTACGCCGCTGATGTGTTTTCGTTCATTATCCGTCAGCCGGATTCTCGGTTTCAGCGGGCGTTGGTGGATTCGCAATTAACAACTGGCTCGAATATCGGCTACTACACGCAGCGAAACGTTGGCCCGATCCAGGCGATCGTTTCGACCACGCCTGAGAAGGCGAAGGCCGCAATGAAGGCTCTTTATACCGAGATCGCACAGTTCGATAAGCCGGGATATTTTACAGACGAAGAGCTCGAAAACGCGAAAACCCTGATCGAAGCTGATGATCTCTACAGCCGCGAGAAACTCAGTGAGTACACGCACACTCTGAGCTTTTGGTGGTCGACGACGGGCATCGATTATTTCCGCGGTTATCACAAAAATCTACGTGCGACGACGCGTGCCGATATTATCAAATACGTGAAAACCTACATCCAAAACAAACCGCACGTCTCGATCGCCCTGATCTCGCCCGAACAGCAGGCGATCGCAAAACTTACGCCAGAAGACCTGATCGGAGGTAAACAATAATGTATAGATCTACGATCAAGTTCGTCCTTTTCATCTCGATCGCACTCACGTCCGTGCAGCTCGGATATTCCCAGACCGTCCGCACAGCACCAGGACAGATAACTGAGTTCGATGTGAACGGAATGAAGGTTCTCATTAAACGCCGTCTAGGAACGCCGACGGTCGCGGCAGGACTATATTTTCGCGGCGGGGTCAAAAACCTGACGGCCGATAATGCCGGTATCGAGGGCTTCGCCCTAAATATCGCTGCGGAAGGTACTAGATCATATCCGCGCCAAAAGCTTCGTAAAGAGACTTCGAGCGTGGGAACGGTCATCTCAGCCGGTGCAAATTACGATTTCAGCACGCTGGCGATGGCGTGTACTAAGCAGAGCTTCGAGAATTCCTGGAAGATATTTGTCGACGTGGCTATCAACCCCGCCTTCGCTCCGGAAGATGTCGAACGCGTTCGCGGGACTTTCTTGACCGGCCTGCGAGCACAGACCGATTCGCCCGAAGGTGCTCTGGATTTCGTGAACGATAGCATTCTCTATGCCGGACATCCATACACGAACAGCCCCCAGGGAACGGTAGCAAACATCACAAGATTCAAGGCCTCCGACCTCGCCGCCTACCATCGCGGCCTCGTCCAAGCATCGCGGATGCTTCTTGTGATCGTTGGCGATCTTGAACCAACAGATCTTCAAAAGCAGATCGAGGCTTCTTTTGGGAAATTACCTCGCGGCGATTATAAAGACAATCCGCTGCCTCCGCTTAATTTTTCCAAGCCAACCGTCGACATCACCGCCAAGGCGGTTGAGACCAATTATGTAAAAGGAACATTTGCTGCACCTTCTATTCGCGACGCTGATTATTATGCGATGCGAACCGCAATGACGGTTTTGCAGCAGCGTGTGTTTGAAGAAGTTCGCGGCAAGAGAAATCTTTCATATGCTCCGGATGCAGAACTCGATGATATGGCTGCAAACACCGCTTCGATCTCAGCCTCGACGACGCGTCCTAACGAAGCCGTTGCGGTCATGCTCGACGAGATCAATAAGATAAAACAAGGTTCGGTCGATGCTGAGACTATCGGCCAGATGGGAGCATATTTCCTGACGACCTATTACCTGAAAGAAGAAACGAACGCCGCACAGGCAGCCGAACTCGCCCAATATGAATTGCTTGGCGGTGGTTGGAGAAATTCACTGGAGTTTCTTGACCGTATGCGGAAGGTAAAACCGGCTGAAATACAGGCAGCGGCGAATAAATATATGAAGAATATTCGCTTTGTCATAGTTGGAAACCCGGCCGACGTCGATAAAGCCTTTTTTCTTCAAAATTAACGATTCATAGATCAATAAGGCCGCGAGGGAACGAGTGTCTTCGATCCTACGCGGCCTTGTTTTGCCAAAACGAAATAGTTTAATTCGAATCCGGCTTCTCCTTGCGCGAGGGTAAAGCAGGTTTATCGCTTGATTTCGGCTCGCTCTTGGCAGGCGGGGTCTCCTTTTTTGGTGCCGGTTGAGCCGGAGTCTCACGCGGAGCCCTTTCAGTTTGTTTCGGCGGGTCGTACCGCGGCGTCTCGCGAGGTGGAGGTGTATATCGCGGTGTCTCTTTGGTTGGTGGCGTTGTATAAACCGGCGTTTCACGAACGGACGGCGTTCGTCGCGGCTTCTCGGGCTCGGTTTCGGGCGGCATTCTTCCCGGATCGACCTTAGTGACGATAGGTGGACGCTCGACCGCACCTGTCTTACGCGGCTCGGCCAGTCGAACTACTGGTTCGCGGACCGACGGCTCTGTTTCAGGCGTTCTTTGCGGCGGGCGGCCGCCGAAGATGCGTTTGGTTCGCAGTTCTTCGTCCATTGGAGCGTCGGACTTTCGAGGTGCAGCACCGACACGGGTTTTCATAATGACCGGATCGACCGGCGGCCTCTCCGTCACAATATCGATACTTCGCCGGCGGTCCTTGTAAGTTGGCAAAGTCGTCGCTGTCCCAGATCCGGGATCTTTCGTGAGTATTGTTCTTGCGATCGCAGGTGTTGCGGTTTTTGCGTGTGCATTGCGGCTGCCAAAATCCTTCGTATCAACTGAAACTACGCCGGTTATGGGAACATCCGGATCTTTACCATTGGTGACACGGCCGGGCGGAATTCTCCCGGGACCGTTTCCTAGCGGAGCCCGCGGCGTGCGAGTGCTAACTTTAGTATTCCGCGGCGTCTGGTGATTCCAATTATAGTTGTATCGACGTCGATGATATCCGAGCGGATACCAGCAGACGTTGTTGTTAAAAATATTGATGACGACGTACGCCGGAGACCACCAGCTTCGGCTCGAACGATAGTATCCATAAGGCGACCAAACCCAGCGTCCGCCGTAAGAGAACCAGCGCCCGTGATGGTACGTCGCCCAGCCCCACGGCTCATCGTTGACCCAGACCCAGCCGTACGGCTGCATCCACCGCCAGTGTCCGTAACGGTACGGCGACCAATCGGAATACTGTGCGAGAGCAAGGCGGCTCGGGCTCCATACATAACCGTAATCGGTCGTGTTTATCCACTCTCCGTTGTCGCTGAGGTCCTCGGCTCCGTAAATGTCGTCGTCGTAATATTTGTTGTAATAGCCGTCACTTAGGCGTTTTGCGACGACCGCTTCGCGATCAGAGGCCCACTGGCTAAAATCGTCGTCGAACTGCGATGCATCCGTATTTTCCCAATCTCCCGAATTTCTTCCCGCGACGAAGATCCGGGTGCCACGCCCGTCCTTTAAGGTGAATCCTGCGTTATCGGAATAGATGCGAGCCTCTCCGCCTTCGCTAACGCTAGCACGAACTTCGTCGTCACCTTCTTTTCCGGCATCGATCCGATAGCGTCCGGCTTTTTGCACCGCAAGAGTTGTTCTTGGGGCATCGATCTCAAAAAATGAAACGGCCTTATCAAATGCCGTTATCCGCAAACTCATCGTTCCGAGCGAAAGGCTGAGAGCAATTCCCTCGTCCTTCAACGTAATGACCTTCAGATAAGAATCAGCGTCGAGCCGCAAATGCTTATTTTTATCAAACTGGATCTCGATCTTCGCACCGCCATCCGTGCTGATCTCGTCTCCCTCGACCAGCGGTAAGTTGAGCGTTAGGGTTTCCCAGTCATCCGAACCGCTCCGACGAACTTTAGCCTCCCCTTCGATAAAGCTGATGCGAGCAACGCGATCAGTGATCTCGGGCTCGTCATCATCATCAATGACCTGCATATTCAGGGCTGTTGGAAGATTAACTGCTTTCGCTGGCGATCCGGCCCAAAGCGAACCGGACAGACTCATTACTCCGATGAGAATAGCCAAAAGACGTTTTGCTGAAATGTTCATAACGATGCACCCCTAAAGCGATTATTTCTTTGGTCGGAAGAGTGATCGAAACCAAAGTGTTTCATTAGCACTTAAGAATAAAGCAATAATTGTTCCAAGGATCGAAAGCCGACTCATGTGGTGAAATAACTAAGTTAGCACGACCTCGATCGTCCAAACGGCCACCAAATCGTGCAGATGAGGCGCAGGGCGAATACCAAATCGTGCAGACCTCTCCCGTTAGGTTGCGCCTGAATCCGTCGGGCTATAAACTCACTTTTGAGGATCTAACATCTCGGGAAATGACATTTATGAAACATTTTATCTTTATCTCGACCGTCATCTTAACTCTCACGTTTACCGCCCTCGGCCAGAAGGCTGCCGTTGGCAAGCCCGACCCGGCGAAGGATGTCCGCGATGCCTTCGACCGGCTTGTCGAAGGCATAAAGCAAGCCGACGTCGACAAGGTCATGTCAACCTACGAAAAAAGCGACCGGCTGCTCATCTTCAACAATAACGGCTCCGCGACCATTGGCTGGGAAAACGTGAAAAGCAACGTCACCGCCTCGTATGCAAAGGTTTCGAACGTCACGCTCGACGTTACGGGACTTCGAGTTGAATTGCTTGGAAAAACGGCAGCCTACGTTAGCTGCAAGTGGAAACAAACGCAGGAGAACAATGGGACGGTCGAGAATTCATCCGGCCGTATGACACTTGTTTTCAAGCTGATCGGAAAGGACTGGAAGATCGTCCACCGTCACACCTCGCCAGACCGCCCGGACGCAACACGCCCCGTTTTCCCGTCCGAAAGGCTGCCCGGATAAACTAGATTCCGTCAGAGCAATAGAAAAGAAAGCCGCCAAATTGGCGGCTTTCTCATATACAAAATAGTTGGTGGATTCTAGACGCTCGCTCCGGGGTAACCGGATCCAAGACGTTCGACAGATCCCTCAGCCAGCGAATTAACGATCTCGTAATGGAAGTAATCAAATTTCGCGGCAACCGGTGGCTGAACGCGCTTGTCATACATTTCGCGTGAACGGTCGATCGCCTCGCGAAGCCGGTCGTAGAGATCATTCGCCTCACGGCCCTCGATAACCTTCTTTTCGTTGTAAAGCTTGATCTCCGACACTAAAAGACGGGCGAAACGGCGGGCATCGTTGTGGATACGACGTTCCTCCTCAGGCACCTCGATCGGCAGATCGACATTGCGTTCGCTCAGACGAGGTTTAGGCGCCTGAACAACCGGAGCCTCCATTACCGGAGCTTCAACCTGGTGGGCAAAACCGCCGCCACTGGTCACGGCAGCCGGTTCGAATTGCTCAACGGGCTGTTCGAATGGCGAACTGATAGGCGGAGCCTCATTAAAAACGTTTCCGGTATCAAATACCATATCGCTGCCTTTCGGCTCTTCGACATAGATCGGCTCGGCTACGGGAGCAAAACTTTCGTCCGCGGGATGGACCGGCTCGACAGCCGGAGCAAAGGTTTCAACGGGCGGAGCAACGGGCTCGGCCTGCGGTTCAAATGTCTCGACGGGCGTTTCGAATGATGTTGCAAATTCAGCCTGACGAACTGCTTCATCCCCTATAAATGGCTTCTCAGCGAACGGATTGTCATCGAATGCTGTCTCAACAGCAGCAGGTTCCTCGACCTTTTCAAATGCCCCGTATGAGGCGGGTTCCGCGTCGAATGGATTTGACGAAACTTCAGGCGGAAATCCGCCTTCAAAGGTGACACTGTCGCTGAACGAAAAAGCCTGCTCATCTTTGGCGGGTTCGTCAGCGAATGCCGGTGCACCGAAAGGTGATCCATAAGCCGGAGCGGGCTCAATGTATTCGCTCGCTGGACTTTGAGCTACCGGCTCGGGGTGCAGGGCTGTTGGTTCCTCGGGTTTCGAATCGACGTTTTCGAAGTCCGCGGCAGCTACCGTACGGTTCTCAGCCTTGGCGGTCTGCATCGAAGCAAGCAGTTCCACCGTCAATCCGGCAACACGGACGAGAGTTTCGAGGGCTTCTCGATTGATGTCCGAATCTTTCTCCGCTTCCGTGCCGTGGTCGGCATAAAGCACGGCAACCGCTCGGCTGCGGGCGACCAACGGGATAGCATACATTCTTTCCGGCTCGCCGAACTGAAGCGGGTTAATGAACGCCGCATCTCCGGGGTGGCTTCGCCCTGAGTTATCGACGGTAGTTCTCGCCGTAACGGCGGCACCGAGGATCGAATCAGATGAAACCGGGAAATGGATATCGCGGATCGCGTTCTCAGCGGCAACATCCGCCCCGAAAATCTTCCAGCCCGAGAAATGATCGGATTTGATGATGAAAAATGCACCGCGCGGGGCAAAGTTTGCTGCGTGATGTACCAGCGATTTCAGGATCGCACTCTGCGAATCCTTCGAGCTGATGTCATCGACCGCATCGCGGATCGCGTCGTATTTGACTTCGACAGGCGCGGCTGCCGGAACGGCGCTAAGCGGCGATTGGCCGAGATTTTCAGCTTCGACCATCGCATTGGCGGCAACGCGAGCTCCCTCATCCCGGGCAAGGCGCAAATGTTCTGCCACCGTACCGGTAAAGGCAGCATCGAACGTCCGTTCCGAATCAAAACGAGCGGCAAAGCCCTTAAATGCCTCATCGATCTGAGACTTTTGTTTTTCAAACTCGGCCTCGAATTTGCTGTGAAATTCAGCAGTTTCCTGCTTCATTTCGGCAAGTACGGACTTGAGATAACTCTCAAATTCACTTTTGAGACTCTGTTCGAGTTCTTCGCTATTCACTACGTTTCTCCTCCATCAAATCAAAAAAAATGCTGGTTAAAATAGGTATGTTTTTCGGTGGTCCGGGCAGAGCTTAGGCCCAAGTGCGGCTTACGGCGTTTTTTCATAAACCACCGTCCTCCCGATTATGTACAATCCGGTACAACAATGTCAAGAAATTCTTCAAAATCAACAAAATGCATCTACTTGAGAGGGTTGAGTGATCCGGCGGCGAACAGTTCTTGGTGCGGTATTTTTGCGTAAACTCACCTGCGAGCAAAACAGAGCCTTTAAAGTGTGAATCGATTCACACTTTGAACAACACGCCGTATTTTCAGGCAATTTTTAGTAGATGACGTTGTTTGGTCAAGGGCTTTGGCCAGCCTGTCGGCTTAAAAGCGGTTGATAGGTAAAGTAATTTGGGAGATTGGTCAAAGGTAAAAACGGCAGAATTTCCTCTACCAATAAAGGCGGAAACCTATACGGCCAAGACCGTAAGATTTGGGTCGATCTCTTCGCGGATCATGTTCTCGATGGCCATCAAGGTGCCGGTCAGCGAGCTAGGGCACGAACCGCAGGCACCTTCGTAGCGGATCCGAAGAGTTTCTTCGTCGAGGTCGATTATCTCGAGCCAACCGCCGTCGCCGGCGAGATAGGGCCGAATGCGGTCGTCGAGCAGTTCGTTGATCGCCGCGAGTTTCGGATCGTCGCTTGCCGCGACGCCGATCGCACCGCCAACCGTCGCAGCCGCTGCTTTTTTCGCCGTCCCATTGGTCGAAGCGACAGCCGGAGCCTCGCGGATCGGCACCGCGAGATCAGGCAGGATCTCATCCCAGTCGATGTCGTCGGTCTTCTCGACCGTGATCATCTTGTCCATGTAAAACACAGACACGACCTCGCCCACGTCAAATATTGCCTTTGCCAAAGCATTATCCGCTGCGGCGTCAGCCGTCTTGAACGAGTGCGACGTTCCGTGCGAAACGGGCTCCTTTAAAATAAACTTTACCGCGTTCGGGTTCGGCGTTTCCTGTATATCAGCGATCTTTGGCATTGCTTTTCACATCAGTAAAAATGAATCATTACATTTTTGTCAACATTATGATAACGCAACTCCGGAGGTATCGCAAATTATTCCAACCCTTCTTCTCGCCGAGCAGAACGCTTCACATATCCAATAACATCTTTTCGACTACCTCTTACAAAATTTCCTGCAGTGGCCTACCCGTGGGCTTCGGTCAGAAAAAAGGACAACTCCGAAAAGCTGTCCTTTTTATATACACTATTTCTATCCAGTTCGCAGGGCGCTGTTCAGCCGACTTGCGAGCGAAGACGTTTTACGCATTCCACACCGTTACTCCGTAATATGAATATCTTCCTTTTTAGCGATGCGGCCCGAGAGGAAAAACCCTCCGAGACCGACGGTTGCGACCGCACATACAAGTGCGATCACCAAGAAGACTTTATTATCGTCGCTGCTCGTGTATTTGTAGAATGAGAAAGCTGCCGCGATCGCGGCTACGAGTGCTAATAAGGCAAAAAGCATGTCCTTCACAAAAATCACCTCCAACCTGATACAGGTTTGCGTGTTACGAAGTTAACATGGCGAAGCGGGCGTTAAAGCATTGCTTCGCCCAACTGCTGCGGAACAGACCGCTGTGTTTTCAAAACTGCCTAGATCTCTGAGAACGTCTCAATCTTACTCCCGTTTTGGTTGCAAATGCAAGCCGTTTCCGGTCTCGTATTTCACCGAAATAACCGGCCCTAATTTGCAACCCATATAATTAGACGTTATCGGCATATAAAATGTTTCGTATATTAATTAAGCCTAGCTTTTGCGATCCGCTCGATGCCCTGCAGGTCACGGATAAAGTCAATTTCACACCAGATCGCTACGTCGAACAGCTCTTTGACGCTTCTCGCCTGGCCAAAGCCGATCTCAATTAAGATATGGCCGCCTTTTTAAGAAACTTCGGAGCATCGGCAACAATGCGTCGCACTATATACAGCCCGTCATCGCCGCCGAACAGCGCTGAATGCGGTTCAAAACTGCCGACCTCTGTTTGCAGCGTCGTGAGATCGCTGTCGGGAATGTAAGGCGGATTGGAAACGATGAGATCGAATTCGCCCTCGACGCCTTGATAAACATCTCCGTGATGCAAAGCGAGACGATCGGCGACGTTGTAAAACTCCGCATTTTTCCTGGCAATCCCCAAAGCCGGTTCCGATATATCAACGGCGACCGCGGTCGCCCGAGGCGAATTGTGCAGGATCGAAACCGAGATACAGCCGGAGCCAACACCGATCTCAACAAATCGCGGGTTCGGCAGTTCACCTAGAATGTTTATCGCATCCTCGACCAAAAGTTCGGTCTCGGGCCTCGGGATCAGGACGCCGGGAGCCACTGTGAAATCGAGCCCGTAGAACTCCTTTCTTCCGACGATGTAGTGAAAAGGCTCGCGTGCCTCCCGCCTCTCTACGGCAGAATCGAAGGCCTTCGATTCTGCTTCGGTCAGCTCGTATTCGGGGTGGGCGAAAATAAAAGCGGAGGTTTTGCCGATCGCAAACGCCATAAGCGATGACGCTTCGCGGCGTGCATCGTCGATCCCGGCATCTTGTAGTTTCGCAGACGCACGGGCAACGGAATCAGCTATATTTGGCTTGGGCTCGCGTGTCATAGATCCTTCCGCTCGTAAGCTTTAATAAAATACCGCGGGTCGCCGATCTCGGGCTCCGGTCCATCGGGCACTCCGAAAACCTTTACGAGGCGATAGTTATCCTGCATCCAGCCTCCCAGCGTTCTATAGAAATCCTTGCCGAACGCTACGCTGCCAAATTCGCGCATCGGGCGGTTCGGGACGAAGATGTACCGTACATTATCACGCATGAGTAGAGAGCTCGCGGTGAGCTCATCTTGTTCGCTCATAAAATCAGGCAGCAGCACCTGATGACGTAAATTGATACGCCGTGCGGTCAGAAATGCAAGATCGTTGCCTTCCGGAACGACCGCGATAAAATCGCCCGGAGCCGTTCGCTGCTCAATAAAACGAAGCGTTTCGGAAATGACCGGCCCTGTTTCCTTTTCAACGAAAGCGGTGCCGCGTACTGCTGTTACTTCGTAAACATATTTGCTTCGGAATCTGTAGCCGAACGAGACCATCGTAGCTATGATCGCGACGACAAGAAATCCTCGGGCGATCGCCGCAGCTCGCAGCGAGGAGCTTGAATCGCTTGTCCATTTTTCAACGTAAAAAGGCAGTTCCCACACGAGGCCGTAAATTGTCACACATAACCCTATGGGTAGAAAAAAGCTCCCCGAAAATCCCCCGCTCGGTACGCGCAGTATTACTCGCGAAATGATCGCAAGTGCGTATATGGCCGCGATGAAAAGCGGGCCGCCAACGTCAGGCCGACGCCGCCACGCGATCGCCATCATGCCGATCATAAGGAACGGCAGTGATCTAATCGGGCTTCCGTCCCATTGGCTGACAGACAAAAACCCCACCACCAGAGCGAGGACGGTCGAGCCGAGAAATATCATCACGGATCGCCGTTTCAGCGTGTAGGTTCGATCGCTGAAAAAGACGATCCCGGCGATCACAGCTATACAAACGCCCAGAGAACCAAGCATCTGAACGATCGACCATACCGGGAAATTCAGCCCCGCGCGGAAGCGGTTGTAATAGACGAGGGACGCGGGAATATTCGTGTAGAACAGGTGACAATCATTGATCAGCATCTGTGCGTCCATCTTGACGAACAGTTCAGCTATCACTGGAACAAATACGAGCAGGGCAGCAATTCCGGCGATCGCGAGATCGCGAAGGAGCTTTCCAATTTTCAAGCGGTGTAGGAAGAGAAGATACGCTGCAACTGTAAGTGCTCCTGCAAACGCGAACTCCTGCTTCGCGATACCCGCCAGCCCGATGAACAGCCCGCATAACCAGAGCTCAGCCGTTTTCTTATTCTCAGCGAATCGCATCAGAAACAGCACCGAAGCGATGGAAAAAACCGTTCCGTGAAGAGCCGCGAAGGAATACGGCAAGATCAGATTCCCCGCCGGCTTAAAGATACAGAGTACGACGACGACACAAACGGCAAGCGAGCTTTCGAGCGGCGGCATCAGCTTTCTCACGATGCGATAACACAAAATTGTAAGAACTGCTGACCAGCATATGCCGCTAATGGCAAGCGTGTCGAGATGCGGACCGAAAATGCGGTAGAGCAGGGCATTAAAATAGGGCGAAAAGGGAGTATAAAGATAGTGGATGTCGCGATAAAGCCATTCGCCGTTCATCAGCCGCAGCGGCATGTCGGCCTCGCGGCCGATATCCACTATCAGCGACGTCCAGCGATGCCATGAGAGAACCAGCATCGTCAGAAACGCAGCGGGGGCAAGCAGCCAGGGACGAAAGGCGGAAACGGTGTCGCGTACAGATGTCATTTTAGTTAGCAGTTTTGTTAGCAATACCGTTTTCGTCGTAGAATTAGGCGTTCGCTTCTTCGCCCGTCAATTTCAGCCGATTATATGTCTCACGAAAAGGAACTTCAAGGTGTTGGCCCGACGCACTGCCCGTGCCTGTCCGTTATCATGCCGGCGTATAACGAAGAAGCAACGCTCACGATGATCGTGGAACGGGTCATCGGCATTCCTCACCTGCTGGAGCTCGTGATCGTCGATGATTGCTCTTCGGACAAGACCGGCGAGATCGCGAAACGGCTTGCGGAGAAGTATTCGGCGATCGAATATGTTCGCCATGATAAAAACAAAGGAAAGACCGAAGCCCTGAAAAAAGGTTTCGCGATGGCGAAGGGCGACGTAGTTATCGTTCAGGACGCCGATCTGGAATACGACCCGAATGAGATCCAGGACGTGATCAGCCCGATCTTGCATGGACACGCGGATGTCGTTTACGGGTCGCGATTCATGGTGAAAAAAGCAACACGGATCCTCTATTTCACCCACTATCTCGCCAATAAGTCGCTTACATTTTTCTCGAACTGCTTCACTAACCTCAACATGAGCGACATGGAAACGTGCTACAAAGCGTTTCGCAGCGAGATCGCTCGAAATATGATAATCACATCGAGCGGTTTCGGATTTGAGGTCGAGGTCACGGCCAAGATCGCGAAGCTGAACGCCGCGATATACGAGGTGCCGATCAGCTATTACGGCCGAACGTACGACGAAGGCAAAAAGATCGGGTTTAAGGACGGCGTTGCTGCTCTTTTTTACGTGTTGAAATACAATCTCTTCGTTTCGAAAAAAGGCTCGTTTCAAAACTCATTTGAGCTGGCGAAAAAGATCACGCAGCCATACCTCACCGCCGGAGAAACCAATGAATGACCCCGCGGTCTACATAGGCAAGGATCTGGAGGCAATGTCGTTCGCCGTCAATTATCACCGGTGGATCCTGGATGAGCTGAAGCCGTTCATCGGCGACCATGTCGTCGAAGTCGGTGCCGGAATAGGCAGCTTTACAGAATTACTGTTAGAACTAGAGCCGCAAAGCCTCGCCCTCGTCGAGCCGTCGGAAATGTTCTATAGCCTCGAGGTAAATACGGCGGAAAGGGAAAGCAAAACTGATCTGAGCCTTTACCATTCTGTCTTTACAGAAGCGGCAGGGGCGATCGTCGCGAAACAACGGCCCGATACGATCATTTACGTCAACGTTCTCGAACATATTGAGGACGATGAAAACGAACTAAAAGCAGTTTTCGATACGCTCGCGGACGGCGGGCATTGCCTGATATTTGTGCCGGCGTTGATGAGCCTTTACGGCGAATTCGACCGCAAAGTCGGGCATTTTCGCAGGTATTCAAAAAGAGAACTTGAGGAAAAATGCCGGGCTGCGGGATTTAACATCGTGCGGTCGTTCTTTTTCGATATCGCGGGCGTTCTGCTGTGGTATATGAAATATCGCGTGCTCAACTCTGACGGCCTCGGTTCACAGGCCGTCACAGCGTATGACAATTTGGTCGTGCCGATAATGCGCCGTATCGAACCGATCACCGGAGTGCCCGTTGGCAAGAATCTGCTGGCGATCATTAGGAAAGCGTGAGCTTTTGCCCTTTTGGATGAAAAGCCTGATAATAAAAGCCTGAAAATAAGAGAGTTTTATGAAGTTTTTCTCTGATATCAGGTTATTGGTACTTGCGATCTGGCTGGGAGCGGCAGTGTTTTTTATCGGTGTCGCTCAAGCAGCCTTCGCGGTGCTGCCGCAGCGGGAACTCGCCGGAGCGGTCGTGAACCGAACGCTCGCGATCCTGAATTTCAGCGGAATGGCGATCTCGGTTTTCCTGATCCTTACGTCTTTGCTCGCAACGTCGCGGATCAGCAAACTTTGGCTCTGGGTTGAGCGATTCCTGCTGCTGGTGATCGCGGCGGCGTGTGCGGTTGGGCAATTTGTGATCGGCTTATGGCTGGCTTCGGTAAGAGCTCAGATCGGGAAACCGATCGATGACGTACCGCTCGATGATCCGTTGCGGATACAATTCAACATGCTGCACGAGTATTCGGTTTGGGTGCTGTTTGCAGGAATGGTCGCGGCTCTGATCGCATTTTTTATTATCGCGAATCGCAAGTTCAGCTCGGCTCCGGCCAAGGCTGAAAAAGATAATATTTACGATTTCTCAAAAGAATTTAAGGTCTGATTAGATATGGAACTGATCGAAAATCTCGAAGTTTTTTCAGGACGTTTTTCCCGTTGGAATGCGAACGACAACCTCACGAACTATCCGTGGGTCGAGAATGTCCATTCCCCTTTTACGCCGGTCCGCCGTGCGTTGCCGATGCTTAACCTCGCGCTCATATCGTCCGCCGGTGCGTATATTGACGGAATGGATCCGTTCGACACTTCGAGCCGGGATGGGGATCTGAACTTCCTCGAAATTCCCGTCGAGGTCGAGGCAGGTGATCTTCGTTACACCGCCAAAGGCTACGACCCGAAAGCCGTGCAGGAAGACCGTAACTGTCAGATCCCCGTCGATCGACTAACGGAATACGCCGAAAACGGCGTCATCGGCGGCCTTAACAACGTCTGGTGGAGCCTCAGCAGCCACATTCCGAACGCCGAACGAGTCGCTCAAGAGATAGCCCCGAAGATCGCCGAACGCCTCCATCGCTACGAGGTGCAGGCAGCCCTGCTCATCCCGGCATCGCGTCTCTGCCACCAAACCCTTGGCATTATCGCCCGCGGCATTGAAGAAAGCGGCATCCCGACGATGACCATCTCCGTCGACCCAAAACTGACCGATATGGTCCGCCCACCGCGAACGGCTTACTACAACGGAGAACTCGGCACGGTTGCCGGCAAGCCGAATTTCAGGGAATATCAGTTGAGGATCCTCGATGAAGCTTTGCGATGGACCGAGACGTTCGACCAACCCGGATCCCGCAAACTCGCGGTCGATCTGGAAACATCGGTCGAAGCCGCTCGCGGCGAAAGGTAAGAAAGTAACCACGAAAGTACACGAAAAAGCACGAACTGGGCGATCCTATTTCGTGCTTTTTCGTGTACTTTCGTTGTTACTCTTACTTCCCTATCTGCCAGAGCTTGATCGCTTCGACTGGATAGAGCAGCATAATTATATTGATCACAAGGCTATCGCGGATGGTCAGAATGAGGATGGCTTCCGTCAGGACGAAAAGAGCAACTGACTTCCAGAATCTGAGTTTATACGCGATCACGAAGCCGGTCGCACAGCAGACGATATCTGCGAGGGAATTGATTATCGAATCGCCGAAATAGTCGAGCGAGATCGTTTCTTCGCGATAGCGATTGATAATGTAGCTTGAATTCTCCGCGACCTCCCACGAGCTTTCGATCAGGACAGCGAGAACGAGCCGCCACGCCAGCGGCATTTTCCTGAAAACAAGCCCGATCAGCCAAAACTCAAGAACGCCGTGCAGAATGTGCGTGAACGAATACGGATCCATTACATGCTGCGAATTGTGTGACGTCCAGATATCCCACGACCACGGCATATAATCGCCCGCCTGACACCACCAGACACGCCCTTGAAAGTTGAGCATGACGATGGTGATAAAAACTACGGCGAGACAGGCGAGAAGCGGCTTTGTCTCGAACAGGCCTCGTTGTTGTAAGTTCGGATCCGGCATTTTGAAAATGATTTTGCGTCGAAAACGAGGTTTCTGCAAGTCCCCTTGAAAATCGTCCGCACAATCGTTGCGCAAGCCCGCGCGTAAGCAAGGGCGAATTATTCAATTTTAGCGGAGTCAACACCCCGGGTTCGGAAATCGCCCCTGCTTACGCGCGGGCTTGAGCAAGATTCGACTTTGCCACGCCCGTGGTTTTGAGCAAGAATCTAGGTTGGTTATGAACCGAGACGAAAACTTAGAGCGAGTTCGCAAACACAAACAGCCGTGGGACATCATCGTCATTGGCGGCGGGGCGACCGGTGTCGGCTGTGCTCTGGACGCTGCTTCGCGCAGGCTCGATGTACTGCTTTTAGAACAGCACGACTTCGGCAAAGGAACCTCGAGCCGCAGTACAAAGCTCGTCCACGGCGGTGTTCGTTATCTGGCACAGGGCGATCTGGGACTTGTCCGCGAAGCCCTGTCGGAACGCTCAACGCTGCTGCAAAATGCTCCGCATGTCGTTCACATACAGGAGTTTATAGTCCCCTGTTACAGTTTGTGGCAAAAGGTATTTTATGGCGTCGGTCTCAAGATCTACGATCTTCTCGCTGGCAGCAAACGCATTGGCCGATCAAAGATCTTGTCGCGGAGCGAAACTACCAGGCGGTTTCCGACCGTCAACACCGAAGGCCTTTCAGGCGGCATTCTTTACCATGATGGTCAATTCGACGATGCTCGACTGCTCATCGACATGGCTCGAACGGCTGATGGCGTTGGTGCATGCCTGATAAATTATGCTCCGGTTCTCGATTTTCAGGATGACGACTTAGGATCGATAGTGGGCGTTAAATTTAGAGATCTGGAAACTGGCGAGATACATAAGGTTCTCGCCCGCACCATCATAAACGCAACCGGTGCATTCTGCGATCCGATCAGGAAAAATGCTGACCCTAAGGCAAAACCTGTCGTAACATTCGCGCAGGGCTCGCACATCGTTCTCGAACGCCGTTTTTTGCCGTCAGATGCTGCCCTGATGATCCCCAAAACAAGCGATGGCCGTGTTCTGTTTTGCATTCCGTGGCACGACCATGTCATCGTCGGCACCACCGACATATCAGTGGAATCAGCTGTTCTCGAACCCGAGGCTCTCGATGCCGAGATCGATTTCATCCTGGAAACGGTCGGCGGATATTTAACGGAACGCCCAAAGCGAGCCGACATCCTGAGTGTTTTTGCCGGAATTCGCCCATTAGTAAACCGCTCTGATGCAAAAAACACAGCCGCTCTGTCCCGCAGTCACGAGCTGTTCGTCGATGCCGACGTTGTAATCACCATCACAGGCGGAAAATGGACGACCTATCGAAGAATGGCTGAGGACGCTGTGGATCGGGCCGTCGAGATCGGCAGCCTTGACGCGAGCTGCTGTGTCACGGCAAACCTGAAGATCTCAGCACCGCCAAAAAGCAGCGGCCAGCGGCTTCATAAAGATCTCCAATACACGGATGATGATGTGGTGCGTGCCGTTCGCGACGAGATGGCACGGACCGTCGAAGACGTTCTGCCCGGCGAACCCGAACGCTATTCCTCAACGCTGCCGCAGCCATCGAAATGGCTCCAAAGATCGCGGAGATCATGGCTCGGGAATTAGGAAGGGATAGTGAATGGGTCACCGCAGAGATAGCGGCGTTCAGGAAAACGGCATGTAGATACCGGTCGGAACCGTCTGCGTGAGCGGCCGGAATGAACGAGGTTGGGCCAGATTTCTATGCATGCTTCGTTCCGCCCGCTTACGCAGGCGGTTCTGACCCGTGCTCTAGTAAACGAGCTTCATTACAAACGCTTCCCACCGACGCTGAAACGCGAGCATATCTCGCTCGCCGAGAACTCTCTGAAGAGTTTTGTATCCGGTCGGATCGGTCTTTACGGTCGCGCTGAATTCTTTGTAGTACCTCACAAGCAGTTTCTTTTCCTGCAGGTAATACATCAGATAGCGTGCCTGGGCGTAATTCGTTCCGGTTGCTTCCTTATAAAACTCGCCGTCGGACATTGACGTCATTGCCTTGAACGTTGGCACAATTTTTTTACGCAAACCGTTCTGCAGCCCGCGCAGGCGCCAGTTTGTGTATCCGTAGATATGGCCATCGACGGTTCCCGACTGTTCGTAGAGCGAGCCCATTCCTTCGTTGAACCACGCCGGACAATCCGGAAAATTCACTTCCATAAACGGATGAACGATCTCGTGAACGAGCGTTCCGCCGCCGGTCGCGATGTTCATTATCAGGGCCTTTTTTGATGGAGAATAATAACCGTACGGCGTGTCCGGTTCGTCGTTGAAGAATTCTTTGGCATGCTTTCGATACGACGTTTCGTCCTTCAGTAGCCAGATCTCAAGAATGTTTGCGGGGTCTTTCTTGAAGTAGTCCTGCTTGAGCTTCTGTATTGTTCCGCGAACGACATCCTTAGCCCACTGCTCTACGCGATCGGCGCTATCATCGCCCACGACAATGAACGGCCGCTCGACCAGAACCGTGAAGCCGCGTCCCTTGAGCTTTGCTCTGAGCTGCGAAGCGTGGGTCTCGAAAGCTTCGGCGGTTGGAAGATCTGCCGCTATCCGCGTCTGCGGCCTAGCCATTACCGGGAAAGAGAGAGCCGCAAAAAGAACCAGTATAAAAATTACGCGGCCGGTACTGAACATTCGGTAGTACATCATATACGATGAACGCCGCCGCCGCGAGACATTTGCAGAAAATCTACTCGGTCGAAACGACGTCTTCGCCTTTTAACGCGGCATTCAGCGTATGCCAGCTAAGCGATGCACATTTGACGCGCGCCGGGAACTCAAGGACGCCCGAAAATATTTTCAGCTTGCCTAGATCGTTGTCGTCAGTCTCAATGTCAAGATCGCCAGTGACCATGCGGTGAAACTCATCAAAAATATGGTGAGCCTCGTCCCTGGTTTTCCCCTTTACAGCCTGCGTCATCATCGACGCCGAAGCCTTTGAGATCGCACAGCCCGACCCCTTGAACGCCACGTCCGTCACCGTGTCGCCGTCCAGCTTGACGTAAACACGCAAGGCATCGCCGCAAAGCGGATTCTTCCCGTCCGCATATTGATCCGCATCTGCGATCTCATGAAAATTCCGCGGGTTCTTGTTGTGTTCTAAAATCGTTTCCTGATAAAGCTCGTTTAATTCTGACATCTAGAATAATCCTACAATATTTCCGTTCTCATCGATATCCACGTGCTCCGCTGCCGGATGTTCGGGCAACGCAGGCATAGTTCGCATATCACCGCAGATCGGATAAATAAAGCCCGCGCCGACGCTCGCACGGACCTCGCGGATCGGCAGAGTGAAACCGGTCGGGGCTCCTTTTAGTTTTGGATCATGGCTCAAGCTCAAATGAGTTTTTGCCATGCAGATCGGAAGGTTGCCGAATCCATTCGCCTCATACGAGGCGATCTGCTGATCGGCGAACGGCTCGAAAAATACATCCGCGGCACCGTAGATCTTTTTAGCAATGGTCTCGATCTTGGTTTTGATGGGCTGGTCGAGGTCGTATAGGAATTTAAATTCGCTCGGTTGCTCGGCCGCATCGATCACCATTTCGGCTAGCTCGATCGCTCCTTTTCCGCCATCGGCCCAATGGGTCGAAACCGCGGCTCCGAGAGCCCCGGATTCGATCGCGATCCGTTTTACGGCCTCGATCTCTTCCGGATGATCTGATTCGAACGCGTTTATGGCAACGACCGGCGTCACGCCGTGCAGGCGAACATTCTCGATCTGCTTGCGAAGGTTCGCCGCCCCTGCCTCGACGTCAGCAACACTGCACTCAAGCATTTCCGGCGGCAGAGGACGGCCGGCGACGATCTTGTATTTGCCGCTGTGCGATTTCAGAGCTCGAATGGTCGCGACGATCACGCAGGCGTCAGGCGTGAGGCCGCTGTATCGGCATTTGATGTTAAAGAATTTCTCAGCTCCGATGTCAGCTCCAAATCCGGATTCGGTCATCAGGTAATCCGCCGTTTTGATGCCGATCAGATCGGCGAGAATGCTGCTGTTGCCGTGTGCGACGTTAGCGAAAGGCCCGGCGTGAACTAACGCCGGTGTATTCTCAAGCGTTTGCATGATCGTCGGCCTGATCGCATCGAGCATCAGCACGGTCATTGCTCCGGCCGCACCGATCTCTTCGGCAGTGACAGGCTGTTTATCATGCGTCATTCCGACCACGATCCGGCCGAACCGCTTTCGCATATCCTGAAGCGACGTTGTGAGCGCGAGGATCGCCATTACTTCTGACGCGACCGTAATATCAAAACCCGTCTCACGCGGAATGCCGCCTTCCATTCGGCCGCCGAGGCCGACGATGATCTTGCGTAAAGCTCGGTCATTCGTATCAACGACGCGTTTCCAGGTGATGCTGTGCGGATTTATATTGAGCGGATTGCCGCGGAGCAATTTGTTATCGATCATCGCAGCGAGCAGATTGTTTGCCGCCGTAACGGCATGAATATCGCCGGTCAGATTGAGATTAAACGTCTCCATCGGCACGACCTGCGAATAGCCGCCGCCTGCAGCTCCACCCTTAATACCGAACGTCGGCCCTTGCGACGGCTGCCGCAAGCTAACAACAGAGCGTTTGCCGAGGTGCTTCATCGCCTCGCCGAGGCCTATGAGTGTCGTGGATTTACCTTCACCGAGCGGTGTCGGAGTGATTGCGGAAACGTCAATGTATTTGGCGTTCGGGCGATCCTTGAATTTCTCAATGACGTTGAGCCGCACCTTAGCGATGTAAGGGCTGCCGTAAAGGTCGATATCGTCAGGGCCGAGGCCAAGCTGTTCAGCGATCTCGGTCACGGGCCGCATTTTGGCGTGTTGGGCAATATAAAGATCAGAATACATGGTCGGATTATCTATCAATTAGCCCGCGGTTGAAAGTGATGCCGCTCACATCCGGCAAAAAGATCGTCAACGCAAAGCTATCTCTACCGCCCGTTCCGCATGGATCTGCGTCGTATCAAAAAGAACTGCCTCAGTAAGCTCCGGCGTGATCAGCAGAGGGATCTCAGTACAGCCCAGAACGATTCCCTCAGCACCATTTCCTATAAGCTTCTCAATGATCTCCAAATAAGCCGAACGCGAGTCTTCCCGGATCTCGCCTTTCACAAGTTCGTTGTAAATGACCGAATGAACAATTTCGCGATCAGCGTCATCAGGGATTATCGTCTCGATCCCAAATTTATCAAGAAGGCGTTTCTTTAGAAAGTCCTTCTCCATCGTAAATTTCGTCCCTAGCAGGCCAACTTTTTTCAGCCCACTTTCCCGTATCGCCTCACCGGTCGCATCGCCAATGTGGACGAGCGGAATGCTAACGGAGTTTTCCATCTCGTCAGCGAACATGTGCATCGTGTTCGTGCATATCACGATAAGGTTAGCTCCGCCGCGTTCGAGCCGCTTTGCGGCATCGACCATGATCGTTTCGAGTGCTCCCCAGTTCCCTTCGTGCTGGAGCCGAGCGATCTCGCCAAAATCGACCGAATACATCAACGACTCAGCCGAATGCGAACCGCCGAGCAGCTCCTGAGTTTTGCGGTTGATGATCTGGTAGTAAACGACCGAGCTTTCCCAGGACATCCCGCCGATGAGGCCGATGGTTTTCATTATGATCGATCAATCCCGGTGCAATACAGCGTAGGCAAATATGGCGATCGCCGCACCAATGCCACCCGCAACTCCGGCCCAGATGTACTTCGACTTGGTGCTCATATCGCTTTTTCCTGTGTAGTCTAAGGTCTTTACATCCGAATAGTTCGCCGTTGTCGCCTTTTTGCTCGAATCCATGACAGCGAAAGTATTCTGATTTGCCTCACTTATGAAGCCAGAGATCTTGGTGCCGTCGAAAAGCAACACACGAACCTTTGCTTCGTCTCCGGTTCCGATCTTCGCGACTTTTTGCCGCATCTTTTCGGTTCGTTTTATTACCTGCGGGTTACCCTGCTGCGCGACAACCGAAATACCGGACGCGGAGATCGCTAACACCGTCAATACCATCATCAATGCACTCTTTCATGACTTGATAAACGACCATATTACCATCCACTCAAAAACCTCACGGTAGGAGTTTACCGATGCTATGCAAATACCTCAATCACCTTCTGTATTGCGTCCGCCAGTTTATCGATTTCTTCCCGCGTGTTGTAAAAGGCAAAACTCGCACGGGCCGTCGCCGGAACATCGAAAAACTCCATTACCGGCTGGGCACAATGGTGGCCGGCGCGGACTGCGATGCCTTGCTGGTCGAGGATCGTGCCGATGTCGTGCGGGTGGATGCCCTCGATGGTAAATGATAATACGCTAGCCTTTTCTGCGGCAGTGCCAATGATCTTGACCTCCGGGATGTCGGAGAGACGCTCGGTCGCGTATTCGAGCAGCTTGTGTTCGTAAGCAGCAGCGGCCTCAAAATCGATGGCGTTTATGTAATCGATCGCTGCTCCCAGACCGATACCGGCGGCGATGGCTGGTGTTCCGGCTTCGAATTTATCGGGGATCGGTGCGAATGTCGTTTTTTCAAAACTGACCGTGCGGATCATACCGCCGCCCGTCTGATATGGCGGCATCTGGTCCAGCCATTCACGCTTTCCATACATCACACCACTGCCGGTTGGCGCGAACATCTTGTGACCCGAAAACACAAAGAAATCCGCGTCTAGATCCTGCACATCCACCGGAAAATGCGGCACGCTCTGCGCGGCATCGACGAGAACCGGAACGCCAAATTTATGTGCCGTCGCGATCATCTGCTTGACAGGATTTACGGTTCCAAGCGAATTCGAAACGTGCGTGATCGCGACCATTTTCGTGCGTTCATTAAGCAGATTTTCGTACTCGTCGATGATCAATTCGCCTTCGTCATTCATCGGAATCATGACGACGCGGGCACCTTTTTCCTCAGCGATCATCTGCCACGGGATGATGTTCGAATGATGCTCCATCTGCGAAACCAGGATCTCATCGCCCTCGTTGATGAATTTGCGTCCGTACGAATACGCCACCAAATTCACACCCTCGGTCGTCCCGCGTACAAAGATGCACTCCTTCGCTTCCCTCGCGTTGATGAACCGCTTTACCTTCTCACGAGCCGCTTCGTACGCGGTGGTCGCGTGCTGCGAAAGATAATGCACGCCGCGATGAATGTTCGAATGCTCTTCGCTCAGGTATTTGGAGGTCCGGTCGATCACCGACTGCGGCACCTGCGACGAAGCACCGTTATCGAGATACACGAGCGGTTTCCCGTTTACTGTCTGCGACAGAACCGGAAAATCCTTCCTTACCTTTTCAACGTCAAATTTGCTCATTTCTTGTACTGCTTTCATTTTGTTTTTCCTGGAGGACAATGGTTAGTAATCGCTGTGCTCCCTGTGGCTATATCTCCGCACCCAACCTATTCAAAACCGCCGCGTCCAGTTCTTTCTTGATCGATTCGATCTTGATCTTATTTATCACCTGTTCGGCAAAACCGTAGGTGAGCAGATTTTTAGCGAGAGTTTCCGGCAATCCGCGCGTCAGCAAATAAAACAGTTCCTCGCCCTCAAGCTGCCCAACGGTTGCTCCGTGCGAGCATTTGACGTCGTCGTTGAATATCTCAAGCTGAGGCTTTGTATCAACACGGGCATCATTCGAGAGCAAAAGGTTTTTATTCGACTGCTGCGCGTCGGTGCCGTGAGCGTTTTCGCGAACGAAGACCTTGCCGTTGAAAACACCACGCGAATGGTCGTTCAGCACGCCTTTGTAGGTCTGATGAGAAGTGCAGTTCGGCACGGTGTGATCGATGATCGAATGCGTGTCGTGGTGCTGGCTGCCGCTTAGCATGTAAAGCCCGTCAACCCAAGCCTCGCCGCCTTCGGCGGTGAACCTGACGTCAATGTCGTGCCGCGATATGCCGCCGCCGAGATTTATGTTGGTCGAATCGTAGTGGCTGCCCGAGCCCAGCGTCACCTCGGTCGTTCCGACGTTGAAGGCGTCCGGCGAATCTTTTTGCACGCGATAGTGCGTGAGATTTGCGTTATCTTCGACGACGATCTGCACCGCCGCATTAATTAGGCTCTTCGCGGTCGAATCATATGATTCCACGATCGTTGCCTTGCTTCCCGGTTCTGCGATGATGACGATATGCGGAAAGACTGCTGCGTTCTCATCGGCCAAAAAGGCAAGCTCGATCGGCTCAACAATACTGGTTTCCCTGGCGATCCGTACGACTTTGATCTCTCCAAATGCCAGATTCAACGCCGCAAAACCATTACGGCGAAACGAAAACTTGCCGATCAAGTCGATAACATCGCCAGAAAGCTCTTCGCTCCGGCCACCGCTAACTGTCCACTGCTCCCTGACGATCGGGGAAACATTCGTATATTTCCAGTCCTCGTCCTTCTGCGTCGGAAATCCCGAAAGCGAAAACGCCGCAAACGCGTCCTCGCGGAGCTTTCGTAGACCATCGTGCGATTCGCCCTTTATAAACTCTCTAAATTGTTCCGCAAATTGTGTTTCCACAGCGGCTGTCGTTGATACCATTTCTATTAAAATACCTTTACTAAACTAAACTTACTGTCCGCACGAACCGTGTTCGCGGGGTCGAGGATGAGCTCTTTGGCCATCCGTAATTTTGCTTCGTTCTCGGCCCGCGGCTTCTTTTCGTCAACGAGGGTCGACTTATCGAGATCGAAGAGAAAATCGTGGCGTGCCAATATATATTTCACGCCCATTGCGGCGGCCTTGGCCTTTAATTCCGCCGTGTTTCGCGATTCCCAGACCATCTTTCGCAGCGTCCAGTCTTCAAATAAATAATCCGAGACGACGGGCCGGTCGATATAGTAAGTATCCCGCCGCATGTTGATCAGCCAGACCTTGGCATCCGCGTCCGCTTCGCTGTTGATCGTCTGATAGTAGGGATAATAATCGAGGTTTCGCGTCAGATATTGGTCGCGAGTCTCGCCGCCGAGCACGACCCGAAGCGGGGCTTTCTGACAAAACCAGGCAGCCGACGTAAAGATCGCGACTACTGACGCGGCCAACAGCGAATATTTCGCCGCCGCCCTCGATCCCGCATCCTCAAGCACTGATTCGATCGCCCCAACGATCGCAACCGCAAACAACGGAGCGATCGGCAGCAAATACCGCAGCTGTGGGCTTGAAAACAGCCAAAACAAGATAAACTATCGCCGACACTCCAGCCGCGATCGCGAATTCGTCCGCCAGCTTCTTCTTCCAAAACGCCCAGATCAGCAGCGGCAGGCCGATCAGAAATGCGGCACCTAAAACACCGTCGTACAACTCTGGATTCTCAGGCTGAGCCGCGAGCGAAACGCGGAATGGAGACATCAAATAGTTCGTCTTGTTGATGTCGGCCCCGCCGTACTGCGAGTTCATGCCCTGGAAAAGGTTCGACCGCTCAACGTCCCAACCGTTTGCCGTCCCCTTCCAAACGCTCATGTAAAACGGAAAAACCGGCGACCCCGTCGCCGCCCAGTTCCGCAAATACCACGGCGAAGCGATCGCCCCAGCCAAAACCAAAGCCCCAAAACCCAAGGCCACGATCTTGCCGGAACTCGCGGAAGCCGTCGCAACGCCCTCCGGGTCAGAACCGGGAGCGATAGCGACTGGGTTCTTAGCATCCCGAGCCCGTAGCAACACAACTAAGGCGAAAGCCGCAAAAACAAACACCGCCGTCAATTTAACGGCCAATGCCCCGCCCAGAAATAAACCAACTAGAACCATCGACGACGTCGACAAAGTCTTCCACCAACGCGTCAGCGAATAACACGCGAGCGTGATATAAAGAGCAAGAGCAAGGTCAATATAACCGCTCGAAGCCACATGAAATGCTGTCGGGATCGCCGCAACCATCAGCGTCGCGACAAGCGACCAACTTCGCGAAACACTAAGTTCCCTTGCCCACCCAAATACCGCGCCGAGCAGCAAAGGGAAGAATAAAAATGTCGTCGCCCCGGCCGCCGCTTCGCCTGCTCGCGTGCTGACAAAATTGCCAAGCAGCATCGCCCAAACCGCATGCATCTCGGTGCCGAGAGCCAGGTAACTTGCGATATTGCCATCAATAAACGCATTGCTGCCCTGTGCGATAAACGCCTTTGGCACCGCAAAATGATAGAGCAAGGTGTCCTTCGCTATCGGCGGAGCAAGGGCCGCAACGAATGCGAGAACAACTGGAACCGCGGCGAGAGGAAGCAGTGCCTTGTCGAAGCCCGTTGCATTGTCAGACCGAACGCTTTCGGTTTTCGGTTCCCTTCCACGAGCGAGATTTATTCCGCCTTCTACAAATCCCACGACCGTAATAATTATCGCGGCCAACGGTGAATAAAGCCCCGCAAGGCCGAGAAAAAACCATATCAGCGACGTGACGATCGCGCCGACAGCGATATTTCGAACAAGTTCGAGCAGCTGCGAGAAATTTTCGCCGCGCTCAGTTTTCAAATATCGAAATACAAACGACCCTATTCCCAACCACGAAACAAGAATAAGAACCGCTATGATCGCACCAACGGCCGACGCCAAGATCCCCTCGCCACCAAATAACGGCCCGCCGCCGAGATTGCCTAGCAAACTCGGCAGTTTCAACAGGTCAGTGCTGCGAAATGCGACAAACACAGTCACGAGCACAGCCGACCAGATCGCGATGATGATCGCGGGGTTAGTGGATTTTGATTTTGCTGGCTCGGTCATCTGGTCATATCAATTGCCACTAGCTTTAGCTAGTGGATAGGCAAAAAATAAATCGGGCTTTAGCCCAAAGAGCTGGAGCGATTGTGAGACAAGAGATTGGGCTAAAGCCCTCAAATCTTTCATGCTCGATGTCCACTAGCTAAAGCTAGTGGCAATTCATCGGAAAATCTAAACCGCGGCTCCCTTCACCCAATCATATCCCTTCTCTTCCAGTTCAAGCGCCAACTCCTTCCCGCCTTCCTTCACGATCTTGCCGCCGGCCAAAACGTGTACAAAATCAGGCTGGATGTAGTTCAAAAGACGTTGATAGTGAGTAACCAGGATGATCGCATTCTCGCTTGAACGCAGCTTGTTCACTCCCTCAGCGACGATTCGCAGAGCATCGATGTCGAGCCCGGAATCGGTTTCGTCGAGCACAGCAAGCTTAGGCTCAAGCACCGCCATTTGCAGGATCTCATTCCGCTTTTTCTCACCACCCGAAAAGCCTTCGTTGACCGAACGCTTGAAAAACTGCGGGTCCATATCCACGATCTTGGCCTTTTCCTTCAGGTAATCGTTGAACTCAAGCGGGTCAAGCTCTTCCAGCCCGTGATGCAGAGCCTTTTGGTTATAGGCGAGCCGCAGGAACTGCGAATTCGACACACCCGGAACCTCGACCGGATACTGAAACGCCATGAAAACGCCTTCGCGGGCACGTTCGTCAGGTTCAAGTTCGAGCAGGTTTTTGCCTTCGAACAAAACCTCGCCCGAGATCACTTCGTAGGTCGGATGTCCGGCCAAAACCTTTGACAAGGTCGATTTGCCCGAGCCGTTCGGCCCCATGATCGCGTGAACCTCACCTTTTTTGACCTGAAGATTCAGGCCTTTCAGAATTTCTTTGCCTTCGATACCGGCGTGTAGATCTTTAACTTCTAGTAGCATAGTTATTTTCAGACGGGCGATCCCGCTAACTTCAATATTTCATAATTATAGCAAGGGAAAAGCCCAAAATCTTCTCAGATCTCGGGCTTTCGGGTCAAATCCTGATTTTTTTTTCAAGTTTCGTTAATTTTCACTATTTTGTGGGTTTATACGGGAGCGAAGAGTGGTGCAAAATGATCCGCAGGTTACCTTTCTCGTCCAGTTTGTAGCCCCACGTCTTGTCGACGACGGTTTCCTTTCCGTCCTTATCCCACATGTGAACGTTGCCCATCGAGAGAGCGGTATCGCCGTTGAGAATTATACCCTTCGGCTTGCTCTCGCACTTCTTCCATCCTTTTAAGGCAAATCCGCCGTCATCTTTATATTTAGAGTTACCACCGACAAAGTATGCGAGGGCACCCTCCTTATCCATTCTAAAAACCTGTTCGCCGGTGGTCAGCGTCGGCTTAAAGAGGACTACGCCGTACTGATAACTATAAGCCGAGTCCAGAATGTCCGAGGCCGTTTTGGTATAGTCGCCGCCCTTTTCTTTTGTCTCGTTGATCTTGACCAAAGCCCCGCACCATCCGGCCTGAGCATCAGTCACCATTTTTTCAGAAATATTAAAACTGGTCGTTGACTGCGCGAAGTTCGTAATTGAAAGTACGAGCAAAGCCATCACCCCTATTACCCCTTGTCGCATGCTAGCAAATTGACTCTTTTTCACTTTGAAATGTCTCCTTTATTCAATTTTTGTTTATAAGTTGATACGAAAACTCGAACCTATGCCATTAAGAGTTCCGGGCCTGATACCATTTCCCGTTTCATCTTGTCGAACATAGTAAATATCGGCAGAAAGATTTGGATAAAACTTGCGAGAAAAACCAGCCTGCGTGCGGTATCTCGCAAAAGCTTTCAGCCGAAAGTCGTAAAAGGTTTCGAAGGATACGAACGGCTCGATCTTCTTGCCCCCAACCGTAACCTCGCGCTTCAACCAGGCACGATTCCGAACAACCGAAGCATTTGGCCGGGAATATCGATCTTCATACTGATAGATATTTCGGTTTACCAGCGTCCACTTTTTGTCCTTACTCAGTGGCACCGTAAATGTTGCTAAACCTAGGTAGCGGCTTTCGTACCGAGAGCGAACGAACGTTGGGTTTGAGTACCGGTAGAGGTATCCGCCGCCAAGCGTCGCGTATTTATTTACCTTTTTCGTGATCAGCCCGCCGATCCTGGCGTCTGTCGTGGTCGAAACGTTGTTCCCGAATCGCCCAAAAACCCAAATAACGGCATTAACATCTTTCTTCTTATTGAGAGGAATGATGATCTGTGTATCATTCCAGACCTGGAAGTCAGTTTTGAAGGTATTCTGTGCTGATGCACTAACGGCAAAAACGGCGAACAGAACGAGCAAAGCTGTAAGTGTTTTAATGTTCATATCAAAATAAAAAAGACTCTCCATGATACTTGCAAACTCTGCAACTATCATGAAAAGTCTCGATATTTTATCGATGAACCGGGCTGAACTGATTCAGCCGTATTGACGATCTCACCGAACCTCGTGGGCTATCTACTCCCTTTTCAACCAAGAATATAGTTTAATCATTACTATATAGTCAAGTATCCAAAATGATTTTTTGTCTCATGGCATACAAATCTGCACTATGCCGGTTGCCGATCGTTTAAGTCCTTGCGCATGACGTACATTCCGCTGTGCTCAGGTCTTAATCCGGGTTGTTTAAGAACCTCTTCACCGCAAATGGAGTAACCGCAGCTACGGTAAAACCCGATCGAGGTTTCGTTTCCGGCCATTACCTTCAGCCATATCAGATCTTTGCCCATTGAACCAGCTATCCCGGCAGCGGTGTCCATCATACGCTTTCCAATACCCTTGCCCTTGAATTCTTTTGCCAGATAGATCCTTTCGATCTCGAACGCATTGGCATCGGCAAAGAGGGGAAGCGTGTTCTCAGGCCGAAGTTTCAGAAAACCAGCTGCCTTGTCTTTAAAATATGCGGCGAAAAAGAGATTCGCGAAGTCGCTAAGCTCGTTCTCCAAAGCCTTCGGGCTGAACGATCTTTCCATATAGGCTTCGCCATCGTCGTACCAGAGATATCTGAAATGATCGGCATATGCCCGCCGGGCGATAGCCGACAAAAGCAACGAATCCTTGGGTTGCAGAGGTTCGATCCTTATCACGGCCTTAGACGTAGATCTCACCTTTCATGTATAAAACGGCGTTCCCGCCGATCTTTACCCTGTCACCTGCCAGTTCGCAAAACAACTCACCGCCCCGGGCCGACACCTGCCGGGCAAACATCTCGGTCTTGCCGAGCCTCTCAGCCCAAAAAGGTATCAAATTGCAGTGAGACGAACCCGTCACCGGATCCTCGAACACTCCGACCTCGGGTGCAAAGAAACGGGACACAAAATCGGAAGAATCTCCGGGCGCTGTGACGATAAAACCATGCGCGTCAATTTTAAGAAGAGCCGCTATGTCATGGAGCGCGGAAAAATTTGGTTTCAGGTCAAGCACGTCCTGCTCGGTTTCAAAGACCAGGAAGTAATCGCGCGCCTTAAAGACCTCGTTTGGCGTTCCTCCGATCGCGTCGAACAATCCGTCCGGAGCCTCAACCGGCGAGACCGGGCGAGACGGAAAATCAAGCGTCAATACGTCCCCATTCTTTTCGACCGACAGATCTCCGCTTTTGTGCGAATGAAATCTGATCGTCTTAGTCTCGAGTTTTAAAACATCGAAAATCACGAACGCGGATGCAAGCGTCGCATGCCCGCACAGGTCGATCTCAAAGGTCGGCGTAAACCAGCGGATCTCAAAAACGTCAGCATTCCTTACGAAAAAAGCGGTTTCGCTCAAGTTATTTTCTTGGGCGATATTATGCATTACATCGTCCGGCAGCCACGCATCAAGCGGCACGACCGCCGCTGGATTGCCGCCAAAAGGCGACCTCGTAAAGGCATCAACTTGAAAGATATTTAGCTTCATTTTAGACACTGCCTTCTTTCTCCACGACTAGAATTCGAGCTTCGCCGATCGGATGCGCAACGTGCTCGCAACCGACACCCGCGAAAAAAATATCGCCCGTCGATAATAAAGCCTTCTTCTCCACTCCCTGCTCGCGATAATTCATTTCAACCTCGCCATCTAGAACGGCAAAAACTTCTTCGCCATCGTTGACGTGCCAGATATACGGTTGGTCAGTCCAGTGGATCTTGACTGAAACGCCGTCCATAGACGCGACCGGCAGCGATTCCCATGCCCGCGTGCCGGTAAATTCTTTTGCTCTGAAAATCTCGGCCATCGTTCTCTACCTATTGCCGCCCTTAACGACTGCCACAACCTCGATCTCGATCTTGCCATCACGCGGCAATTTCACAACCTGCACCGTCGAACGCGCCGGAAACGGAGCCTTGAACCGTTTCGCGTAGACCTCGTTCATCTTGGCAAAGTCGTTCAGATCCGTCAGAAAAACAGTCGTTTTCACCGCATCGTCGAGCGAGCTGCCCGAAGCTTTCAGCACAGCCTCAATATTCTTCAAAACCTGCTCGGTCTGCGCCTCGATCCCGCCGTCAACGATCGATCCCGTCTTTGGATCCGCTCCGACCTGGCCGGCAGTGTAGATAAACCCGTTGGCAATGATCGCCTGCGAATACGGCCCGATCGCCTTCGGAGCCTCGCTGGTCTCGATCGCTCGTTTGACCGAAACCTGGGCCGAAACGTCGCTGAGCTCACTGCTCAATAGACTCACGGCAACGATTGAAACCGCCACGATCGCGAATATGGCAAACGCGATCCACCTACGCTCGATATTCATATATCTATCCAAAATTCACATACTTGACCACAGCATAATAGATCGGCATTCCGATGGTTATGTTGAAAGGGAATGTGACGCCCAAAGCCATCGGAATATATAGTCCGGGATCGGCCTTTGGTGCCGCAAGCCGCATAGCTGCGGGAACAGCGATATAGGACGCGCTTGCGGCCAGCACGCCGAACATGAACCGGTTTCCAGGATTCTTAGTGATCAAACCGCTGAAGATCGCAAAAAATACCCCGTTTATCAGAGGAATCACGATCCCGAAAGCCGCAACGAACCAACCATATTTCCGAAAAGCGGCAAATCTACGCGCCGTGACCATGCCCATTTCGAGCAGGAAGATCGCGAGAAAACCCTTGAAAATATCAGTCGTAAACGGCTTAATACCCTCCGCCTGTTTGCTGTCGGCAATGATACCTATGACGAGGCTTCCGACAACCATTAGGACACTGCCATTCGTTAGCGAATGATGAAAAATGCTCCTCAGTCGTCCGCGACTGCTGGAATCCTTTTCATATTTCATCATCAGGATAACGCCGATGATGATCGCCGGCGTTTCCATTAGAGCCATGACGGCAACCATGTGCCCGCCGAAGGTTTGCTGCTGAGCCTCAAGAAACGATGTTGCCGCAACAAACGTAACAGCGCTAACCGACCCATACGTTGCCGCAACGGCCGCCGCGTCGCTCACCTCCATCCTGCGTTTCAGAATGAAAAATGTATAGAACGGCACGAAGCAAGCGGCAACAATGCCCAAAATGAGCGAAAAGAATATCTCGGTCGAAAAGTCGCTGTGGGCCAGTTCCTGCCCGCCTTTGAATCCGATGGCAAACAACAGATAAAGCGAGATGAACTTGACCGTCGTCGCCGGTATCTCAAGATCGCTGCGAACGACGGTAGCGACGATCCCCAACGCAAAAAACAAAAGCGTTGGGTTGGTCAGGCTGGAAAGGATCAGCTGTGGGTCCATCTATCAACGATCGGTCGGCTTTGCTGCGATCGCCTGTATCTCGATCTTGGTTCCAAAATGCAGATCCTTCACCGGCACGATCGCTCTCGCCGGACGATGATCGCCCATCACGCGTGCGTAAGCCGCATTCACCGCACCCCACAATTCCATGTCAGAGACATAGATCGTAAACTGCAAAACGCGCCCCAGATCACTCCCCGCCGCGTGCAAAACCGCCTCGACGTTCCGCAAAGCAAGTTCCGTCTGCCCATCAATATCACCCGTAAAGGGCTCGCGCGTATCCAGCGTCATCGGCAACTGCCCCGAAACATAGATCAAGCCGTCGTGCTCGATCCCCGGGCTATAGTGGCCTTTGGGTTTTGGTTGACCTGAAGGTTGGATCGTTATCATATTTTTTGAGCCTCAACGAATGCAATGAATCCATCTTCATCGGTAACGTGAACTCCCTGAAGTTCCGCCTTCTTAATCTTGCTTTCCCCAGCATTAGGACCTATGACAAGCAGAACCAAGCCCTTAGCTACTGAGTCCTTTGGTTCCAGTCCTACAGTTCCCGCAATAGTTTCAAGTCTTTCTCTGTTTGCAGAACTGAAGCCAGTGAAACAGACTTGCGGGAATTTCTCTGCTTTTGGTAGAGCGTACACCTTCTGCCAAGCATCTCGTTCCGACAACAATAGAATAGCTTCCTCGGCTAGGTCAGTTTTCGATCGGAGTATCCGCCACGGATCTGGTCTTGAACTCATTCTACTTACCCTACGCTTCCCTCAAGCTTCAATCCCAACAACTTCGTCGCCTCGACCGCATATTCCATCGGCAACTCACGGAAAACTTCCTTGCAAAACCCGTTGATGATGAGCGAAACAGCATCTTCCTGCGGGATTCCACGTTGCTGCAAGTAAAACAACTGGTCTTCGCTGATCTTGCTCGTCGTCGCTTCGTGTTCGACTCGGGCGGTGTTGTTCATTACCTCGATGTACGGGAACGTGTTCGCCTCGGACTTGCCGCCGATGAGCATCGAATCGCATTGGGTGTAATTTCTCGCACCTTCGGCTTTCGGCATTATCTTGACGAGGCCGCGATAGCTGTTGTTCGATTTTCCGGCTGAGATGCCTTTTGAGATGATCGTTGATTTTGTGTTCTTGCCAAGGTGGATCATCTTGGTGCCCGTGTCGGCGATCTGGGCGTTGTTGGTTAAGGCCACGGAGTAGAATTCACCGATCGAATTATCGCCCTGCAAGATAACGCTCGGATATTTCCAGGTGATGGCACTGCCGGTCTCAACCTGTGTCCAAGAAATTTTCGATCTCACACCGCGACAAGCACCGCGCTTTGTCACAAAGTTATAAATACCGCCCTTGCCGTTCTCGTCACCGGCGTACCAGTTCTGAACGGTCGAGTATTTGATCTCGGCGTCGTCCAAAGCGACCAGCTCGACGACCGCCGCGTGGAGCTGATTGGTATCAAACTGCGGTGCCGTGCAGCCCTCGTTATACGCCACATAGCCGCCTTCTTCAGCCACGATCAGCGTACGTTCGAACTGCCCCGCTTCCTGCGTATTGATGCGGAAATATGTCGAAAGCTCCATCGGGCAGCGGACGCCTTTTGGGATAAAGACGAACGAACCGTCGGAGAAAACCGCCGAGTTCAGAGCCGCGTAATAATTGTCGCCGACGGGAACGACCGAGCCCAGATATTTCTGGATCTTGTCCGGATAAAGCTCGACGGCCTCGGTAAACGAACAAAAGATCACGCCGGCCTCAAGCAGCTTTTTCTTGTAAGTTGTCGCGACCGACACCGAATCAAACACCGCATCGACCGCCACGTTCGCAAGCATTTTCTGCTCGGTTATCGGGATGCCGAGTTTTTCGAACGTCCGCAGCAATTCCGGGTCGACCTCGTCCAGACTCGCTTTCGAAGGCTTTTGCTTCGGGGCCGAATAGTACGAGATATTCTGAAAATCGATCGCCGGGTAGTCAAAATTCGCCCAGTTGTCCGGCTGCTCCATCGTAAGCCATTTCCGGTACGCCTTCAGCCGAAAATCGAGCATCCATTCGGGCTCGTTCTTTTTTGACGAGATGAGCCGCACGGTGTCTTCCGACAGGCCGCGAGCGATCGTCTCGGTCTCGATATCCGTGACAAAGCCGTATTTGTATTCCCGATTTGTAAGTAATTCTGCTGCTGTCGACATATTTATTCCGCCCCGGCGATCTCAAAAAAACCCTGCTGCACTTCCAAATGCAAGGCTCCATCCTTCACCTTAAATCCACTGCACGGGAGTATCTTCCCATCCACCGTGATCAGCGTCTGGTACGCGAGTTCTCGCGTTTTCGTGTCCAACGCGTTCACGCTCAAAGCGTCCCGCTTGCATCCTTTCGGCAAAGTGATCGTGACCCTGGTCATTTCCAGATCGCTGTTCTCTATCGCCGTCTTCATTTTCAAATTCTCTGGGCTTCCAGCGTTCGATGTATGCCTTGGATCGAATGGAACATCGCATCGACCTTGCTCTCGTTGCCGACCAGCTGAGCCAATGTGATGCGGGACAATGCATTCTCTACGATCTCGTGAAGCCCAACAATAACGGGTCGAATGCCGCAATCGCCTTTATGCACGCAAGTGTCGAGCACGCCGGTGTAGCTCTCGCAGTGCTTGTCGACGACGTCGGCGTCGAGCACCTTGATGATCTCGTTCAGCCTGATCTCCTCAGCTGGACGCGCAAGACAATAGCCGCCCTTCGTTCCCCGCGTCGAGTGAACAAAATCCGCCTTGTTCAGCAGCCACATCAGCTTGCCGGCATTCGCCGTCGAAATGCCCTCAAGCTCCGCGATCTGCGGCAGCGTCAGGCTCTCGCCATCAGGCAAATTCGCCAGTTGGACCAGGCATCGAAGTCCGTATTCCTCTTGTGCCGAAATTTTCATAAACCACGCTCAGACAATTGATTTGATAATCGTTCTAATGCCCATATAATCGCAAAACATTATTTTTTTGTCAAGATTGCAATAATCCGTTTTTGACTGGAACGCAGGCGGCTCGCCTGCAAGCGTTCCGCTTCGGGACGCTGACGAACGTGGTGATAATTCAAGTTGAAAAATAACAACCGGATCACGCCGGAGGCACCGGCGTTGCAGGCGAGCCGCCTGCGGTCCGGGCTTTTACTTCGGATTTATATCCATCAATTCCACGATAAATATCATCGATGCGTTCGGCGGGATCGGGCCGTTGCCTTTTTCGCCGTAGCCGATCTTGGGCGGGATGATGAAAATTGCCTGATCGCCGGTGTGCATTTTGGCGATGCCTTCGTCCCAGCCCTTGATCACGCGGCCCTTGCCGAGCGGGAACGTTATCGCCCGGCCGCTGTCGTACGAGCTGTCAAACTTCTTCCCGTTCATCAGCGTTCCGGTGTAATTAACGACCACAATGTCACCCGCCTTCGCCTGACGGCCTTTTCCGCGTTTGGTGATGATGTACGACAAACCTGAGGCCGTCTTGATCAAACCGTTAGCAGCCGGTTTCGCCGGAGCCGGCGGCATCTTCCGCGGCCGCGTCTGTGCGTGCGTCACAAAAGCAAAGGCAAAAACGATAGCAACTATCAGAAATATTCGTCGGCTCATATTGTTTGGTTGGGTAGATCGAACGGGAAAAGAGTAGCATATTCGACGACGATGCCGTAAGGCGACTGGACCGCAAGCGTCCCGCTTGCCAACGCCGGTTCCTCGGGCGTGAATAAGTTAGCGCCTCACGAAATTTACCCATACACAGGCAAGCGGGACGCTTGCGGTCCAGTCAGCTCCGCCACTCAGTACCGTGCTCTGATCTTCACCGCTCGCTCGATCAAGTCGACATTCTCTAGGATCTTGAGCCGCAGGTCCTTGTCTAAACCAGGATTATCCGCCAGAAATTTATTCACGATCGCCAAAGCCTGTTCGCTCTTCTGCCCGCCGATGAAGGCTCCGAGCCAGCCGTTGACGAAGAATATCTTGCGATTTCGTTTCAGGTTGGGCAGCTCGGCGAGAGCACGTTCGAGGTACGGCAGTGTGATTTCGCTATGGCGGACGTTGTTAAAATTCCCAAATGCCGCCTCGATCCACCTTTCTGAGATGTCTTTGTTGTTTACGAAATCGTTCCAGAACTTCGCCTTGTTCTCAGCCGTCGCAAAACCGGCCTTCGCGGCGTAGGCGTATCGTTTGGCTTCGTCTGAGGTTTCGGACTTTTCGAGCTCAGCGAGCAGCTTCGGAGCTTCCGGATCGCCGAGGATGATGAGCCGTGAGACGATATCGAAGCGGTCTTTGGTCGAAAAGGCAGAACCACCTGCGTTAGCGGGTGGTCCGGAGCCTGGTTTCCCTGCAGCCGGTCTCACGCTCGCGGCCTGACCACCCGCTGACGCAGGTGGTTCGCCCTTAGAGCCGCCCGGGGCCGCCGACTTTTTAAGTATCTCCTTCATTATCCGCCGTGCATTTTCGCTCGATGCGATGTTTAGGAATGAGCGGTAGTACGTGATCTTCTGCCCCGGGGTTGAGGCGTTTTGCATGCGGTCGATGAGGAGGTTTTCGACGCGGATCTCTAAGGGAGAACCACCTGCGTTAGCGGGTGGTCGGGTCGATTTGTTTTGGGTACGGCGGTCGTCATTCCGGCCCTGACCACCCGCTGACGCAGGTGGTTCTCCCTTGGCGTCGATATAGTACCGCATCGCCGTCGATACGCGACCGAGGAGGGTTTGGATGGTGCTTTCGTCGGGTTCTAGTTTTAGGTTTTTGACGACCAGCTCAACGTATTCCTTCGGGTCAAGCTCGCCCTCGCGGACGCTGTCCCAGAGGCAGCCCCACATCATTGTGCGGAGAAAATCGTCCTTTTCGTTCTGGATATTTTTCAGGACATAATCGCGGCTTTTGTCGTCGAGGAGGAAGATGCCGTAGCCGTAGTCTTGGTAGTTTGGAATATAAACAAAGTAAGTGCCGTCGGGCGGCAAGCCGAAAAACGGGGATTTGCCCTTACCGCCCCATCCCTTAGTTGACTCGCCAAAAAACGGAGCTTTTGATTGATCATCGGCTGTCAAGATTCCAGTCATTGGTCCAATTGACTCTAAGCCATAAGTAAATCGCGTTTGTTCTTCATTGGTTTGAGAATTGACGACAATTTGCAGAAACTTTGTCTTTTCACGCCAGGTTGTACCAGTGTCCTGCGCGTTAATTTGATAAAACGAGTAGAAGCAACATCCGTGCATTTCATCCCAACCTTTCACCGATTTTTTTGAAATCACTGGCATTCCAGGTTTTGTAACCCAAACATTTGCCCACGCCTTGAGATCCGTTCGGCTCGCCGCCTCAAACTCCTTCACCAGATCTTCCCAACCCGCATTCGCGTACTCGTGCTTCTTCAAAAACGCACGCACCGCCGTTTGAAACTTGTCCGGTCCGAGGTAAAACTCTGCCTGTCTCAAAAACGACGGGGCTTTGCGATAGACGATGTTGCCGTAGGCGCTTTTGGCGGAATTCAGATTGGCGATCTCCTGGTAGATGGGTGTGGTGCCTTTGGTGGAGTCGGTGAGGTAGGCGGCCTGTTTGTTGCGTTCGTAGAAGACCTTCCAGGCGTTGTATTCGGGCATCACCTTTTCGAGCGTCTTGTACGCCATGAACTCGGCAAAGCCTTCCTTTAGCCACAGGTCGTCGAACCATTTCATCGTCACCGTGTCCCCAAACCACTGATGCGCCGCTTCGTGAAAGATAAGGTTGGCCCGCGAAATATAGTCGTTCTTAGTCGGCTCCTGCGGAAAGATGACCGACGATTCCCGCAAGAAAGTCGCCCCCGCATGCTCCATCCCGCCAAACGGAAACTCCGGTATTAGCACAATGTCGTACTTCGGGAACGGGAATTTGTAGTCGAAATAGGACTCGAGAAACTTGATGCCCTCACGGTTAAGCCGAAAGACCTCGGCAGCGTGGGGCCTGAACTTTGCGACCTGGGATTTGCGTACGTAGATCGAGGGAGCCGGAACGGCGTCCGAGTCAGTACCACCTGCGGTAGCGGGTGGGGCTTTGAGTCGCGGCGCCGAGACCCCACCCGCTACCGCAGGTGGTACCGACACGCGTTCCCACGGCCCGGCCGCGAATGCGAAGACGTAGGTGCTGATCGGTTTGGTCGAAGGAGCCTCAAATTTCACTGCGGCCGCATTTGGACGCTCGGGATCGCCTGGTATATCAAAATAGGGATCGCTCGACGCAAGAGTGTTGGTCACGAATCTCCATCCGGAGGAAGTCAGTGCCGTCACGGAAAACCTCGCCTTCAGATCCGGCTGGTCAAACACCGGAAACGCCGTGCTGGCGTCGCTGGGGACGAAGAGCGAATAGATATATTCCGCCCCGTCCTCTTTATCCACGTACCGCGTGATCGCCGACCCGCTCGTCAGGATCGGCGAGGTGAAATCAAGCTTGATGACGTTCTCACCAATGACAACATGATCATTGAAGACCAAATGCTCATTCGACTCCTGATACCGCGGGCCAAGAATCTCAACGCCGGCCTTTTCTTCTTCGAACCTCGCGCCCTTTGGTACAGCGATGGTTCCGTTAATCGTAACGTTCGAGATTGTAGAAAGTCTTTCGCTGCCACGAATGCTGCGCCAATCTAGAATGATAGGCACGTTCGCCACGCCGGAGGAACCGGCGTTTGCAGGCGAAGGGGCCTGCGTTCCCGGCGACGCATTCTCCCCTTCTCCCCCACTCCTCTTCTCCTCCACTCTCACACGGATCTCGATCGTCCCCTTCAAAACCGGCGACATCTTCTCAAGCGTCAGATCCAGCTTGTACCGCACATCCGAATACCGGGCAGCCCGCCATTTCGCCAGCTCCAGCGAAACGCCCGGCTCAACCGCCGGCATCTGCGCAAAACCCGCCGCCGCCAAAACACAGATCATCACAAGGAGTTTGAATATCATCACGTACATCTTAAACGGTAAGTGCGTTTTAGTGGGAAATTAGTTGTATCAAGGCAGGTTCGTTCCCCGCTCTTTTTCCGTGTTATTCCGTGCGTTCCGTGGTTAATTCCTAAGATCTTCACCACGGAACACACGGAACAGCACGGAACGGGAAAAAAACTGCGGTCGAGTTCAAAAAAAGACTTGACAATGCGTTTTATTTATGATACATTGTTTCACATCATCGGTCTTTGATAATTTGCACTTCCCCGTCGGCTTCGATCCGAAAAACCGGGCCGTCTCACTTAACCATCATGAATTTTCCCAAATGAGACGATATTTCCCCGTAACTGATTCAAACACAACAGGTTAAGCCGTCTCACTTTGTCCGCCGAAGTGAGACGATGGCCTCATTCCTCTATGTCCTCGAAAGTACAACGAAAAAACCTCCAGCTTGGGCTGGAGGCGGTTTGCACAATACTAACTATTCGTTGAAATACTTAGGGTTATAAAGCAAAACTAAAGTTCACGAACCCCGTCGCCCTGACCGGCTGACCGTCGCGGACGAAGGGTTTGAATTTCCATTTGCGGATCGCGTCTTTCGCCGCTGCCTGGAGCATCATCGGGCCGCTGGTTTTCTGAACCTCGGCGACCATACCGGATTCGTCGATCATGACCTCAACCGTCACGACACCAGCAGCTCTGACGACCTTTGCTGCGGGCGGATAAACGGGTTTGGTCTGCATCGTTGCATACGGAACCAACGAACCGACCGCCATCGGCGAACCGTCTTTCGGAGAGTCAGCCTTTGGGGTTTCGACAGGTTTAGTCTCTTCCTGTTTAGGCTCTGCTTGTTTCGGCCCTTCTTTCGGAGCTACTGGCGGAGGGTTGGTGTTTGGAACGTAAACTGGCTTTTCGATCTGAGCGGTTGTAGTTTCTGCCGGTGTGCTCCCGACGATCTTAACCTCGCGTTCGCGGGTCGGGCTCGGCGACGGAGTGCTTACGACCGGCTGGAGAACTGGTTGCGGAACTTGCTGACTCGTCACGGGCTGCATGACCGGAGGCTTGGTTTCCGCAGGTTTGTTGTTGGCCGCGAGCAAAGCCGCGTCAGCCGCGGGATCATTGACCGCGCTCATGACAACGCTTCGCGAAACTGCCATTTTCTCACGCGTGTCGGCGACTTCGTCCTTCCAGCGGCGTGAGTCGTAATCGTCGCGGGCGAGCATGCTGCGGGAATTGCTCGCTTCCTCAAGCATCGCCATCGCGTCGGCCGATTTAGCTTTATCAGCGCCGATCTCTTTGGATTGAGTGATGACGAGCTCGAGCGTTTCACGCATCTTTTCGAGATCCGTCAAAGCCTCAAGCGGCAGCGTGCGGTCAGAAACGCTCAGGCCGAGGGCACGATAGCGTTCGACGCGGCTGCGGGCACCTTTGATAATCTGGCCGGCGACCGCCATATAGTTGGTCGACGCATTCGCCTTGGACGTTTTCTGAGCAGCGTAGAATTCGCCAAGTAGATCCTGAGCACGTTTGTAATCGCCTTGTTCTAGATAGCTGTTCATGAGCAGAACGTTGACAACGCTCTGTACCGACGGATCGGCGGATTCCTTACGGATGTTCTCAAGCTCGTAAATTGCAGCGTTGTAATTGCGAACGGCGATGAAGGCCTTCGACTTGGAGATGCGATCACGCATTATGTCCCCCGACGTGGGCGGGCCCATTTGCGGTGTCGTGGCCGGCGGGACCGGAGCGGTCTGCGCGACGAGAAACGGTGCTGAAAAGAGCAATAACCCTAGAACGGAAGTGCCAAACCTCCTGACATTTAACGGCATTTATAGTCCTCCTGTTTCCGACTTAAATTTTCCGTAAAAGGCCAAGCGAACTCACCCTGGGAGGGCTCACCATAACGACCTGAAACAAATAAATACGCAAAAGCCAAAAAATCCATAGCTTCGAGCCTTTTGTGGGGCCCGCAAAATCATTGTCTTAAGCTATCGATGATTTTTTTGCGGTATGCGTTTGCGTCTATTTTTATAGCACGTTCGTTAAGCGTGAGCAAACGCCGGTCGAGCATGACGATACGGCCGTTTATAATTACGGTGCGAACATCGTCGGCTTTGGTGGAATAAACGAGAGAGGAATAGATGTTGTAATACGGCGTCTGATTGAGGCTATCCATATCAAGAATAACGAGATCGGCCCGCTTTCCGACCTCAAGCGAGCCGGTGATCTTGTCAAGATGCAAAGCCCGGGCACCGCGGATGGTTGCCATTTCGAAAGCCTGTTCGGCCGGAAGGGTTTTTGGATCGTTCGACGTCAATTTATGGAGTTTTGCGGCGGTATCCATCTCTTCCCACATGTTGAGATCGTTGTTCGACGCCGCTCCGTCAGTACCGATGCCGACGGCGATGTCCTTTGCAAGCATCGCCGGAACCGGTGCGACGCCGGACGCGAGTTTCATATTCGACTGCGGGCAATGCGCCGCTCCGACGCCGCGTTGTTTGTAAATATCAAGCTCCTCGTTCGTCATCCAAACGTTATGAGCCGCGATCGTCCGGTTAGAAAGAAACCCGATGCTGTCGAGATACGCAGCCGGAGTTTTACCGTATTGAGCGAGGATGTCGTCGCGTTCTTTTTTTGTTTCGGCAACATGGATCACCACCGCGGAATCCAGTCGATCGGACTGTTCTTTGATCGCCTTTAAGGTCGCCGTTTCCAACGTGTAGGGGGCATGCGGAGCAGCCGCCGGAACGATCAGCGGGTCGTTTTTCCACTTTTTGATGAAAGCCTCGGAATACGCGAGAGCCGCCTCGGGAGTTTTGTTGTCGGAAACCGGAAATTTGATGATCGTCTCGCCCAAGACTCCGCGAACGCCCGCCTTTTTCGTCTCATCCGCGACGGCATCTTCGAAATAATACATGTCGCAGTAAGTGGTCGTACCGCCGCGGATCATCTCAGCCAATCCGAGCCGCGTTCCTGCACGCACGAACTGCTCGTTCACGTTCTTAGCCTCAGCCGGAAAGATGAATTTGGTGAGCCAGTCGTTGAGATCGAGGTCGTCCGAGATTCCACGAAACAGCGACATCGCGGCATGTGTGTGGGTATTGATCAGGCCTGGAATGATGACTTTGCCGGTCGCATCGATAATGCGTTTAGGCCGCGTATTTTGCTCGACGATCCGCCGAGTACCGATGAGATCGATCTTGCCGTTCGTGATCGCGATCGCCCCGTTCTCAATAACCTCACGCTCGGCGTTCATCTTAACGATCGTGCCGCCCACGATCAAAATATCAACGACAACCGCCCGCGACTTTTCAGAAGCGGTAACCGCCAAACCGGAAATTGGTATCGAAATGAGAAGGAGAATCGAGAAGAAAACTTTCAGCTTATCCATAGCTGAGGTTACTACAAATTCGTAAGAATTTGCAAAATACCAGCTACTTTAAAAACTTAGAATCGAACGCTCTCGGCAGGAGCTCGCTCATCATTATCTTCTCGGTTTTTCCAGCTAGATTCGACAAGATGACAGGCACATCTCCGCAGAATTCCCAGATGATCTGGCGGCAGACTCCGCAGGGTGGGGTGAGGTCTTCGGTGTCGACGACGACGGCAATCTGAGCGAAGCGTTTTTCACCGCAGGAGATGCCTTTCCAGATGGCGACGCGTTCGGCGCAGACGGTCAGGCCGTAGCTGGCCGATTCGACATTGCAGCCGATGTAAATGTCGCCATTCTCAGATTCGACCGCGGCTCCGACCTGAAAATTCGAATATGGCGCGTATGCCCTTTCCCTTGCCATTGTGGCCGCGTCGATCAGTTTTTGTTCTTTGTCTTGCATTGTCATTTTGCCGCTGCGGTTTGATCAGCGAGCTTCTCGCGCACCAGGCTGCAGAGGAATGTGATGCCGATGTCCTGCTGGCCGCCTTCGGGAATGATGATGTCGGCGTGGCGCTTCGACGGCTCGACAAATTCGATATGCATCGGCCGTACCGAGCGGTAATATTGTGCTATGACCGACTCGGTCGTCCGTCCGCGTTCCGCGATATCTCGCTGAAGCCGCCGAATAAACCTGACATCGTCGGGCGTATCGACGTAAACTCTCACATCAAGCAGATCGAGAACGCGCGGCTCGGCGAATATCAGAATGCCTTCGACGATCACAACCGGCTTTGGCTCGATCAATTCGATCTTATCGCTGCGAGTATGCGATTTGAAATCATACAACGGCATCTCGACCGTCAAATTCTGCTTGAGCCGCCGCAGATGATTGACCAGCATGTCGCTATCGATCGAATCCGGATGGTCAAAGTTCGCCTGATGGCGCTCGTCAAGCGGCATGTCGGCAAGATTCCGATAGTACGAATCCTGCTCGACCAGCACCACCTTTTCCGCGCCAACCGCTCCAACGATCGCACGCGCTATCGTCGTCTTACCCGAACCAGTTCCGCCGCAAATTCCTATGATCATTTAATCCTCAAAATAATCCTGCTCAACAATTCCTTGAATACTTCGGCCACTTTTGCACCGGTTTCCATAACCTCTTCGTGGTTTATCGGATCGCTGCTCATGCCGGCGGCGAGGTTGGTGATGCAGGAAATGCCAAGGACGCGAAGTCCCATGTGTTTTGCGGCGATCGCTTCCGGGACAGTCGACATTCCGACGGCGTCGGCGCCGAGTTGGCGGTACATATGTATCTCAGCCGGCGTTTCGTAGGTCGGGCCTGAAAGCGCACAATAGACGCCGGCGTTGAGAAAATCTATCGGCTTTTCGTCGACTCCTTTTTCAAAACGCTCGTGCGATATCGCGGCCGCTTCTTCGAGAGCGATCGCACGGAATTCGCGGTCGTAAACTTCCGTCATATCCGGAAATCGCGGGCCGAATCTCTTATCGTTCGGTCCACGCAGCGGATTAACGCCTAGGCAGTTGAGATGATCGGCGATCAGCATCAGGCTCCCCGGAAGCATGTCAGAATTCAGGCTTCCGGCAGCGTTTGTGAGTATCACATTCTTGATCCCAAGCAGACCGAACGCACGCACGGGCACCATCACCTGCTGCATGTCGTAGCCTTCGTAATAATGAAACCGGCCTTGCTGAACCGCAACCGCGACCCCGCCGATCTTACCTAAAACGAGCTGCCCCGCGTGGCCCTCGACGGTTGAACGAGCAAATCCCGGAATCTCTTCGTACGGAATTCGAACCACATCCTGGAGATCGTCTGCAAAAGCACCTAGCCCGCTGCCGAGAACGATGGCCGTCTGCAATTCGCCCGGGTACTTAGATCTAATAAATTCAGCCGCCGTGGCGGCCTGTTCGTATGACATAAATGGACTGACAGGTTATCACAAACCACCCGTATTCCGTCGAACCGTGATTTTAAAATTGGCACGATCCGGACTCTTGAAGCCTGATCATTTGTTGGATTAGTTTTCCTTGCGGTACGGAATTCCGAGTGCTTTTGGAGCTCGAGACAATCCGATAAACCCGGCGAGTACGATGATCGTCAGGACGTACGGGATCATTTGGATGAACTGTACGGGAACGTCTTCGCCCGACGGCATCTTGATGACGCCCTGCATCTGGATCGACAGCGCCTCGGTGAATCCAAAGAAAAGGCATGCAAAAAGAACGGGGATCGGCTTCCATTTGGCGAGGATAAGTGCGGCGAGAGCGATGTAGCCACGACCAGCGGTCATCCCGCGGGTAAAAAGCGATGATTGGCCGATCGAGAGATAGGCACCGCCCGCTGCGGCCAGGCAACCAGAAAGAACAACGGCGATGTAACGCAGGCCGAGAACATTTATTCCTGCGGCGTCAGCAGCTTCCGGATTTTCGCCTGCGGCCCTTATACGAAGCCCGAACGGAGTTTTATAAAGTACGTACCAACAAACTGGAACCAACGCGAAAGCGAGGAGCGATGCGAGCGAAATGCGGTTGAAATAGTCGGGAAGCAAGAATTCCTTAGCGATCTGCTGCGTCGAACCCGCCGAATCATAGATGCGCGAGCTGATCACCGCCGGGAGCCCGAGCATCAGCAAACTAACCGCAAATCCCGTCACAACCTGATCCGCTTCGAATTTAATGACCGCGACTGCGAAGATCAGAGCCACAAATCCGCCGACCGCAACACCGCTCAAAAAACCGATGTAAGGATTCTGCATCTCGTAGGTAACGACCGCTGCGGTGAACGCACCCGCGAGCATCAGCCCTTCGAGCGCGATATTGATCACACCCGATCGCTCCGAAAACATTCCGCCGAGTGCCGCAAATATAAGCGGTGTCGCCGAACGTATCATCGAGAAGAACAGGATGAGTAAAAATGATGTTGTGAATATCTCGCTCATTCTATTTCTTGATAAATCGCTGGAACGAAGCCACAAAGATGATAATGATCGCCTGCAAAACTTCTACAAGGTCTTTTGAAACGTATTTGGTTTCGATATCAACAAAGATCTCGCCGCGTTTCAGCACAGCGAAGAAGATCGCGGCAATAAAAATACCCAACGGATGGTTTCGTCCAAGCAAAGCGACTGCGATGCCGAGGAAACCCCAACCATCTGAGAAACCGTCGTAATAACGATACCTGTAACCCAGAACCTCGCCGATCGCGACCATTCCGGCTAAGCCGCCTGAAATGCTCATGGCGATGATGATCTGTTTTTTCGGCGAGATGCCGCCGTATTCTGCGGCTGATGGATTCTCGCCAACTGCTCGCAGTTCATAGCCCCATTTCGTTTTCCAGAGGAAAACGTACACGAGCACGCACATTAATATCGCGAGCAAAAATGCCACACTCAGCGGCACGAAATCCGGCATTCCCGGGATGTACTGGCTAATGCGCGGAATGTGTGCATTCTTGCCGATCTCAGCAGTTTGCAGGATCGGATCGCCCGGGATTTTGAAATAATATTGTGTGAAATAGCTGACAAGCGATATGCCAATGAAGTTCAGCATGATCGTGTTGATCACTTCATGTGAACCAAATCTTGCCTTCAGTATTCCCGGGATCGCACCCCAAATGCCGCCCCCGACGACCGCCGTTACCACGCAGACCAGAACCAATAAAACCGCCGGCAAACTGAACCACGACCAATTTTCTTCCTTACCGAAGATATTGACCATCGTCCCGCCAAATTTGATGCCCACCCACGCGGTCGCAAAAGCGGCGACGTAAAGCTGGCCTTCCGCACCAATATTCAGCAGTCCGCAGCGGAATGCGACCGCAACCGCGAGACCGGTAAAGATCAGCGGAGTCGCTATAAAAAGCGTGTAGCCGAGATCATTCAGCGAGCCGAACGAGTTCCCGATCAACTGATAAAAGGTTTGGAATGGGTTGTCGCCGATCAGCAGGACAATTATCCCGCCAACGACAAATGCCGCAAAAACTGCTGCCAGCGGCCATAGAACTTCACGAAAAATCTTCATTCTCAGTTTGCGGCGCGTAAATCCAGGGATTCGCGAAGCATATTCGACAGTTCAACTTATGAGGAAAGGTGCGTCAACAAATATAACCGACAACCCGAAGAGTGTCACCTGAAAAGGGCCAAAAATACGAGAAAAATAATTTGCGTGGAAATATGAAAGATACTTGACAATACTACACTCATATTTTATTATCCTTTTAGACTAACTAATTAGTCATTAACCTAAGATCTTTGGAGGAATGTGATTATGAACGTAGTTAAATATGACCCATTTCGCGAATTACGCAGCCTGCAGGATGAGATGACACGCCTTTTCACCGGTGTCGTTCCGGCAAATGTCAGCCGCGAGGATATGTTGAACGGCTCATGGAGTCCGAGAGTGGATATCTTTGAGAACAAGGATCATCTTGTGCTCGAAGCCGAACTCCCGGGCATGAATAAGGATGATTTCGAACTCTCGTTCGAAAATAACGTACTCACTCTTAGCGGCGAACGTAAGTTTGAGAAAAAAACGGAAGGCGAGAATTATCATCGTGTCGAGCGTGCATACGGTTCATTCACCCGTTCGTTCACACTACCGCAGACCCTAACCGCCGAGGGCGCACAGGCGGAGTTCAACAACGGAATTTTGAGCGTTAGCCTGCCGAAGCGCGAGGATACAAAAGCAAGAAAGATCGAGGTGATCGGCTCGGCCGGTACGCCAAAAACGATCGACACCGACAATAAAGCAAAGACCGCGGGTGCATGATTTGCACGTCGGTTACACTCAAGCGGTGGATGGTGAGCATTCGCCATCCACCGCTTATCATTTAGGAAGGGAATATGAGATTCGACAGATTTACGATCCGCGGCCAGGAGGCCGTGCAGGAAGCGATCACGATCGCGGAAAAGGGCCAAAATCAGCAGGTCGAGCCGGAACACATTCTGGCCGCAATGCTCGAGCAGAAAGAGGGTGTTGTAAAACCGATCTTAGGCAAGATCGGAGCGACCGCCCAGACGATAACCAGCGAGATCGAAGCGGCGATCGCTAAATTCCCAAAGGTTAGCGGCGGGCAGCAGTATTTCAGCTCGCGAACCAATACGCTTTTCCAGAATGCTCAGAAAGAAGCGGAAAAGATGCAGGACGAATACCTTTCGACCGAGCATCTGCTGATGTCGATCGCTGATGAAAAAGAGGGCGACGCCGGCCGCATCCTGCGTTCGAACGGCATCACTCGCGAGGACCTTGAAAAAGTGATCACCGACATGCGCGGCGGTTCACGCATCACTGACAAGAATGCCGAGGAAAACTTTCAAGCCCTCGACAAATACGCTCAGGATCTGACCGAGCTTGCCCGCAAAGGCAAACTCGATCCGGTGATCGGCCGCGACGATGAGATCCGCCGTGCGATCCAGATACTGTCGCGTCGAACCAAGAACAATCCTGTACTGATCGGTGAACCGGGCGTTGGCAAAACCGCAATTGTCGAAGGTTTGGCCCAGCGCATCGTCTCGGGCGATGTTCCGGAAGGCTTAAAGAACAAACGTCTCGTCTCACTCGACCTCGGGGCAATGCTCGCCGGTGCGAAATACCGAGGCGAGTTCGAAGATCGCTTGAAAGCTGTACTCAATGAGATCGAAAAAGCGGAAGGGCAAATAATTCTGTTTATCGACGAGCTGCACACGCTCGTCGGAGCCGGAGCAAGCGAAGGCGCGATCGATGCATCGAACATGCTCAAACCGGCACTCGCACGCGGAACTCTGCGTTCGGTCGGCGCGACTACGCTTGCGGAATATCAGAAATATATCGAGAAGGACAAGGCACTGGAGCGGCGTTTCCAGCAGGTTTACGTCGGTGAGCCTAACGTTGAGGACACGATCGCGATCCTGCGCGGTTTGAAAGAAAGATACGAAGTTCACCACGGTGTCCGCATCAAGGATGCCGCGATCGTGGCGGCGGCGACGCTGTCGAATCGGTATATCACCGACAGGTTTTTGCCGGACAAGGCGATCGATCTGATCGATGAAGCTGCTTCGAGAATTCGTATCGAGATCGATTCCCTGCCGCAGGAGATCGACGTTTTGGAGCGTGAAATTCTCCAGCTCGAGATCGAGCGCCAGGCTCTGACGCGTGAAACTGACGACAAATCCAAAGCCCGGCTCGAAGACATCGAAAAACGTATCGCCGATCTCAACGAAAAATCTTCCGCGATGAAAGCCCAGTGGCAGTCTGAGAAAGACGAGATCCAGAAAATGCGTGAGGGCAAAGAGCAACTCGAACAGGCTAAGCTCGAACTCGAACAAGCTCGCCAGGCTGGCGACCTTAACAAAGCCGCAGAGATCCAGTACGGGCGAATTCCGCAGCTTGAAAAATCGCTTGAAACCGAACAGGCACGTCTCGGCGAACTGCAAAAAGAAGGTGTTTTTCTAAAGGAAGAGGTCGATGAAGAGGACGTTGCCGAGATCGTCGCCAAATGGACGGGCGTTCCGGTCTCGAAAATGCTCGAAGGCGAGATGCAAAAGCTCGTCAATATGGAAGCGGGCCTCCGTAAACGCGTCATCGGCCAGGACGAAGCCCTTGAAGCCGTGGCTAATGCCGTTCGTCGTGCCCGTGCCGGCCTTCAGGATCCGAATCGCCCGGTCGGTTCATTCATTTTCCTCGGACCGACAGGTGTCGGTAAGACCGAGACAGCTAGGGCTCTCGCCGAATTTATGTTCGACGACGAACGTGCGATGGTTCGGCTCGACATGTCCGAGTACATGGAAAAACATGCCGTCGCCCGTATGATCGGAGCTCCTCCGGGATATGTCGGCTATGACGAAGGCGGGCAGTTGACCGAGGCAGTTCGTCGGCGACCTTATTCAGTGATCCTTTTCGACGAGATCGAAAAAGCTCATCCGGACGTTTTTAACGTTTTGCTGCAGATCCTCGACGACGGACGTCTGACCGACAGCAAAGGGCGCGTGGTCGATTTTAAGAACACGGTCCTGATCATGACCTCGAATCTCGGTTCGCGTGAGATCCAGACGGCGGCGGAAAATCCATTGGCCGACCGCGATATCAAGACGGACGTTTTGCAGGTGCTGCGTGATCATTTCAAGCCGGAATTCCTGAATCGTATCGATGACATCGTCGTCTTCGGACAGCTCGGACGCGATCAGATCGCGACTATCATTGACGTGCAGCTTGAGAAACTTCGCAAGAATCTCGAGGAACGCGGCATCACGATCGAACTAGACGACACTGCGAGAGAACTTATTATCGAAGAGGGTTACGATCCGGTTTACGGAGCAAGACCGCTTAGACGTGCGATCCAGAATCTGGTCCAGAACCCACTGGCAGTCAGTCTGCTCAAGGGCGAGATCGCCAGCGGGAATACGGTTCGGGTTTCGGCGGTCGATGGAGCGATGAGGTTTACGCCGGTTGAGACGAGTGCAGAAGCTCGGGCTTAAGGGGCGGAACCGGGAACTGTAGCGACTGGGTTCTTCGCCTCGTCGTTTGCGAACCGAGTCGCTATTGCTCCCGGTTATGACTCGGCCGCTTCCGCAAGATATGCGAAAAGGCTTACAATTGAGTTACACATGTTTGGAAAAAAGAAAATGAACGAGAAAGAAGTGGAAATTGAGGAATTTGACGATCTTAACGGCGAAAAAATACCGGTCTTTGACAAACGCCGGTTCAACGCCGACGGCGAAGCTAAAGCCGATGAAGGCCCGAAAGAACCGGTGAGATCGCCAAAGGAGATCGCCCTCGAAGCAGATCTAAAGGCCGAGATCGAACGCCGTGAGGCCGCCGAATCGAAACTCGTCGGCGTTCAGGCGAAATTTGAGGAGGCAAAAAGCAATCTCGAACGCGAAACCGCCGAGATGCGGACGCGGCTGATGAAAACGCTCGAGGATCGCAGCAAACAGGCCCAGTTCAGCTTTTTAACAACTCTACTCCCGGTACTCGATAACTTAAATCTCGCCGTTTCAGCCAGCGAAAACGATGCTTCGATCGATAACCTTCGCAGCGGCGTTATCGGCACTGCTCGAAGTTTTGAGAGGGCGTTGATCGATGTAGGCGTTGAATCGATTGCGGCAGTTGGAGTCGCTTTCGACCCGGAGGTACATCAGGCGATCGACATGAAGGAAGTCGATGCCGAACTAGATGGAACGATCACTGCGGAATATTCACGCGGATACAAATTTGGCAACCAGCTCTTGAGGCCGGCGAAGGTTCAGGTTGGAAGAGCAGGGGCGGCTTCGGTCGGAGAGTGATTTCCGCTTGAGACTACTGTCGCGTTCGCCCGGAAAAAACTTTCGGGCGAACGCGACAAAGTGTTATTATTTAGGGGTAGGTAACAAGCTTCCTTCCGGCTGCATCCTAGTCTTCAGGTTTTACAGGTTTTATTTATGGCAGACATCGACGCATACAAGGATAAATTCAGCGAAAGCGGGCAGCGGATATTAGAGACAGCTCTGAGCGAATCCAAAAAACGCGATCAAAATTACGTTTCGATCGAGCATATTTTGCACGCGATCGCATTCGAAGAGGACGATCTTTTCTCCTCCACGATGCGCGACCTTTCGGTCGACCCGCGTTCGGTCAAAATGCTGATCGAAAAACGGATGGAAGACGGCCGTCAGCATAGCGGCAAAGGCTTTCGCATCGCTCCGGAAACGACCGAGCTGTTCAAACGGGCGATGGACCGGGCACGTTCTCAAGGCCGGCGGGTGATCGATGGAAGTGACATTTTTTACGTTCTCTCAAATGACGAACGCAGCATCCTGAACGAGGTTTTGCAGAATCTGGGTGTACCTTCGGACGAAGTCGCAACGACCGCACGCACACGAATTCGTAAGAGAGAAAAAGAAGAGGAAAGAACGCGGCAGAAATATGAGTTGCCATCATTCCTTCGCCATTTCGGCGTCTCAATGAACAAGCTTGCCCGACAGGACAAGATCGCCCCGACGATCGGCCGCGAACGCGAGATACTCCAGATGATCGAGATCTTGTCCCATCGCGAAAGGTCCAATTCTCCGATGCTGGTCGGTGAACCCGGTGTCGGCAAAACCGCCGTTGTCGAGGGTCTCGCAAGAATGATCGAGCTCGAGCCGGAAAAGGTTCCGGCGAGACTCAGAGATGCACATATAGTCCAGCTTCAGATGGGCGGTCTCGTGGCCGGAACGATGCTCCGCGGAATGTTCGAGGAGCGGATCAAGGGCATTATCGACGAGGTCAAAGAAAAAGATCACATCATCCTTTTCATTGACGAAGCACACTCGATCATCGGCGCAGGAGCCGCCATGGGAACGACCTCTGACGCGGCAAATATGTTCAAATCGGCTCTCGCCCGGGGCGAACTGCGAATCATCGGAGCGACAACGATCACCGAATATAAAGAGTACATTGCCGACGACGAAGCTCTCGCCCGCCGGTTCCGCCTCGTTAAGGTTGACGAGCCAAGCATTGCCGAGACCAAGGAGATACTTCTCGGCGTTCGTCCGCGTCTCGAAAAGAATTATTCGGTCACGATTTCGGACGAAGCCATCAATATGGCTCTCGAAATGTCACCGAAATACATTCGCAATCTACACTTGCCGGACAAAGCGATCGGCTGGCTCGACACGGCCTCGGTCAAAGTCGAGATCAACGAGCCGACTGAGATGATAGTTCGGCCCGAGCATATTATCGATGTAATTTCGCAGGAATCCCGGATTCCCAAGGACATGATCTACCGAGACACGTCCGATCGTTTTTCCGCAATGGAAGCCGATCTCGCGGGTCGCGTCATCGGCCAGAAAGACGCGGTTCGTGCTGTCGCTGAGCGTTTACGCCTCAACAAAGGCCCGCTGAAGGAGAATCATTACGCACCGGATGGTGTGTTGCTCTTTCTCGGACCGACCGGAGTTGGAAAGACCGAACTTGCCAAGGCGGTCGCCGAATTCATGTTCGGTGACGAAAGCAAAATGGTTCGCATCGACATGAGCGAGTATGGCGACGGAACCGTCGGCATCGAAAAACTCATCGGCATGCCGCGAGGCATCGTCGGTTCGGAACGCGGTGGTTTGCTTACCGAACAGCTTCGCGACAATCCTTACACCGTTTTGCTGCTCGACGAAGTCGAAAAAGCCTCGCCGTATCTGATGAACATCTTTCTCCAGGCTTTTGACGAAGGCTGGATCACAGATGGCCGCGGCAAGAAGGTTTATCTGTCGGATGCTATCGTCATCATGACGTCGAATCTGGGCTCCGAGAACTTTAAGAAGTACGAAAAGCCGCTCGGATTTGGTCAGAAATCGCAGGGCGAGATGAAGAACATTCGTCAGGATGTGATGAAGGCGGCGGAAACTCGCTTTACGCCGGAATTTCGCAACAGAATTGACGAGATCGTCATCTTTTCGCCTCTCGTAATGGACGAAGTTCGCGAGATCGCTAAGCTTTATCTTGCCAAGATCCAGAAGAATATGGAACGTCAGGGAAAGAAGGTCGAGATCACCGAGGCTGCTCTTAACCTGTTGACAGAAAAAGGATTTAGTCCAGCCTATGGGGCTCGTTTCCTAAAGCGTCACATTGACCAGAAAGTCAAGCTTCCGATCACTAACGAATGGAAGATGGCGATCAAGTTTACTGTCGATGCCGTCGATGGTGAGATCACCGTTGTTCCCGGCGAAGTTTTCAGCCTGAACTAAACCCGGATATTATTTCCCGCATCAAAGGCTTCGATGATAGTATTTTCATCGAAGCCTTTTGCTATAACCGCATGAAAAAAAGCTCCATTTCCCTACTGTTCGTTCTGTTCCTAACCGTTATCGCGGTTGGTCAGGATACACGTCTAAAAATAATCGAGCAGCCCCGCCCTGAACTGCCAGTTAAGCACGGCACGCTTGATATTCAGGGCACGATCGTTCTAAGGGTCCAGTTTCTTGAATTTGGTGAAATCGGCGAGGTGCTCCCCGTCAAAGAACTCCCTGCAGGCCTGACGCAAAATGCTATAGCCGCCGCACGGCGGATCAAGTTTGAGCCCGAGAGAAAGGATGGAAAGCCGGTGACGGTCTATCGTGAGGTCCAGTATTCATATAGCTGGAACGGTGGTTGGCTGGATGCCCAGAACAAAAGTAGCGATGCTTCAACGACCGTAAACGATCCGGTGAAAGCCGCCGGGATCATCGCCAAAGCAGTTGAAAATCTGGGCGGTGATCGTTACCTGCAGGTAAAAACACAGGTCGGCAAGGGCAAGTTTAGTGTTCTGAGAGAATCAACGGTCGCGTCTTTTCAGGCGTTTTTCGACGTCATTGTATTTCCTGATAAGGAACGCACCGAGTTCAAAGGCAGCGGTTCGCGGACGGTCCAAGTTAATACCGGTTCGACCGGCTGGATCTTCGATGGCGACCAGGAGCTAATTAAGATCCAGAATGCGGGCCAGATCGACAATTTCAAACAGGGCATTCGCACGAGCCTGGATAACCTGCTTCGCGGCGGTTGGAAGGGTGAGGCCGAACTCGCTTATGTCGGACGACGCCCGGCGACTCTTGGCAAGCGGAATGATGTTGTAAAACTTACCTACAAGGACGGCTTCGCCGTCGAATTCGAGTTTGCAGCCGATGATGGAATGCCACAAAAAGCTGTTTACAAGCGAACGAACGATGACGGAGAAGAGATCAAAGAAGAGGACCGCTATGCTCAATTCATAGATGTGAACGGGATCAAGGCTCCATTTATCATCGACCGGTTCACAAACGGTAAAGCCACATCCCGGATCAATTTCGAGACGATCGATTTCAATAAAACGATCCCGGATTCTATCTTTGCCAAGCCGGCAACGCCGAAAGAGGCAAAAAAAGACATTAAGCTATAAAACAATTCCGCCACTCTTTCGAGCCTGAAAGAGTGGCGGAACAATTTCTCAAAACAACCTTCGCTATTTAACCCAATCTGCAAGGAAAACGTTCGTATCGCCTTCCTTAGCGGAATTACGGTTCGATGCGAACACCAACTTCTTACCATCCGGGGAAAACATCGGAAAACCGTCGAACGTCTCGTTGTAAGTCACACGCTCGATCCCCGTGCCGTCAAGATTGATCAGTGCGAGGTCAAAGTTGCGCTTACGCGGATCGCTCGCGAAGTAATTTGTACAAAAAATTATCTTCTTTCCATCCGGCGTAAAATATGGTGCGAAACTGCCTGCACCGAGATTCGTGACCTGACGCTTATTCGACCCGTCTACGTTCATCACCCAGATCTCGAATGTTGTAGGAACGATCAAATGCCGGGCTAGCAGGCTTTTGTACCGCTCGGTCTCAGCGGCATCTTTTGGAGTAGAACGTCGATAGACAATGGTCTTGCTGTCCGGCGAGAAAAATGCGCCGCCGTCGTAGCCGACCGCATCAGTAAGACGCTTAACATTCTTTCCGTCAAGGTCCATTGAATAGAGGTCAAGATCGCCGTCCCGTTCGCTGGTGAAGATTATCTTCTTACCATCGGGCGAGATCGTCGCTTCGGCGTCGTAGCCGGGTGTATTCGTCAGTTTCTTTATATCCTTTCCGTCGGGTGTTGAGGTGTAGATATCGTAATCGGAATAGACCGCCCAGACATATCCCTGCGTAAAATCCGGATTTGGCGGACATTCCTTTGCTCCGCCGTGGGTCGACGCATACAGAACGCGTTTGCCGCCTTTAAAAAAGTACGAGCATGTCGTCCGCCCCTCGCCGTTCGAAACCTGCTTCACATTCGAGCCGTCGATATTCATGCGGTAGATCCGGTCGCATGCATGGCCGTCGCGCTTTGACTGAAAGATCAATTGCTTTCCATCAGATGAGAAGTAGGCTTCGGCATTCTCGCCGCCGAAAGTCAATTGTTTGATGTTCTTCAGACGCCTCTCTCCGTCGAAGGCGAGAGGCTTCTGCTGCGCAAATGAGGTTGACAATAGGGTTATAATTACGACAACAGCAAAATACAACTTTTTCATATTTTCGATTATATTATCAAGACGCCAGTTTTGCGTATCCGACTATAGCGGTTTTTGGTAAGAATGGGTTAGAGACAACTTTAAGCGCTCGCAAGTTTTGCAGGTTTATTCGGTATATGAACTTTGAGACAAATAAAGATGTACTTGATTGGTACGAGCGGCAGGAACGGTCGCTAACTCCCGAATTTATCAACGCTATTCCGTGGAATGAAGTCAAAGACCATTCGCTCGACGAAAGATTTGTGCCCGTTCTTCTTTATATGCGGGACGTCGAAACGCTCACTGACATGTATCATCGAGAGTTACTTCGAACGCCGACCGGCAAAGATCCCCATATCAGCAAATTCATGGAACGCTGGGGAATCGAGGAGATCACGCACGGTGAAGTCCTGAACAGATTCCTTAACGAGGCCGGCTACGAAACCGATCACAACTGGCAGGAGCAGGTCCGCCGCGATGTTTCAGCGAGTTATAACGCGACCGCCTATTTGATGACAATAATCACGAATCTGGTAGGGAAAAAGTTTACGGCAACGCACATGGCCTTTGGTACGATCCATGAACTGGAAGCTGCTCAGGGCTATCGAAGACTAATTGCGTTGGCAGATCATCCTATTTTGACGCACATCGTAAACGGCATCGTCCGAGAAGAAGCGATCCACGCTCAATTCTACCGGAGCGTCGCCCGTATCGAACTGCGGAAAAATGAGTTTTCTCAGAAAATGGCTCGCTGGATAATCGATAGGTTCTGGGCTCCGGTTGGGCAGGGCTCGCTTGCGAAAAGCCGAACGAAATATACAATCGAGACATTATTCGGCTGCGAGGATGCCATCGAGGGCCTCGACAAGACCGTAACCCAACGTGTCCGCGGCCTGCCCGGCTTTGACGGCATTACAAAAATAACGGATGTGATCGCAGACATGGCAGAAAAGCCGAAGATGAAAATGGAGACGGCTTGATGGCGAGCGGAATTTATTAGGCCAACCCTCGATAATATTCAACACCACCGCTAAACTCGACCGCGACCTTACCGTGAGATTCGGCGTAGTCTAGATGTGCGATCGCCTCAGAGATCGCAAGGAAGCGATGCACATCATGATCGAACGATGAAGGGAATAGCTGCCGTGCAACTTCGAAAGCCGTCGTCCCACTGCCTTTCGCCAGAGCGATGACGCGGTTTTGCCTTTCATCTATCGCTCGCACATAGCGGTGAAAGATCTCCTCGAAATCGGTAACAGGCTCACCGTGCCCGCCATAAGCTAATGTCGGTGCAAGGCTCCTTAGCCTCGCGAGACTTACAAGGTACTCGGCAAGCGATCTGAACCTCTTGCCGGGATCTACCGGATCAGGCGCCAGCATCGGATTTGGTGTAATTCTCTTGAGAACGCAGTCGCCGCATATTAGAGTTCGGTTTGCTTCGCGATGAAAGGAGCACGATCCTGGCGTATGGCCCGGCGTATGAAGTACGCGTAAAGACCCGTTCTCAAACTCAAGTTCCATCTCATCTCGCAAAGAACTGAATTCACCGTCCTCCAGTGAATCTGTCAACAAACTCACTTCTTCATAAAGCTGGTGCATGTCTAAAACCACGCTGTCCGGAACACCAGAGCGAAGTAGGAGCTGCCGATGTTCATCGTTCGCAAGCCTGCCAAAAAGATGGCCGGTCTCCCAATCATGGATCAACACTTCCGCATTTTTCGCTTCATCTCGAACCTGTTTTGCCAGTCCGCAATGATCTTCGTGTGCATGGGTTAGAACGATACGCTTGATGTCAGAAAATTGGAGTCCGTTCGCCGACAGCTGCTGGCGAAGTGACGCCGCTGCCTCTCTGGTTTTCGGGCCTATATCTATTAGCGTGATCGGATCTTCCTTTATGAGGTAGACATTCACATCGCCAACATAGAATGGGGTCGGAATTGATAGTTGTACGATGTTCATAAATAACGTTGACGCGAATCCTTATCTTAGCAAATCGAGTCCTTTTGCTACGCGAACTAAGGCAGCTTTTGGGGTGAATTCAGTAGGAAAAGATCCATGGATTTAGCCTGATAACAATTTTTAATTGGTAAACCCAATTTCATAACCTTAGAAAATGTAAAATTGCTGTGTTTTTGCTTGCCTTAATCCTAAATTTGGGTTACAAAATTCAAAGCAATTCAATTCTGTTTAAATATCTGTCGGATAAATACCTTAGGTTTTCTTTAGCTATCAAAATTCGCGCGAAAACGCTTAGAAACGTTTCCAGGCCCCGAATGGATTTCCGGGTACGCGAGTGGTATCGACAGGACAGTGCTTTCCAACGTATCCAAGGAGAACGAAAAATGAAATTTATTTTTACTGAAGTGCCCGCCAGGGCCGCAAAGCTGGCAATGTTCCTGATAGTGCTGATGAGCCTCGCGGGCGCTGCGATCGCACAGTCACAAGCCGCAGCAGCCGACCTTAGCGGCACGGTAACGGACCCGACTGGAGCCGTTGTCGCAGGAGCAACCGTTTCCGCAAAAGGTGTCGGAACCGGCATAAACCGCACGGTTACCAGCGATGCCGAGGGGAATTTCAAATTCATCAGCCTGCCTCCGGGCGACTATGAAGTCACCGCTGATGCTAAGAATTTCAAGAAGAGCGTTCTCTCGGGCATCAAACTCACCGTCGGCCAGACCGCTCAGCTTACTATCAAGCTCGAGATTGGTGCTGAAGGCGCCGTTGTCAACGTAACGGGCGACGATGTTCAGCTCATCGAAACAACCAAAACGAACATCTCAACCACGATCGAGCAGGTCCGCATCAATAGCCTGCCGATCAACGAAAGAAGTGCGACCGGATTTGCCTTGACAATATCGACCGTTGGACGTGACAACGGTCGACCGGTGGGCCCTGCACCTACATCAGGACTCAACATCGGCGGCCAGCGTGGACGTTCGACTCTCGTTCAGGTGGATGGAGCGGATTTTACCGATAACTCGATCAATGCCGCCCGCTCGACCGTTTCGCAGGAAGCTGTGCAGGAATATCAGGTGACGACCAACTCGTACATGCCGGAATTCGGCCGTGCGACCGGCGGTATAGTTAACGTCGTGACCAAGCGTGGTACGGACAACTTCAACGGAAATATGTTCGGCTTCATTCGCCACAAGAGTATTCAGTCGCGAAACGCCTTCGCTCCGATCATTGACGGTGACCCCAACAAAAAACCCGGCTATACCCGTGCCCAGTACGGTATGACCCTCGGCGGACCGATCAAAAAAGACAAAACATTCTTTTTCGGCTCGTTCGAACAGCGTCGTCGTCAGGAATCAGGATTTTTTACCGGTGACATCATCGGCGGAGCAACGTCGAGCGTTACGATCCCGGTAATCGCGGGCCTCAATCCGACCGCCCGTACCTTTACCGGTTTGACGGCCGCTCAGGCAACTTATGTAAACACTCTGCTCGGTGCAGGAACCGCCGCAGCCGTATGTACGGCTCGTACCTATGCTTTCTTTGCATCCAGCGGCACACAGACGGCACTGAACGGCACGAATACGCTGTTCAGCCCGAATGACGGCAGCGGCTGCCCGGCGATATCACCGATCCTGCCGAGCGCAAGCCCGATCGGCCCGCGATTCATTCTTTCCGGAGCTCCGGTTCCGCTGACGCGTCGTTCGGATGGCCAATATGTTGCGTTCCGTCCGCTCAATGAGCTCGCACGAATTTACCCGATCGCGGACGCTACTACATACTTTTCGTTCCGCGTGGATCATACATTCAACTCGAATAATCAATTCAGTGTTCGATTTGGTTACAACCCAAGCAAAATCAACGGTATCCAGGACGAATCGCAGAACCAGACACTGGGCCAGAACGATTATTCACGAACGGGCATCCAGGACCTGAAAGATACGTCCTTCGGCACGTCGCTCACGAGCATTCTGCCGCGTAATATGGTCAACGAGATCTATTACAACTTCGGCCGCCGCAAAGCGAAATTTGATTCGCAGGTTCCGAGCGTTGCTCACCAGATCGCAGGTACCGGCTTTATCGGATCGAATCCATTCTCGCCGGTCGACCGCCTTGAGAATCGCCACCAGCTTCGCGACAATTTGAGCTGGGTCAAGGGCGATCATACGATGAAATTCGGCGTCGACCTTAACTCGGTCAGCGGAAACGCAAGCTTTGAGTTGAACTTCCCTGCCCTTTTCAATTTCAGCCAGCAGTCCTGCAGTTCACTTATCACTGGCTGCACGGGTCCGGCTTTCACGGCGATCCAGACCTATGGACTGGGCTTCCCGAGCGTTTTCATTCAGGGCTTTGGCGAACCGAACAGTACGCTCAAAAATAAGCCAATTGCCTTCTTTGGACAGGACACCTGGAAGATCAACAAACGCTTCACGCTTAACTTTGGCGTCCGTTACGACTATGAGTTTACTGAAGAGTTTGCCCCTTCATCCTTCCGCGACCCGCTGACGGGTATTACGTTGAGCGCATCGGACGTGCAAACCGCCCAGGATGCGTTGAACGTTACGCAGGGCTTCCCGCGTGATAAAAACAACATTGCTCCGCGACTCGGTTTTGCATGGGATCTAGCCGGCGACGGTAAAACAGTGATAAGAGCAGCGGTTGGACGCTTCTTCGATCACCCGCTTCTCGTTGTTTCTTTCAACTCGAATATCGCTGACGGCTCACAGCAGCAGCAGGCGACCCTTTTGCCGATCGGCGGCCCTTCGCCAACTGGTCTGTTCAATGCCTTCCAGGTTTTCCATGGAACTATCTGCGGTGTTGGCGGTTCAAGCTCGGCTATCTGCGGATCAGCAGTAACGCCGGGGATCGCGGCAAGCTCGCAGTATCAGTTTGGATACCAGCGGTTCAATTCGGCTAACTTCACCGGTTTCGGCCCGATCCTTCCGTTCACGCTGCACGTTTCGAAGGATTTCCAATATCCGGATGCCATGCAGGCAAACCTGTCGGTCGAACGCATGATCGGTAAGAACATGTCGCTCTCGGCCAGCTATATCGCGGTAAACGCAAAACATCTCGGCCACCCGCAAGATGTCAACACGGTAAATCTGACGTCTCTTGTAGACAACTTCAGGCGCTACACCGCAAATAACCCACAAGCATGCGGAGCAGTAGCCTGCGGCCCCACAGGACGTGCCCCGACAAGCCTCAGCGAAGCCGCGTTCTTCTCGATGCCGACAACCAGCAATGCACTTTACACGGTGGTGGTACCGGGCTTCATCGCTGTGAACAACACGACCGGGCAAAAAATAGTCAGCCCGATCGCTGCTGATTTCTTCCGTAAACTTGGACCTAACTACTTCTTCGTGCAGGCTCTTACCGGCCTCAATAAGACAACCTTTGACTCATTGTTATCCGGCACCTTACGTGCACCCGGCCCGATCAACCCGTATGCGGATGTGAACGCACAGATGTCGGACGGTAACTCGTACTACAACGCCTTGAACCTCGAACTGAAAAAACGCTTCTCAAACAGCGTTCAGTTCTTTGCGACCTATACTTGGTCACATTCGATCGATGATTCGTCTGACCTTCAGACGCTTCTGAAACCACAGGACAACCTGAACTTCCGTGCTGAAAAATCGGATTCGTTGTTTGACCAGCGACACCGTTTCGTTTTCAGCGGCGTGCTCGGCTCGCCGGATTCCTGGAAATCAGGCAGCGGACTGCAGAAGTTCATGTCCGGATTCACTTTCTCTCCGATCGTTGAGATCAGCTCGGGCCGTCCGTTCAACATTCTTGCAGTTGGCGATAACAATGGTGACTTCCAGAGCACGAATGAACGTCCTTCGGTTCGCTCGGATGGATCGCTCTGTGCTACCGGCGTCGATACGAACTGCTTCCAGGGGATCTTCCCACTGAGTGGCAATCTGGGACGTAATATGGGTATGACCCATAGTTATGTCTCGCTTGATGCTCGTCTTACTCGCCGGATCGACATTGGTGAGAGGTTCAAGATCGACCTGATCGCCGAAGGCTTTAATCTTTTCAACCGATTCAACGAAGCCGCCGGCAATCCGTTCTATCAGGTTGTGAACTCATTCGGCCAGCGGTCAGGCGGCAAGTACTACAGCCAGCCAACGTCGGCATTTGATCCGAGACAGTTCCAGTTTGGTGCCAAGATCACCTTCTAAGGCTATCCTGGAACACGTAACTAAAGCCGGATGGTTTAGCCATCCGGCTTTTTTATTGGATAATGTATCGATGTCGTCGCTCTCGCAGAATATAAAACAGAAGGCCGCATTGATCGGATTTTCCGGGGTTGGGATCGTCCGGGCCGACGCGCTGGATGACGAAGCAAAGCATTTCCGCGAATGGCTCGCGAATGGCTATCACGGCACGATGGCATGGCTCGAACGCGAACCTGAGAAGCGCAGCGACCCGCGGATTCTTTTTCCCGGGGCCAGATCCGTCATCGTCCTGATGCTGAATTACTACACTGATCACGAACATGCCGATGACCCCGAACGCGGTAAGATCTCCCGTTACGCTTGGGGCGACGATTACCACGATGTGATGCGGGAAAAGTTAAACGAGCTTCTCGTCTGGATAAAAACCGAAGTTCCCGAAGCCGAAGGTAAGGTATGCGTCGACACAGCTCCGATGATGGATAAGGCTTGGGCCGTCCGTGCCGGACTCGGTTGGCTTGGAAAACATTCAAATCTGATCACGACAGAAGTCGGCTCCTGGGTATTCATAGGCGAGATCATTCTTAACGTCGAGCTCGAATACGATTCCGAGGTCGTCGCGGATCACTGCGGCAGTTGCAGCGCCTGCCTCGACGCGTGTCCGACAAATGCGATCGTCGAGCCGTATGTGGTCGATGCCCGCAAATGCATTTCGTACGCAACGATCGAACTCCGCGACGAAAATTTGCCCGCAGAAATATCAGAAAATCTCGAAGGCTGGTTCTACGGTTGCGACATCTGTCAGGACGTGTGCCCGTGGAATCGTTTCGAGAAGGCAACCGAAGAAACCCGGTTCGAACCACGAAAGGGCGAGAGTTCGTTGAATATTGACGGTATCATCTCTATGACAAACGACGAATATATCGAAAGATTTCGCCGCTCGGCTATAAAACGGGCGAAAATCGGCGGTCTCAAGCGTAATGCAAGCGCTCTAAAATAGTACGTTCTAGTGATAGACAAAATGAGATCAAACAAGTCATATCTGGTAACAATATTATTGAGTACGGTATCGACTCTCCTTCTGATCGGCAACGGCACCGCTCAGAGTTCGCCATCGGCCGCTGCGGCTAAGGAGTATAAACGTCTTGTGAATCTGCAGACAGCCTTGGTTAAGATCCCGATGGCTAGGCAGGACAAGGAGCCACACCGGTCTTTTCTCAAACGGAACGACAGAGACATCGTTTACAGCGATCCTGCGGGTGAATGGTATGTCCGCTCAAGGCGATTTTGGGATCTTGCTGCCAAGTATCGCGAACTTCCCATCGCAGACAAGATCGCGTGGAGCGCTGCGGAGAATCAACTGCCGGGCGAATGTGAGGGCTATGTCCCGTGTTACCTCTCGGTGATCCGAATCACCTATGGCGAGTATCTGACACGCTTTCCTAAAGGAGCGTACAGAAAACGCGCGATGCAGGAAATGACAATTTCTTTTACCCGCATTGCTGATGATGCCGCTTCTACTAAAAGAAACTACGACGGGCCGACCGAAAGCGGCGACCAGGCAGAATTTCTAAAAGCAGTTCGCGAACTTCGGAACATCCTCACCAAGGTTCCCAAACCTGATGCCGCAAAAGCTCTTTCTAAGCTAAAGCTGCTCGAAGGCTCTTACAGATAGCCCGAAAACGCGGAGTTTCTTGTATCATTAGATAATGCTACGCGATGCTCACAACCGGACAATCCGTGATCTGCGAATATCGCTGACCGATCGCTGTAATTTCCGCTGTTTCTACTGCCTGCCCAACGGCGAGCCGCCGCTCGCCCGAAAAGACACGATCCTGACATTCGAGGAGATCGCCTATCTCGCTGACATCTTTGTCGGACTCGGCATCGAGAAGATCCGTCTGACGGGCGGTGAGCCCTTGATCAGAAAAGACGTTCCGAAACTCGTCGAAAAGCTCGCAACCCTAAAACCACGGCTTCATGATCTCGCTCTGACCACCAACGGCTTCGATTTCCCGCGTCACGCAAAATCTCTAAAAGACGCCGGCCTCGACCGCGTCACGCTCAGCCTTGACAGCCTCGACCGCGAGAAATTTGTCGACATCACCGGCGTAGATGCCCTCGACAAAGTCTACGCATCGATCGAAGCGGCAAAAGAATTTGGTTTTGAGCCGGTGAAGGTCAATGCATGTATCGTTCGCGGCCGTAACGATGACGAGCTGGTCGATTTCGCCCGATTCGCCCGCGAGACCGATGTGAGTTTCAGATTTATCGAGTTCATGCCGCTCGACAGCGGTCACGAATGGAGCCGCGAGATGGTGGTTTCGGGCAAGGAAATTCATGCCGCCATTAACGACGCCTATCCGCTCAAACTAAAGGAAACCTCACGCGGCAGCGAAACGTCGTGGAAATACTCATTTGCCGACGGTTCACCCGGCGAGATCGGCATCATCGCTCCGGTCACCGAAATGTTCTGCGGCGCCTGCTCCCGCATCCGCCTAACCGCCGACGGCCAGATCCGCACGTGTCTGTTTTCAACGACCGAGCACAACCTACGTGATTTACTCCGCAGCGGAGCCAGCCGCGAAGAGATAGTCCAGTTCATCGAGGACGTCGTCATGAAAAAAGAACCGCGTCACTACATCAATGACGCGGAGTTCAAGCCTGCGAGTAGGACGATGAGTTTTATCGGGGGCTAGCCTTAGCTTTGTTTCCTTCCCATCATATCTAGCCCAACTGCCGCGACGAGGATCGAGCCCTTGATGATGTCCTGCATAAAATCGCGGACATTGAGCAGGGACATTCCGTTGTCGAGGCTCGCCATGATCAATGCTCCGAGGCAGGCTCCGAAGATGGTGCCGCGGCCGCCCATCAGGCTCGCTCCGCCGATGACGCAGGCGGCGATGGCGTCGAGTTCCTTGAGAACGCCGGCGTCCGGTGCGGCACTGCCAACGCGGGCCGTGAAGATGAGCGAAGCAACGCCGGTTAAAGCCCCGAGAAGAGCGTAGACCTTCAAGATATTGCGTTTGTTATTGATGCCGGAGAGCCGGGCTGCATCCGCGTTTCCGCCGATCGCATAGAGATAGCGGCCAAATGTCGTGGAGTTTGTTAGGAACGCTCCAAAAAGAGCGACGATGACCAGGATCAAGACCGGGATCGGTACGCCTTGATAAGCGTTCATCACGATAATGAACGCGATGATGCCGCCGATCGGAATGATCGATTTGAGTAATTCGCCAGTGTAATTAGCTTCGCCGAGCCCGTAATCTTTGACCGAGCGGGCATTTCGATAGGCCATGAATAGGACAAATGCAATGGCCACTGCTGCGAGAATCCAGCCGAAGGTCATCGGCAGATTTTCATTGCCTATCGCCTTAAAAGTCTCGTTCGATATCGGAATAGTGTTCCCGCCGAGCAGCCATTTCACCGCTCCCCGCCACGCTAAGAGGCCTCCGAGCGTGACAATAAAAGCCGGAATATTCAGGTACGCCGTCAAGGCTCCGTGAAAGATCCCGATCGCAACACCAACGGTTATCGACGCAATGATCGCTACCGGCAGTCCGTATTCCATTACCGTCACAGCGTAGGCCGCGATGCCGCCGGCGAAGCCAAGCACCGAACCGACCGATAGATCGATGTTCCCCGAAACGATCAGCATGAGCATGCCGACCGCGAGTATCGCGGTAACAGACATCTGCGTCATCAGGTTTGAAAGATTCCTCGGCGTAAGAAAGATCGAGTCGGTCGCATAGTGAAAATACGCCCAGATCATGCCGAGAACGGCGATCATTATGTACGCTCTGAGCGTGGTAGCATTAAATCGTGAAGTTTTCGGTTCGTCCATTTTGTTTAATGATTGCCGGTCGCTGCCGCCATAACTTTTTCAGGAGTCGCTTCGTCGCGGGTAAATTCGCCGGTCACTTTGCCCTCATGCAGCACGATCACGCGATCGGATAGGCCGAGCACCTCGGGAAGTTCCGACGAGACGAGTACGATCGCGAGACCGGTTTTGGCGAGCTTATTGATCTCAGCGTAGATTTCCTGTTTCGCTCCGACATCAATGCCGCGGGTTGGCTCGTCGAGGAAAAGCACCTTCGGATTGGTCAGGAGCCATTTGCCGAGCACGACCTTTTGCTGATTGCCGCCCGAGAGTGTGCCAGTGACGGTAAGCGGTGAATTCGCTTTGATATGCAGCGACTGCATAGGGCCTTTCGCCGCCTTGGTTTCGCGGGTTCGGTTCGTTACAAATTTGCCTGAGATCGACCGCAGCCCCGCGAGCGTCATGTTATCGAGAATTGTCTGGTCGAGGATCAGGCCGAAACGTTTGCGATCCTCGGTAACAAACCCGACGCCTTTCGCGATCGCATCGCCCGGCGAATCGATCGTACTCGGTTTACCCTCGATCTCGATCTCACGGCTGAGCTGTCCCTGCCACGCTCCGAAGATCGACATCAGCAGCTCAGTTCGTCCTGCTCCCATCAGCCCCGCGATGCCGAGAACCTCGCCCTTTCGAACGTGGAAGGAAACGCCGTCAACCAACTTCTTGCCCGGAATATCTGGCGAATAAGTTGTCAAATTCTTGATACTGAGCGCAACCTCACCGTAATTGTGATCAGGCGTCGGAAAAATATCCCCGACCTCACGCCCGACCATCGCCGCGATGACGCCATTCTTGTCGATCTCAGCCGCGGTATGCGTCGAGACGGTCTTGCCATCGCGCAAGACCGTGATCCGGTCGCTCATTTCAAATACTTCATCGAGCTTGTGCGAAATGTAGATCATTCCGACGCCGCGAGCTAGCAGGTCTCTGAGAATACCGAAGAGCGTTTTTACTTCCGACTCGGTCAATGCTGCGGTCGGTTCATCGAGCACTAAGATCTTGGCGTCCTGCGACAAAGCTTTCGCGATCTCGACAAGCTGCTGCTGGCCAATGCCGAGACTCCCGACCTTTACCCGCGGATCGATCGGAAGCCGCAGCTCGCGGAGCAGATTTGAGGCTTTGTGATAAAGTTCGGACCAATTGATAACGCCGAATCGTGACGGTTCCTTGCCCAGAAAGATGTTCTCGCCGACCGTTAATTCTTTAACGAGCGAGAGTTCCTGAAAGATGATCGCGATGCCCGCCGCTTCCGAATCGCGGATCCCTTTGAAATGCCGCGGCTGATCCTCAACCAGAATATCGCCCTCGAACGTGCCCTCCGGATAAACACCCGATAGAACTTTCATCAGCGTTGATTTTCCCGCACCGTTCTCGCCAACGAGCGAGTGAAATCCCCCGGCCTCAAGCGTAAAACTCACGCCATCGAGCGCACGGACACCCGGGAATTCCTTGACGATGTTTTTCATCTCAAGCAGCGGCATAATTATCGTTTCTCGTCTAAAAAAAGCTTGTGGTGACTATAATTTAGCACATTTATGGTCAGGAAATATATGCCTGGGCCATTGCCCTTCGGATCTCGTCATTCTGCATGAACCAGTACCAAACTTTGCCGCTTCGCAGGTTTTCGATGCTTAGCAGAGTAATGCCGAGGTCGATGCCTAAAACATCTTTGTCAACCCAGCCATTGTGCGGGTTAAAGGCATCGACGAAACCATATTTTCCGTAAATATCCTTACCGTAAACGGCCTTCATTTCTTTCAAAGCAGGCAGTGTGATGTCCGGTGTGAACATCAGCGAACCCGCCGCCGCACACGGCACCACCGAGCCGTCGGTGTCGGGATGACGCGGCGGTCCGCCCCACGCGGTGTAGCCCTTCTTGAAGTCCGACGCCGTCATTCCCCACATATTCGGGCCGTATTTTGGAAATTCTTTGCTCAGGTCTTTAATAAAAAACTCGTGTTGGGCCCGCGTTGCCTGCACCGAATTTTCAAAATAATCCACAAAAGGCGTCCGTTTCTCGCGTTTGCCGCGAAAATCTACCCAGGCATGCGAGAACTGATGTATGAAAAGCGGTGATACCGCTGCGAGATATCGATAATTCCCGTATTCCTGCCACGTTCGCTCACGCGCGTACCAAGCCTGCGCCGGGATCGGTTTCGTTTTTGACCCGATCGCCAATAAATAAAGCGAGGAATCCTCGCTATAATCTCGCCAACGGCTTTGTATCCAGCCCGACTCCGGCCGCCAACCGTGAGAAAGCAAATAGGGATCACCGTTCAGCATCCATTGAAAATCCACCCGGTCATAGATCTTGTCCGCAAGAGCAACGATCTCCTTGTCCTCTGCAAAACACTTGCGGGCCGTCAGCACGCCGCCCAGCAAAAGTGCCGTATCTATCGACGAAACCTCGGTTCGCCAACGTCGCTCGCCCGTTTTCTGATCGACAAAATGATAGAACCAGCCATTCTTGTTCTCCTGTCTATTGGCAAAAAAATCGAGCGTGTTCCGCGTGCGTTCCATCGCCTGATCCTTCGTCACCCAGCCGCGATCCGCGGCGATGCAGTAACCGCTGAGAGCAAACCCCGTTGCCGCGATCGTCGCGACATTATAGTGGCTTGTACCTTCAGCGGGCGGCGTGCCGTCGGTTCGCGTTCGGTCAAGAGTGAGGCCGGTCTTGGGGTCGGAATGATCCCAGAAATACTGAAACGTCCGCTTTTGCAGATCTTCGAGGAAAGCTTCGTCTTCCTTACTGACCGGTGCGGTCGGTATCGGTGCAGCCGGTGCCGGAGCGACAGTCTCGTTATCGCTCGCCGCGACCCCCGCAGGCTTTGCTGATATCTTGTCCACGACAGAGAATGTCGTCTGCAGATTGTTTTCGCTGCTCGTTCCGACATAAACGATAAATTCGCCCGGCTCGAGCACTGGTTTTAGATCCCGGCCCAGGAATTCAAGCTCTTTCTTGCCGAGCGTGAATTCGACGATCTGTTTCTGCCCGGCCTTTAAGTTGATCCGCTTAAAGCCTTTCAGCTCCTTGATCGGACGTGTCACGCTCGCCGCGACGTCGCTGATGTAAAGCTGGACGACCTCGTCGCCATCCATCTTGCCCGTGTTTTCGACCTCGACACTGGCTTTGACGGCACCGTTCGGCAGAATTTCCGGTTTATCAACCCGCAGATCGCGGTAGCGAAACGTCGTATAGCTCAGTCCATAACCAAACGGATACAGCGGCGTGTTCGGGATATCGAGGTATTTCGAAGTGTATTTATTCTCGGCCTGGAAAGGACGGCCCGTGCGTTTCTGGTTGTAGAATAGCGGGATCTGGCCAACCGAACGCGGAAATGTTACCGGCAGTTTTCCACCCGGATTCGAATCGCCGAACAACGTGTCAATTATCGCGGGGCCAGCCATCGTTCCCGGGAACCACGCCTCGAGGATCGCGGGCGAATTTTCTGCAAGCCAATTTATAGTCAACGGACGCCCGTTGATCAGGACGACTGCGTAGGGTTTGCCTGTCGCATGAACGGCCTTGATCAGATCGAGCTGTTTGCCCGGCAGATCGATGTTACTCCGCGACGAAGCCTCACCGCTCATCGCTCCGGATTCGCCGACAACGAGAATGCTAAAATCCGAATCTTTCGCCGCATCAACGGCTTTCGAGAAACCTGTATCGGTCTCACATTTCGGATCGCAGCCCGGCTCGTAGCGTAATTTTTTGTTCGGGAATTTAGCCTTGAATGCCTCGACAACCGAGATCGGATCCTGAGCCCGCCCGTCGCCTGCCCAATTGCTGTTCATCTCAGCTTTGTCGTTTGCGAGCGAACCGATGATCGCGACCTTTTCGACGTTCTTATTGATCGGCAGCGTTTTGTTCTCGTTTCTCAGCAGTACGAATGAACGCTCAGCGGCGCGTTTGGCGGCGTCAAGATTCGCCTGTTTGAAAACCTCGCGTTTTTCGAGTTCTTCGCTTGCAAAGGGATTGTCGAAAAGCCCGAGACGGAACTTAACCCGCAGAATGTTCCGCACAGAATTATCGATCGTCGCCATCGAGATCTTTTTGTCTTTGAGCAGTTTTTCGCCGTGCTTGTTGTACAGCTTGCTGACCATTTCCATGTCGGTTCCAGCGTTGAGGGCGTACATTGCTGCGTCAGCTTCGTCCTTAGCAAGGCCGTGGAACATCAACTCCATCACCGCCGTGTAATCGCTGACGACGAGGCCGTCGAATTTCCATTCGTCTCGCAGGATCTTCTTAAGCACAAACGGATTCGCCGTTGCCGGAATGCCGTCAATGTCATTGAACGAGGTCATGAACGAACCGACGCCGGCATCAACAGCTGATTTGAATGGCGGAAAATACGTCTCTCGAAGCGAGCGTTCCGAGAGGTCCGTGGTGTTGTAATCACGGCCGCCCTGGGCTGCTCCGTAGCCTACCCAATGCTTTGCCGTCGCGAGTATTTTATTATTCGCACTGTAATCTGTTCCCTGAAAGCCGCGAACGCGGGCATCCGCGACGAGCGAGCCAAGAAAAACATCCTCGCCCGCACCTTCGATTATCCTGCCCCAACGCGGATCGTGGGCAATATCGACCATCGGGGCAAACGTCCAGTGAACTCCGGCTGCCCGCGATTCTGCCGCCGCGATCGAAGCACTCTGCTCCATCAGCGCCAGATCCCAGCTCGCTGTTTCACCGAGCGGCACAGGAAATATCGTGCGATAGCCGTGAATAACGTCAAAGCCCAACAGGATCGGGATCTTGAGCCGCGATTCGAGTGCAGCTCGCTGCAGTTCGTTCGTCATCGCTGCGCCGCGAACGTTGAGCGTCGAACCGAGCAGACCCTTTCGTGCCATTTCCAGATGTTCGGGGCGGAATTTGCCGTTGGCCTCGCCGTCGAGCTGCTGGAGTTGGCCGAGTTTTTCGGCGAGCGTCATCTTTGCAATGAGCTGATTTATCCGCCGCTCGACCTCCGGGCCGCTTCGCTGAGCAAGCGAGAACGACGTGAGCATTAGCAGAACTGCGAAACCTGAAATTAAACGTTTTATAGAAGATCGCATGATTATTTAGGGAATAAGTATCTCAGCCAGCACAGGCAGATGGTCTGACGCCCACAGCCCGTCCCAGCGGTCAGAAAGTGCTGCGTGCTCAAAAACCTTAATGCCGTCGCGAACAAAAATGTAGTCGATGGTGCGGCCGGGCTCGAGTTCCTTAAAGGCGTTGAAGGTCGAATTGCCGCCAAAATGCCCGTTGATGCTGGCGTAGCGCGTGTCCGCGACCTTGATCACCGACGTTCCCGCCATGATCGTTTTATATGCGCCGCTGTCTTGCGTCACGTTAAAATCGCCGGTCACGACGAACGGCCCCTTGCCGTGGATCTCGCCCGCCTTTTTCAGAATAAGCGACGAGCTCTCGGCCCTCGCTTTTTCACCTACGTGGTCAAAATGTGTGTTGAAATGTACGAATGTCTTGCCCGAAACGCGGTCTTTGAACTTAGCCCACGTGACAATGCGTGGGAGAGCCGCGTCCCAGCCCTTCTCTCCGACCTTGCCGGTCTCGTTGAGCCAGAATGTATCGGTTTGGATGAGCTGAAACCGTAATTTCTTATAAAGGATCGCCGAATATTCGCCGCTTTCCTTGCCATCCGTTCGGCCGACACCGCACCAGGCAAGATCGGGCAGCAGCTTTTCGAGATCACGCAACTGCGACAGCAACGCTTCCTGTACGCCGACGAGGTCAGCCTTGTGAAAGCGAATGACATCCGCAACCTTCTGCTTACGGTTCGGCCACGCGTTGACGCCGTCGCGGGGTTCGTCGTAGCGGATGTTGAAGGTCATTACCCGCAGGCTTCCCTTTGGAGCTTGAGCCGCGGCACTATCGGTTATGAACGCCGCCGCGATGAGCAGAAACAGAACCGAGTACAACTGCCGAAATTTGAGGGGTTTTAGCATTTGAACCTAAAGAAAAGCTCGATAAAAAAGGCGTGGAAAGTAACCACGATCCACGCCCATTCCAGTTTTCATAAACTAGCTCAGCTAGAAGCTGAATCTCGCCTGGAATTCTCCAACCCGACCGGCCAAAGCCGCCGTCGGAACACCAAACTGAGCGTTATCCGCACGCGTGCTGTTCGTATTGTAGTTGAAGCTCGCGAAGTTCAGGTTGTTCAAAAGGTTAAAGAAGTTGAAACGAATGTCGAGTTTCGCTCTCTCGCCGAGGATGCTGTTGACAGCAGCCAGGCTCGAGATGTTAAAGCTCTTTGCGATCGACATATCGACGTTAAAGTAACGCGGCCCGCGGAACACGTTTCGGCCAATTCCCGGACGGTTATCCGCCGGGTTCGTGCCGTTTACTGTCGTCAGAAAGTAACGGCTGCATCCGGCCGGCGTCGTTGTAATATTATTACAAGCCGCTCCGGGAATGAGGCCGCCCGGGAACTGTCCACCGGCTTCGAAATCGGAGTTCGAATTACCGAGTGGTGCCGTTCCAAACCATTGACGCGGACGGATCACACCGATCGAGGTCGTTTCAGTCGACAGACGAATACCGCCGTTGATGACCGGAGTCCACGGGAAACCACCGCGCCACGTTACGATCGGGCTAAACGACCAGCCTGAAAGCAGATCGCCGAAAATATCCTTGCGACCTTTGAAGAACGACGGCTCCCACGTACCCGACGCGTTGAAATAATGGGTCACGTCAAAGTCTGACGGCCCTTTCTCCTCACCGTTGTCGTAAGAGTAGGTCTGGTTCGTACAAGCACACGGAGCTTCGACCGAGACGGTATCAAGACTCTTCGAGAACTTGTAATTGATGTTCACGTTGAACGACTTGCTGAAATTACGCCGCAGTCCCGTGACAAGAGCATTGTACGACGTGTTTACATCCGGGCTCGCAAAATAGACGAGGCGGAATGTCGGAGCTGCGGTCGATGACAATATCTGGTGAAGCGGCAGGATACGAACAAATCTGCTGCCTTTACTTCCCTGATAACCAGCGGTCGCAACAAACTTCCACGGCAGTTCATACTGAATTTCCGTCGAGTAGCGTGCAACCCACGCGGTTGGCAGATCAGCATACGTGCTGTAGATCTCGACCTGACCAAAGTTCGGACCGCCGTTCGCCGCAAAACCACCGCCGAGCGTTGGATTACGGGGATAGCCGGTGATCGTTCCATCGGCACTGCGGACGAACTGGATCGTTCCTGTTGTAGCACCAGTTACTCCGTTGTTACCGCTGTTACCGCAGCAAATGCTGTAACGAGCTGCATTCGGCGGAGCGAATCGAGCGTTGCTAAAGAGAGCACTTGCGAGACGGTCATAACCAACACCGCCGCCGCCCCGGATCACCATTTTCTCAGCAAACTTCTTCGGGCTCCAGGCAAAGCCTAGCTGCGGGGCGAAGTTGTTGTAATCGGGGTCAGTAAAGGTCGTGACCTTCTCGATGACCGCGTCGTTCAAACCATTCGTACCCAACTTAAGCCGCCCAAGCTGATTACCGCCGGTAACCTTGATCGGGGCGAGGTATTCCCAGCGAAGGCCGAGATTCAATGTCAGGTTTGGGCGGAATTTCCAGTTATCCTGGAAAAAAGCACCGATGTTCGACGTGTTGAACGGAACTTCATTAGCCCTAGGTGTGCCGGTCGCGTCGGCATTGATAGCTTCAAATACCGGCGTGCCGTTGGCGAAATTCCACATTCTCGTGAACGAATAGAGTGGACGTGCACCGCCCGGGGCCGCCGAGTTGTTGACCTCACGGCGGTATTCACCACCGATCTTGAACGTGTGGTTCGAGTAGATCTTGGTCAGGATATCGCGGAAATCGTATTGACGCTGGTTGAAAACACCCGGCGTCGTTTCCGCACGGGGAGCTCCATATCGAAGGCGGTCGCCGAAGACAGCCTCGATCTCGACTCTCGGCAGGCCAAAATCGACGTTTGGATTCGCAGCGACCTCATTGTATCCCCACTTGGTCGTGTTAAAGCGGAATTCGTTGATCATCGTGCTCGAGATCGTACGCGTGTAGATACCGCCGAGAAGGTACGTAAGCCGGTCAGACGTAAGGTCAGCCTGCGGACGGTTTTGTGCTGCCCCGTTGGTACCGAACGATATCAGCGGTGTCGCATTCGACATGAAAGTGATGCGATCCTTGTCAGAAGCCTGATAGTCGAGACGGAAAGTATACTGGTTACCCTTAAATGTGCTGTAGTTGTTGAGCGTAACGTACTGCAGATCAGCAATGCCATCGAGTCCGCCGCCAATTGTGTTGGTCGCATCTGGAACGTATGTGCCATATGTGCCGGTGATCGAGCCGACATCGAGGCCCGTTCCAACGACCTGGCAGTTCGGGCCGCCTGCATTGTATGGCGAATTCAAAAGACTGCACACCGGCGTCAGGATCTGAGCGATCCGCGGTTCGGCTGAGGCACCGCTTACGAGTGCGGCCGGAATGGTACCGGCCCTAAGCGAACCGATCTGCTGTCTGAATGTTGAGGTATCGACCCAGGTCGGGCCCGAGATGCTGTTGGTCGAGTTTTTGGTACCCTCGTACGAGAAGAAATAGAACAGCTTGTCGCGAACGATCTTGCCGCCGAAGCTGCCGCCGTACGTTTTGAAGCGATCATTGACTCGCGTCGGGTTAAGGCCCGTCAGGCCCGTGACACCCGCGATACCGCGAAAACCGTTATAAGCATTGAGCCCAGGATTGTTGATCTTAACGAAAGCGCTGCCGCTGTAGGAGTTCGTGCCGTATTTGGTGATGACCTTGACCTGAGCTCCCGAGTTGCGGCCGTCTTCTGCCGAGTAGGTGCTCGACGTGACCTGAACTTCCGAGATGCTTTCCTGGGAAGGTGTGATAACTGCGGCTCCGCCCCATGTCTGGCTGTTGACGCTGACGCCATCAATCTCAAAATTGTTCGAGGTCACACGCTGGCCGTTGGCCGAGACCTGAACCTGATTCTCGACCGCGAAGATACCATTGTTCGATCCGCCCGGGCCGGTTTGGCTCGAGTTACCGAGACGAGCTGCTCCGCCGCTTGCCGAACGAGCGCCGTCGCCAAAAACACCCGGTGCAAGCCGCACCAGATTGTAAGGATCGCGGCCAACCATCGGCAGTTCGAGGATCTCTTTATTTGTGATATTGCGGCTGAGGTTTGGAGATTCCGTTTCAAGCGTTACCGCGCTCGAACCATCAACGGTCACTTCAGCGGAAACATCTCCGGGTTCGAGAGCAACGTCGTAACGTGCGCTTGATTCGGCTGCGAGCGCAGCATTCTCAACGAGCTTTTTCTTGAAACCGCTTTTGGAAACCGTTATCCGATAGTTTCCCGGCGGCAGATTGTTAAAGCGGTAGAGCCCGCTGTCGTTCGTCTGCGTCTCGAGAGTCGCATTCGTCGCCGGATTTACCAGCGTGACACTTGCTCCCGGAACAACTGATCCGGTACTGTCCACCACGATCCCGGAAATTCCGGATCCAAATTGTGCATTCGCAATAGTTGCAAAAATGGCAACAACCGCAAACAGACAAAAACTCTTCAAAAGGCTGAACATTGCTCGCCGCATAGATTCCCTCCAAACTTAAACAACTCTGATTAGTTACTATTTTTTGATTTCCCGTAACGATTTGAAAGATAATAGCTTACCCACTATCAGGCATCACAATTTGCTCGATTTTCTGTAAGTAAATCGTTTTACTAAATCGTTTTAGTATAAATCTTATAGCATCCGTCAAAATTGATTGTCAAGAGATAATAAGAGGGCTTAATAGATTTTTATGCCGCGATCTACGGTCAAATTGGACTGACCAATTTCGCAGGCGTTTTAGGATCATTTGGATGGTTGCCGGGAAGGAGCAAACGAGCTCCTTCCCCTACGAACTCTATCTAACTTCCCCGTTAAAAACTCAACCGGATCTGAAACTCACCCGTACGGCCCGCAAGGGCTGAAGTTGCCTTACCGAATGTAGAGAGAGCGATACGGGTCGGATCTGAGTTTGAGTTGAACGGGGCGAGATTCAGCGTGTTCAAGATGTTGAAAAAATTGAACCGCAGATCGACTTTCGCATTTTCGCCGAGCACGCGTATCGACGGCAGCCCAAATGATTTTGCGAACGCCATATCGAGCGAGGTATATCGCGGACCACGAAACACGTTACGTCCGATCCCCGGTTTGTTAGCGAACGGCGGAGCATTAAATGGGATCACCGTATTGAAGTAGCGGTTGCACCCGGGAGCAACGTTGCAATCGGCACCGGGAATATATGCGTTCGGGAAAATGCCGCCAGCCGAGAGGAAGTTCGCGTTTGTATTAGCCAAAGGCTGCTGTCCTGTGTAACTCAGCGGCCGCGGATCGCAGAAATTATTAGTTGTCGTTCCGAGCAAACAGCCAAACGCTTTCGGCGTCCACGGGAAACCCGTGTGATGCGTGATGATCGCATTTATCTGGAAGCCGCCCAGGAGTTTGCCTTTCCAGTCCGTGCGGTTGTTGAAGAATGGCAGTTCCCACAACGCCGAACCTGTAATATTGTGCTTTACGTCAAAATCCGACGGCCCGCGTTCTTCGCCTTGATCGACGGGAAAACTCTGGTTCGTAGCACCGGTCGGTCCTTCGAACGAGACGGTGTCGATGCTCTTGCTGAAGCGATAATTGACGTCAAAGCTTACCTGTTTCATGAATCGGCCTTGAATGCGGGCGATCATCGCGTTGTAATTCGCGTTTACGTCCGGACTGGCATAATAGGCAGCAAAAATAGCCGGATTTGTTGATGGCCCGGTAATATGGAGCGGCAGGATCCTGACAAAGTGCCGGCTGGCACTTCCCTGATAGCCAAGCGTCGCCACCATATTCAATGGCAGTTCATACTGTGCCTCAAGTGAGTAGCGATAGACATATGCTGTCGGCAGGCTCTGCGGCGACGCATAAATTTCGATCGAGCCATTATTCGGCAAACCGTTCGTCGCATTTATACCGCCGCCGAGGACAGGATTTCTCGGATAACCTGTGATCGACCCGTTCGTGCTCGCAACATACGTGATCTGGCCGCCAACGAACGGTGTACCAAAATCGCTGGTGGACGTACCGCAGCAGATGCCGAAGTTGAAGCCATTCGGTGGATTGCGACGAGCGTTTGCGAGCAGTGCGTTAGGCAAACGGTCATAGCCGATACCGCCGCCGCCGCGAAACACGAGCTTATTTGCAAAATACTGCGGGCTCCACGCAAATCCGATCTGCGGGCCGAAATTGTTCAGGTCTTTCTTGTAGAAGAGCTTAGCGGTCGAGATCTTAGCGCCTGCAAGGCCGCCGTTCGCATCCGGGATCAAATTGCCGAGCACGCCGTCGCTCGCGGTGATCGGCGAATAGTAGGACCAGCGAAGTCCCAGATTCAGCGTGAGATTTGGACGTAGCTTCCAGTCGTCCTGGGCAAAAAATGCCAATTCGCTGGTGGTGAATTTGGTGTTATTCGCCGCCGGAGTTCCGGTCTGATCGGCAGTGATCTGTTCGAAGATCGGCGTGCCGTTGGCAAAGTTCCACGGGCGAACGAATGAATATAGCGGACGTGCTCCGCCCGGTTCTCCGTTGTTGTTAAGATCGCGGCGATATTCCGCTCCAAATTTGGAAACGTGATTTCCCCAGATCTTCGTTAAGTTGTCTCTGAAATCGAACTGTTTTTCGGTGATCACTCCCGGAGTATTCGGGCTTCGAGGTGCTCCATATCGAAGCCGGTCGCCGAAGATACCTTCGATCTCCACTCTTGGCAGGCCGAAATCTGCCTGTGGATTAGACGCCGTCTCGTCGAATCCCCAACGGGTCATGTTAAAGCGTGCTTCGTTGACCATCGTCGACGAAATAGCCCGGGTGTAGATGAACGCCAGAGCGTAGCTCAGACGCTTGGAATTGATATCCGCCATCGGACGTGTCTGGGCACTTGCGTCTGAAGTAAACGCCGTGGTCGGCACGATGAATGACGAGAATGCGAGCTTATCCTTCTGCGAAACCTGGTAATCGAGCCGCGTGAAATACTGATTTCCGCTAAACGTTTTCGGAGCCGTAAGCTGGGCAAACTGCAGATCTGCGATGCCGTCAAATCCACCGCCTGAATTCAAGCCGAGCGGAACATAAGTCCCGTACGTGCCCGTGATCGAACCAATATCAAATCCATTTCCGACAACCTGACATGGAATAAAAATTCCTGCGGTCGCACAGGTGCGGCTCAAAATGTTAGCTACTCGAGGCCTCGCTCCAACACCGGTCAGGAGGCGGGCTGTGACGGTATTTGGCCTGGCTGCAATTATGCCGCTTCTGAACGAATCCGTATCGATGAGAGCATCGAACGTGTTCGAACTGTTTTCCTTTAAGCCTTCGTATGAGAAGAAAAAGAAGAGCTTGTCCTTGACGATCGGGCCGCCGAAGCTGCCGCCAAATGTTTTGAATTTTCTCTCGACGCGTGTCGGAAGCGTCGGCGATCCGGCGGCTCCGTAGAATTTGTTAAATGAGTTGAGCGACGGATCGTTGATCTTGTAAAAACCGCTGCCGTGCCACTGGTTCGTGCCGTTTTGTGAAACGACCCGGATCTGAGCACCGCTGTTGCGGCCATCCTCAGCGGAATATGTGCTGGAGGTCACCTGAACCTCTTTTACGCTCTCCTGGCTTGGCGTGATCACGGCCGCGCCGCCCCACGTCTGGCTGTTGACGCTGGTTCCGTCGATCTGGTAGTTATTTGCCGAAACTCGCTGCCCGTTCGCCGAGATCGGCTGCGCATTCTCGGTCTGAAAGATCGAGTTGTCCGATCCCCCGGGGCCACTTGTGTTTGGCAAACGAACAGATTCGCCCCCCGCACCGCGGGCACCCGCACCGAATACGCCCGGAGCAAGCCGCGCCAGTTCGTACGGATCGCGTCCGGCTTGCGGCAGCCTCAGAACTTCTTCCGTGCTGATCGTTTTCCTGATGTTTGCATCCTCTGTCTGCAATCCCAGATCTTCCGCCTGAACCGTTACCGTCTCGCTGATCACGCCTGCCTCGAGCGTTACGTCCTGGCCTTTGATCGATTCCGCATCGACCTGAAGATTCTCAACCACACGCTTCTTAAATCCCGGCTGCTCGACCGAAACTGTATAAGCTCCGGGAGCAAGATTGGAGAACCGGTAGAAGCCGTCCTCGCTGGTCTGCGTTTTCTGAGCCTGGTTGGTCTCTTTATTCAAGAGCGTGACAGTTGCGCCCGAGACGGTACCGCCGCTGCTGTCAGTGACTGTTCCCTGTACACCGGCTCTGAACTGAGCGTGGCCGACAACGGTCATTATCACTACTAAAAGCAGTCCGGCAAACACATTGATAGGTCTGAAATGAGATCGAAACATGAGATCCTCCTTGTTCTGCGGCCCCTGGGGTCTGGGTCTGCTGGGGTGCCGGAACTCGCCGGCATCGAATGCAAACCCATCGGGCGTAGCTAGATGGGCAAACGGGTATTTTAGGTAAATCGTTTTACTACTGAACAGTAAGCACCTTGTAGATTTGTAAGTCAAGACAAATCTTCCATAACAACCACTTATTATTGGTATGACCAATTACGATGGCTTATTATGAGTCGTTTTTTGGAAGCATGTGACAGGCCATCTTGAATTCGTTGCCGGATGTATGACAATATCTGAGGCAATGCCTAAGAACGCAGAAAAAGAGGCTCCCAAAAGTGGTTCGGGCCGCAACGGCGACCCGGTAAGCCTGAAAGATCTGGCTCTCCACCTAGGCCTTTCGCCGACGACGCTTTCGCTCGTGCTGAATGATTCGCCGCAGGCAGCATCGATCCCCGCGGAGACAAAAAAACGCATTTTCGACGGCGCTCGTGAATTAAATTACCGGCCGAATTACCTTGCTCGCTCACTCCGCGTACAGAAGACCAACACCATCGGCGTCATCGTCCCTGAACTGAGCGACGGATACTCGGCGATGGTCTTGAACGGCGTCGAGTCGGCTCTTTCGACTGCCGATTATTTTTATTTGACGGCGAGCCACCTGCACCGGGAAGATCTGCTCGAAAAGCTGCCGCGGCTACTGATCGAACGCCAGGTCGAGGGAATTATCGCGGTTGACACGCCCATCCGGTTTACGCCAACAATACCGATCGTCAATGTTTCAGGGCACGAGGAGATCGCCGGCGTGACCAACGTCGTACTAAATCACCAGCACGCAGCCGAACTCGGCATCGGCCATCTCTACAATCTCGGCCACCGTCGCATAGCCGCCATTAAGGGCCAGGATTTCAGCTCGGACACTAAGGTTCGTTGGAAAACAATGAACGAAGCAGCGAATAAACGAGGCATCTCGCTCGATCCGGCATTGACCGTCCAGCTCCAGGGCGATACGCCATCGCCCGAGGTTGGTTACACCGCAATGAAATCACTGCTCGCGAGCGGCGAGAGATTTACGGCCGTGCTGGCGTTCAATGATATTTCGGCGATCGGTGCGATCAGGGCTTTGGAGGAAATGGGTTTACGTGTCCCGGCTGACGTTTCGGTACTGGGATTTGACGATATTTACGCTGCCGCATTCCATAATCCGGCGTTGACGACGATTCGCCAACCGCTCTTCGAAATGGGAAATCTCGCCGCCCGTACGCTGCTCGAACGTCTCGCCAACCGCGGTGAAAGCAGCGTCGCCAAGACCGTCGGTGTCGAACCGACCATTATCGTGAGGCAATCGACCTCGCGCGTATCGCAATCATGAAGAAATTTGTTCTAACCGTTCTGTTCTTTGTTATAGCCGCGGTTTCAGCCGCGGGTCAAGCTCTGTACACCCGCGAAAAAGAGTGGGCGAATGAGATCAATGCCTTCCTCGAGATCGATAAAAAACAAAATCCGCCAAAAGATCCGATAGTTTTCACCGGTAGTTCCACCATCAGGATGTGGACGAGCCTGCGGCAGGATTTTCCGACGGTAAATGTGATGAATCGCGGCTTCGGCGGCTCGCGGCTCGATGATCTCGTTTTCTTCGCACCAAAGATCGTCGCTCCGTACAAACCGAAGATGATCGTCGTCTATTCAGGCGAAAATGACATTGAGGCAAAAGACCCTGCGGAGAACGCCCTTGAGGATTTCAAAGCGTTTGTCGCCTTTCGCGACAAGGCTTTGCCAAAAACACCGGTCATCTATATATCGATGAAACCCAGCATCCTACGCTGGAGTCTCTGGCCCGAAATGAAACGCGGCAACGACCTCATCCGCAACGAGATCGCCAAACACAAAAACGTCCGCTACGTCGACATCTCCGTCCCAATGCTCGGCCCGAACGGCGAAAAACCGCCGGCTGACATCTTCGTCGCCGACGGCCTACACCTTAATGCAAAAGGCTACGCAATAATAACCAAAGCCCTAAAGCCTTTCCTGAAATAACCACTGGAGCGCAAGCGAGACGCTAGCGAACCATCGTTATCTCACTCACGCCATCGGGAATTTCCGCCTTTACTCGCTTGGTCGCCGTGTCATAAGTAAATTTGATCTCACGCCCATCCGCCGCCATTTGCTTCGGCTGAGCAGCTACGCCGATGACCTCGATAAATTTCAAAGTTTGACCTTTGAACTCACCCGATCGACTGATCTTTATCGATCCCGGACGATGCTCAAAATTCAGGGTTCTCCACCCATTCTTCTGATACCCATAGCCATCTCCCGCGTCCTGATAAAGTGTCGCCGTACCAACCTTTTCCGGCGTAATTCCTGCGATGACCGTCAACGTCACAGGCTGCAAGGGCATTTCACCGGTATTCTGGATCACGCCCTGCGTCGGTATCATCGCTCCAGCACGGCCAAAAATAAGCAGCCGATCGAGCGGCGTGTCAACGGTGTATTCGGCTCCGCCCGCGAGCTTTTCGCCGGTCCACCAATTGACCCAATCCGTTCCCGCCGGTAAATAAACTCTCCGCGAACGCAAGCCTTCTTTCACGACCGGAGCAACCAGCAGATCGCTGCCGACGAGGTATTCATCCGAGACGAGGTACGTCTTTTTATCCGCCGGAAATTCGTACCACAACGGCCGCATGATCGGCGCTCCGGTGTTTTCATGCTCTTTGAAAAGCGTGTAAAGATAGGGTAGAGATTTGTATCGCAGTTCGACCGTCGAACGGTTTATCGCGGTAAATTCATCCCCGTATTCCCAAGGCTCTTTGTTCCCTGCCCAGCCAACTGAATGTGAACGGAAAAACGGCGTCAATGCCGCCGCCTGCATCCATCGGGCATATAGTTCGCCGCTCGGACGGTCATTAAATCCGCCGACATCGCCGCCAACGAATGGAACGCCCGAGACGCTCATGTTCGTCAGCATCGGGATCGTCATCGCAAGGTGATCCCAGCTCGCATAATTATCACCCGTCCATACCGCCGAGAACCGCTGAATTCCGGCAAAACCCGCGCGAGTCAGCACAAATGGCCGTTTTTCCGGAGCGAGTTTCTTAACGCCTTCAAAACTCGAGCGTGCCATCTGCATTCCAAAAACGTTGTGATAGCGCTTGTGCGTGTCCGGCAATCCGTCGCCTTTGTGCGGCGTGTCGTACGGGAAAGTCTTCGCCGGATGATGCAAAACCTCGGGCTTTTCGGTCTTGTCGTTCATGAAAACTCCGGGCTCGTTCATATCATTCCAAAACCCGGCAATACCTTCCGCGATGTGCCCTTTATACTGCTTGCCGAACCAATCGCGCGCCTTCGCATCCGTAAAATCCGGAAAGGCGCTCGCCTGAGGCCAGACATCGCGGTTCAGTTCGGTTCCGTCGGGATTCTTCACGAAAATCCCTTCCTTTTTACCGTCGCTGTAAACGTCGTATTTATCGACGACCTTGATGCCCGGATCGATGATCAAAACCGTCTGGATACCGTCTTTTTTCAGGTCCGCAACCAGCTTCGGCGGGTCAGGAAACCGTTTTTTATCCCAGGTAAAAACGCGATAGCCGTCCATGTAGTCGATATCGAGATACAGTACATCAAGCGGGATCTTGCGACTGCGAAAGCCATCCGCGATCTCGCGAACGCGCGATTCAGGAAAATACGACCACCGCGATTGCTGATTCCCCAGAGCCCAGATCGGCGGCAGGGGTGTTTTGCCGGTCAGGGTTGCGTAATCGGCGAGAACTTCCTTCGGCGACTTGTCCTTTGATCCGGTGAAAACGAAATAATCGAGTTCTCCGCCGTCTGCTCCGAATGAGTATTTACCGGGCGATCTCGCCCCCATATCGAACCAAGTGCGAAACGTATTATTAAAAAATAACCCATACGCCCGCCCTTCATGGAGTGCTGTAAAAAACGGGATCGACTGATATATCGGGTCGGTACCGATCGGATACGAGAACGTGTCCGTGTTCCAGTTGACGATAAATTTCCCGTTCCTCGACATCTCAGCAAACGCCTTTTCGCCGAAGCCGTAATAGGTCTCGACCTCGCTCCGCCGCATCATCGTGGTTTTGATCTCGCCGGTCGCTAAGTTGAATGCGGTCGGGTCGGATCCGTCGTTTTGAATCACGGTATTCCCTTTGTCGTCGATAACGCTGACCGAGAACGATCCTTTTTGGATCACGGCCTTCGTACCGTCAGCTTTGGTGAGCGTGATCGTGGACGCAGTTTGCGAAACGGTGATTTTCGTATCTGCAAACTTCGCGGCAGGATCGATCGCGAAAGAAAAATCGCCTTCGAATTTCCCGCTCGGGGCAACTCTAACCCGGATCACATTCGCCCCGAAAAATTCGACCAGAACTTTCGCCTTGCTTGATGTGTCGAGTACCACGCCGTTGGCTTTAGAATTCGTGACCTTAGTCACGCGGCCGACGGTTTCCCACGCGGCAAAAACGCTGCTGCAAAGAAACAAAATAAGGAGAAAAGTTGACGCTATTCCTTGGTTTATCCGATGGGTTTTCTGCTTGCTCATATTGTTCGAGTTGGTTTTATTTTAAATCGCTCGCTCGAATAACTTATACTTGATTTCTATGTCCGAATCCATTGCCATCGAATCAACTTTAAGTGAAAGCCGTCTTTTTCCGCCACCGCCTGAGTTTGCGGAAAACGCTCATATCAAAAGCTTTGCGGACTACGAAGCCCTGTATGCAGAGGCGGCGGCGGACGTTCCGGCTTTCTGGGCTAAGCAGGCGGAAAGTCTCGATTGGTTCAAAAAATGGGACACGGTCCTCGAGTGGAACGAGCCGTTTGCAAAATGGTTTGTCGGCGGCAAGATCAACATTTCCTACAACTGCCTCGACCGGCATCTCGCGACCTCGCGTAAGAATAAGGCCGCGATCATCTGGGAAGGCGAGACCGGCGAGATCAAGACAATCACATATCTCCAACTTCATCAGGAAGTCTCACGGTTTGCCAATGTCCTGAAAAAACTCGGTGTCAAAGCCGGCGACCGCGTCGCATTGTACATGCCGCTCCTTCCCGCCCTCTCGGTCGCGATGCTGGCGTGTGCGCGGATCGGTGCGGCTCATACGGTCATTTTCGGCGGATTTTCGGCGGATGCGATTCGCGACCGCGTCAATGACTGCGGCTGCAAACTCATCGTTACCGCCGATGGAGGCTATCGCCGCGGAGCTGAGATCAAACTCAAAGACGTCGTCGACGAAGCAGTCGTGGGATGTCCCGGCGTCGAAAACGTCGTCGTGTTCCAGCGAACAAACTCCAAAGTCTCTATGACGCCCGGCCGCGATCACTGGTGGCACGAACTGACCAAGATCGTCGGTGCCGATTGCCCTGCCGAGGAACTCGACAGCGAACATCCGCTCTTTATTCTTTACACTTCGGGCACGACCGGCAAGCCAAAAGGCATCCTGCACACGACCGGCGGCTACCTGACGCAAACAGCATACACCTCGAAGATCGTTTTCGACCTGAAGGACGACGATATTTTCTGGTGCACGGCCGACATCGGCTGGGTCACGGGCCACAGCTACGTCGTTTACGGGCCGCTGGCGAATGGAGCGACGGTTTTCATGTACGAGGGAGCTCCGAACTATCCCGATCTCGACCGATTCTGGGACATTATCGAGCGGCACAAGATCAATATCTTTTACACCGCACCGACCGCGATCCGCGCGTTCATTAAATGGGGCGAGCAATATCCGCTCAAACACGATCTGTCGTCATTAAGACTTCTCGGAACTGTCGGCGAGCCGATCAATCCGGAAGCCTGGATGTGGTATCACGCGATCATCGGCAAACGAAAATGCCCTATCGTCGACACCTGGTGGCAGACCGAAACAGGTTCGATAATGATCAGCCCGCTCCCCGGAGCAACTCCGACCACGCCGGGAACCGCGACGCGTCCGATCCCGGGAATTATGCTCGACATAGTCACAAAAACAGGCAAACCGGTCGGCCCGAACGAGGGCGGCTACCTTGTCGCGACACATCCATGGCCCTCGATGCTTCGCACGCTCTGGGGCGATGACGAACGCTACAAGCAGGCATATTGGTCCGAAATTCCGGGTTTCTATTTCGCCGGCGACGGAGCACGCCGCGACCAGCACGGCTATTACTGGATCATGGGCCGAGTCGATGACGTGATCAACGTCAGCGGCCACCGCCTCGGCACCGCCGAGATCGAATCAGCGCTCGTCTCGCACGAATCCGTCGCCGAAGCCGCCGTCGTAGGCCGTCCCGACGATCTCAAAGGCCAGGCGATCGCCGCATTTGTGACACTCGAAGGTACTCACGTCGGCAGCGACGAGCTCAAAGAAACCCTGCGAGCCCACGTCGCCCACGAGATCGGCTCACTCGCCAAACCCGACGACATCCGCTTCACCGACATGCTGCCAAAGACGCGCTCCGGCAAGATCATGCGGCGCCTATTGCGCGAACTTGCCGCCGGAGGAAAGGTCGCGGGCGACGTAACGACGCTCGAAGATCTGTCTGTTTTAGAGAAATTGCGGCAGGATGAGGAGTGAAGGTGATCAAATACCTTCCCGAACTCTTATTCGATTTTCCTCAACTATCCAGAGCCGTCCCTGTAAAGGTTCTTCATCGAGTAGAGGAATCAGCCTTGTAACGTAGTCGATCACCGTAGCTTTGTCCTGTTGGCGGCTTCTAATTACAATGAGACCAAAATGTCTGTCAGGTGGATATGCTCGAATATCACTGAAATCCAGATCAAGCGTGATGAGGGCACGAGACTCCGCGGAGCAAACGGACAATAGGCGGTTATCCTCCTCGCCGACCATGTTCTGCTCGAAAACAGTCATCGCCTCATGGCCCGCTGATCTCAGAATAGAAGCCACTTCAACCGGCAGATTCTCATCGATCTTAAATCTCATGCGGCGGCCTGATCCGGAAAGAGAATTACCCTTTCCTTTGACAGCTCTGCTGCATACGCAAAAACTGCCTGGATATCCAGAGGCTGTAGGGAGGGATAGCTGGCGAGGATCTCAGATGTCGATACATTCGAAGCAAGATTGTCGAGTATTACCGAAACCATCACCCGGGTGCCTTTGATGCAAGCCTGCCCGTGGCAAACCGTCGCATCTGTCGAAATTCTGTCTCGCCAATTCATACCGTATTTCCTCCTGACCGAGATTATATCATCTCGAATTGTTCGCCCGATCATCGCGGCCAAACATTTGGTAGAATTTATAAATGAGTGAAAATCCTCCGCAATCACCCACTACCGAACTCGCCGAAACTGGCCGCGAATTTTACCGTCGCGGCTGGGCGCGTGGGGCGAGTGGGAATTTCAGCATTCTGCTGGCGCGCAAGCCGCTTCGGCTTTGCATCACGGCTGCCGGCAATGAAAAAGGCGCTCTTGATGAGACGAATTTTCTTGAGATAGATGACGATGCCGAGATCCTTCAAGGCTTTGGGCGGCCTTCGGATGAGACAGTTTTGCACCTTTCGATCTATCGATTGAGGCCGAAGGCACGCTGCATTCTCTATTCCCAGACCGTCTGGGGAATGCTGCTCGCTGACAAATATTTCGTTGACGGCTCTATAGTGATGCAGGGCTACGAAGCCCTGAAGGGCCTCTCTGGCCGTACCACTCACGACGAGATCGAACGCATCCCGATCGTCGAAAACGCCCAGGATCAGATCGCCCTCTCGCACGTCATCGAAAACGTTCTGCTCGAAAACCCCACGATCCACGGCATCTACATCCGCCGTCACGGCCTCTACACCTGGGGCGAAACCGTCGAAGACGCGAGGAAGAATGTGGATATATTTGAATTTATGTTCGAGGTTTTAGGACGCGGCACTCGGTAACATAAGTCAGAACCGCCTGCGTAAGCGGGCGGAAGCAACGCGATCATTTAGAACGATTTGTTCAACACGCGAAGCTTACTCCCCAACGTCGTTCCGCCCGCTTACGCAGGCGGTTTTGACCCGGTCGACAATTCAATCAAAATACAGCCAATAATGCTTTGCGCATCCGGGATTAAACCCGCTCCTGCACTGCGGGCAAATCGAATCACATTCAAAATAATCGGTGATCCTCAGCTGCTTCCCGCATTTACCGCATAAGATCGCCTTTGCGTCGCGTTCGCCAATCGGCCAAACCGCCGGCTCGTGATTGGCAACTGCGGCGTGACACTCAAAACACGGAAACCAACGGCCGCAGCATTTGAATTTGATCGCGATGATGTCGAGCTCGCTATGCCAGTGAGCGCAGCGAGTCTCGGCGTCAAGATCGACCCCATAAATTATCTCACCGAAGATCTCCGTTTGGCTCAACATTCTTAGATAGTAAATTGTAAATTGGTCGATTGTTAATTGGGCTATCTATTACCAATTAACAATCCCCCAATTTACAGATGACAATTGATTTAACACTGTACTGCGTTAAAGACGACCAGTTATCTGTTAAAATAACGTTATGGCAAATCTTGAAACAGCAACACTCGCGGCAGGATGTTTTTGGTGTGTCGAGGCAGTTTTTGACTCACTTATTGGTGTCGAAGATGTCGTTTCGGGCTATTCCGGCGGCCACACGGAGAATCCTACGTATCAACAAGTTTGCAGCGAAACCACCGGCCACGCTGAAGTGGTTCAGATCAAATTCGACCCCGAACAGCTCTCGTTCGCTAATCTGCTCCGAGTCTATTTCACCGTCCATGACCCGACCACGCTCAACCGTCAGGGCAACGATATCGGTTCGTCATACCGCTCCGCCATTTTCTACCACAGCGAAGCCCAGCGCGAAACCGCCGATCAGATTATCGCCGAGATCACGGCCGAAAGCATCTACGACAACCCGATCGTCACCGAGGTCACCGCCTTCGACAAATTCTGGCCTGCTGAGGATTACCACCAGGAATACTTCGCCAATAACCCCAACCAACCATACTGCGCCGCGGTCGTCGCACCAAAAGTAGCGAAGTTCCGCCAGAAATTCGTCAGCCGCCTAAAGAAATGACTGGAGCGCAAGCGTCCCGCTTGCCAACACTGCGGCTTCCGTAGTGTTCGGTCTCTCGATATTTCTCATCATCGTTTAACACGAAACTCTTAACACCGAGGAAGCCTCGGTGTTGGCGAGCTCGACGCTTGCGCTCCAGTCCCACTAGAGCTTTCCAAGCAACATCAGCACGCCGATCACAATAAAAGCGACAGCGACGATCCGCTGGAGCCATTCGGTCGGAACATACTGACTTAAAACGCCGCCTACTAAAACGCCAAGCAGCGTAACCACGACCAGAGCCAGCGCTGCGCCGAGAAAGACAGAGACCTTCGATTCCGTACTCGACGTCATCGTTATCACCGCGAGCTGCGTTTTATCGCCGAGTTCCGCCAAAAATAGAGTTAAGAAGGCCGTTCCAAATATTTTCCAATCCATACAGAATAGCTTACAAAAAGTTGGCTTAAGTTGGCGAAGTTGGAAGCGGAAAGAAGCGGCCCATCGCCAGCGGCGGAGAGCGGAAGCGGCCGGCGGCGGTGGAGCGGGCGGCGATGCCGGAGGAGACTGAACTGGCGATCCCGCTCACCTAGATCAAGAACCTCCGCGAACGGTCCCCAAAACCGCCTAAAACGACCTTTGACCAATCTCCTAAATACCTCTACCAAACTACCGTTCTATGGCCCACCAAGGGCAAAAACCGTTTTACCTATCTCGCCTTTCTGCATTCGGGTAATCACCAAGATTCTATTTGCTTGCATCTTTCGCTGATATGGTTCAAAATTCGCTAAAACAAAACCAAAGAGCTATCTTCACCAGAATTTTTCGTCCGATCTTTTTGTCGTTAAGAAATCTATGTCAAGTTCAATTTTCCGCACAAAATCCATCTCTCAGATCCAGGCCGACGCGGCCGCGGGACTGTTGGAACACGCCCAAGACTCCAAAGAACCCGGTACGCTTCGCCGTACGCTGGGTGTTTTCGACCTAACCATGATGGGCATAGCCGCGATCATCGGCGCAGGCATCTTCGCAATGGTCGGCAAAGCCTCGTACAACGGCGGCCCGGCGGTGGCTCTATTGTTTGTGTTTACAGCATTTGCGTGCGGTTTTTCGGCTCTGTGTTACGCTGAGTTTGCTTCTCGAATTCCGGTTGCCGGCTCAGCATATACCTACGCATACGCCTCGATGGGCGAGTTTATCGCGTGGATAATCGGTTGGGATCTGATCGTCGAATACGCCATCGGCAACATTGCGGTCGCGATCTCGTGGAGCGACTATTTTACAGGCCTTTTGAAAGGTTACGGCATTGATATACCGCTGCATTTTACGATGGATTTCCTCACCGCGAGGCGTGGCCATGCCGCCGTGATGGACGCGATATCCAGCGGCACCACGATCGACGTGTTAACAAAGGCGTGTGATGCAAAGGACGCAGTGGTCAGCTGCGGCCAGATCGACGGCTACCTCGCAACCTTGAGTGCTCCAAAACTAGGTTCGATCCCGATCGTCGCCGACCTTCCGGCCTTGCTCATAACCGTCGCGATCACAACACTTGTGTTCATAGGCATTCGAGAATCCAAGTTCGCGTCGAACATAATGACGGTTCTCAAGATCGGGATTATCCTGCTCGTTATCTTCCTCGGCTTGAATTACGTGCAGCCGGCAAACTGGTCGCCGTTCGCACCAAACGGATTTGAAGGGGTTTTAAAGGGAGTTTCGGCCGTATTCTTTGCGTACATTGGCTTTGACGCTCTTTCGACGACCGCTGAGGAATGTGTTAATCCGCGGCGTGACCTGCCGATCGCGATGATTGCTTCGCTGGTCATCTGCACTATTTTATATATAGCAGTTGCCCTCGTGCTGACCGGAATGGTGAGCTATACAAAGCTCGACGTAGGTGATCCGCTTGCCTTTGTTTTTGGACCTGAAGGTGCAAATATCCCCTGGGTTGCCGGTATCATTGCTGTCAGTGCCGTGATCGCTCTCGCAACCGTTTTCCTGGTGTTTCAGATCGGGCAACCGCGTCTCTGGATGGCGATGAGCCGCGACGGCCTGCTTCCCAAAATCTTCTCGTCGATTCATCCGAAGTTCAATACGCCATGGTTCGCAACCCTCGTAACGGGCTTTGTTGTCGCGATCCCCGCCTTATTCATGAACCTGACCGAGGTCACGGACCTTGCGAGTATTGGGACGCTTTTTGCGTTCGTCGTCGTCTGCGCAGGCGTTTTGTTTAAGGACAAGGAGTTCAGGGAAAGCGGAACGCGTTACGTTCCCTACATAAATTCGCAGTTCCTGCTGCCCGCCATTCTGATCGTACTTTTTGCCGCGATCTACTACTTCAACCCGACCGTTGTCAGCGATTTCTTAAAACTCGAACCGAAGGATGGCGAAACTATGCTCGGGGCTTTTTCGCACAAGATCCCGATGATCTTTTTCATCATCGTCGCGGTGTTGCTTTTTGTATTGAGTCTGACAAAAAAGCTTTCGCTGATACCGATCTTAGGATTGCTATCGTGCCTCTATCTGATGACAGAATTGGGGGTTACGAACTGGATCCGGTTCACCCTATGGTTGCTTGTAGGCCTTATAATTTATGCCTTATATGGTTTTCGTAACAGCAAACTTTCGACCGCAGAATCAGAAGCTGCTCAAAGCTAGCGAGAGTTTACAAATCTTTACAACAAAGGCAAAACTAATTGAGCTAGAATTGCGTCATACAAGCGGTTAACGAATCTAAATTAGGACAGGAGCACTATATCTCTATGAAGAAGAACTTTGTTTTGGCAGCAGCTATTGCGATGCTCGCAATGGCATTCACCGCGTCGGCACAAAAAGCCCCCGCAGACTTCAGCGGCAAATGGAACCTCGACCTCGCAAAATCGAAATTGACCGACCGTGAGAAAACATCGATCGAGTCGCAAACTGTAACGATCACGCAGACTGCAGCAGACATTAAGATCGAAACCGATACCAAACGTATGGCACCGGCAGGTGGAGCACCACCTGCTGGTGGCCCTCCAGGAGGTGGTGGTGTACGTATGGGTGGTGGCGGTGGTGCTCAGGGTCCGCAGACTTTTACCCTTGGCAAAGAAACAACCACCGATCAGCAGATGGGCCAGAATACGGTTCCTGTCACAGCAGGCTCGAAATGGGAAGGTTCGAAGCTTGTCACTTCACGTTCGTTCACAATGAACGGACCAAACGGTGAGATGAAGAGCTCAACCAAACAGACACTTGAGCTTGGAGCTGATGGCAAATCGTTGACGATCACGGTTGAATCGACTGGAATGCAGGGTGCGACGACCTCGACCCGTGTTTACACGAAAGGCTAATAACTAACTTCTGTTATTAGAAAGGCGGGCTTTCGAGCCCGCCTTTTTTAGTCTTCAAATCGAATTTCTTCGATTATCTCTTTCATGTATTTCTTTCCCTGTTCAAGATCTTCTCGTTTCAGCGATACAGCTCCGACAACGGCGTGTCCGCCGCCACCGTATCTTTCGCAGATCTCGGCGATGTTATGGGTTCGCGGCCGAGGAGCCCAAGGGTTGGAGCCGACCGAGATCTTAGTGCGGAAATCGCTTCGCGTGAGCGAAACCGTATAGGTGGTTTCGGGATAAAAATAATACGGAATGAACTTGTTGTAGCCGTCAATCCCTGTATCTGTCAGATCAAATCGCACCACGCCGCGTTCGTAAACAGCACGCTCCTTGATCAATTTCACGGTATTCCAATGGCGTTCGAGGATCGGTTCGAGTTTTTCCTGGATCTCGTTGCTCTCGACGATCTCGTCCAGCGTCCGAGCTGTTAAAGAGCGGATAATTTTCTCGACAAATGCAACATCTTTTTCTCCCTCGATGACCTGCATTAGTTTTAAAGCGGACGACCGTAGCTCGACGCATTGGGCCGGCGATTCGTATAGTGCTCCGTCAATTATGTGCGCCCATTCGATCAGTTCGGCGAGCGATTCGTCTTCGAAACCGTACTTCTCTTTGGTGACTCGAGCAATGAACTCAGCGCACGATTTACTGGTCGTATCGAGGAATTTCTGACCCGAAGTATCCGCCAGAAAGTGCTGTTCGTCCTCCTTCGTAAGAAACGCGGATTGATGATGGTCGAACCACCACGTCAGCCGTTCGTCGGGACAATATTTGAAATCGACGATGGCATTTTCATCGCCGTCGAACTGATCGCGGTCAAACGCATTTCCCGCCCTATGCATTGTCGGCGTGTATGCTACCTCGGCATTTGGATCTATTTTTGCGTGAAAAAACTTGGTAAAGATGGCAGCCGATGACACGCCATCGAAACAATTGCCGTGATAAAGTATTCTTAGTTTCATGGATAAATGCAGCCGCCGAGCGGCAAAACATTTTAGGCTAGAGTAAGGAAAATGGTTAGTCAAGGGATGTGGGTATCAAATGGAGTCCCTGGATGCGAAAATATGCGTCCCTGCGTATGACCAGAAAGACATTCGCATGACCAGGGACGTATCGTTCCTGACCGCTTGGGGCACAACTCGATCATGGCCATCATGCTTTTAGGAACACGCATTCACTCCCAGCATCAGGTCGCCCATTAAATATGTCATCAAAGACCCGGCGCTATCGCATTTGCCTCGCGAGTGATCCTCGACTTATTCTTTGAGATTGCGGAACAAAAATAAACGGATGAACGATACAAATTTCAGGATCAGGATCGCTGCACCAGACGATGCAGCGCCACTGATAAGTTTCAACCAGGCGATGGCCCTCGAAACGGAAGGTAAGCAGTTGGAGGCGAAAAAGATCACTTCCGGGGTCGAGGCTGTTTTTGCCGACGAGAAGAAAGGTTTTTATGTGGTCGCTGAATTTGAGGACAAGATCGTCGGCGGCCTGATGGTCACTTATGAATGGAGTGATTGGCGTAACAAATGGTTCTGGTGGATCCAAAGCGTTTACATTCTGCCCGAAACTCGAGGACAGAAGCTGTATAGCCGCATGTACGAGTTCGTTAAACAGCAGGCTGCCGCGGCCGGAAACGTTTGCGGTTTCAGGTTGTATGTCGAGACCGAAAACGCCCACGCACAAAAGGTCTATGAGGCTCTCGGAATGGCATCGTCGCATTATCTGATGTACGAAGAAGAGGTATGACAAAGATCACCGAAGCCGAATTTAAACGGATCTGTGACGGGATATACGAGGATCGCGTCAGCATTATCAAACATAACCCGATCGGCCCAGGCGAGGAGATCCTGCTATGGATGCTGTTGAGCTGTTTGATCAGTTATCTCAATCTCTCGGACATCGAAACGCCATGTTTTACGGGAAAGCCTGACGCAAATACTTACCGCGAGGCTATAAACTTCGTATTAAGAGATCGGCGTACCGGGGATTTTGAGATCACGAAGTTTTTTGACCTATTTTCCGATGCTAGTTGAGAAATTTATAATAACGCCGTTTCAGCAAAATACGCGAGTTATAGTTTGCGAGGAAACAAGAAAGGCGATCTGCGTCGATCCGGGTGAACCGTGTGAAGAGATCGTTGATTTTCTAAATAAAAACAAGTTTGAGCTTCAGGCAGTGACACTGACCCACGGCCATCTCGATCATGTCGGCGGCACGAGTTATCTTGCCAAGATGTTTCCAAAGGCGGAGATAATTCTGCATAGCGCAGACGAAGGCCTGTATTACAGCTTACCTCAGCAGCCATTACTTATGGGCGTCCAACCGCATCAATTGGCGGCTCTTGGTTTAGATTACGACGATCCGCCAAAACTGACGCGTAATTGGCAGGACGGTGAGATCTATGAGGTAGGATCGTTGAGATTTTCTGTTCGACACTGCCCCGGACATACGCCCGGTCATGTCGTTTTTGCCGAAGAAAGTCAGAAACGCGTATTCGTCGGCGATTGCCTGTTTCTCGGCTCGGTCGGCCGCACCGATCTGCCCGGCGGCGATCACGATCAACTTATCGATTCGATAACAACAAATATCTTGTCACTTGACGACGAAACAGTAGTTTATTCAGGCCACGGGCCGGAAACAACGGTCGGCCACGAGAGGCAGACAAATCCGTTTCTAACCGGAGCGTACCAGATCGGCAAAGGCCGTTATTATTAATTAGGAGCATGAGTATGAAGAGAATTTTTGCATTCGCTGTTATCACGTCGCTATTGAGCCTATCGGTTTTCGCTCATGGCGATAACAGCCATTTCTCAAACAAACAAGAAGTGACCGTCAAGACTCAAAAGGTCGGCGGCAATGTTTATATGCTGCAGGGACGTGGCGGCAACATTGGCGCCGTTGCCGGGCCGGAAGGCATCCTGATCGTCGATGACGATTACAAAGCCGTTTCTCAGAAGTTAAGCGACGCCCTCAAGGAGCTTGGATCACCAGTACCCAAATTCATCCTAAATACGCACTGGCACGGAGATCACACGGAAGGCAACGACTTTTTCGGCAAGCAGCAATCGATCATAATTGCTCACGCAAACGTAAGAAAACGCCTGCTCGATCCGCCGGTTATCTTCGGCCAAAAGACGGCTCCGTACGCCTCTCACGCGCTGCCGATGCTTACTTACACGGAATCGATGACGATACATCTGAACGGCGAAGAGATCACGCTTCGGTATTACCCGAATGGCCATACGGACGGCGATTCAGTGGTGTTTTTTAAGAATGCGAACGTCGTCCACCTGGGAGACGATTTTTTTGTCGGGCGTTTTCCGTTCGTCGATATCGACAGCGGCGGCAGCGTTCAGGGAATGATAAATAACGTTTCGTCATTGCTCAAGACGATCCCGTCCGATGCGAAATTGATCCCGGGCCATGGAGCTCTCGCTACAACGGCCGACCTGCAAACGTATCGCGATGCACTCGCGGACACAGCAAAGATCGTGCAGGATGCGATGAAAAAGAAGAAAACGCTCGACGAGATCAAAAAAGCCGGATTACCGGCAAAGTTCGACTCGTTCGGTAGCGGATTTATTAAGACGCCGCAGTGGATAGAAACGATCTATCGCAGCTATTCGAAGAAATAAAAAAGAGCAGGCCACTCGGCCTGCTCTTTTACTTGCTCATTGGCGATTTAACCAGTTCTTACGCGACGGTAACGTCTTTGTTTAGATAAACGTCCTGAATTGCATTCAGGAGTTCGACGCCTTCGGCCATTGGGCGTTGGAATGCCTTTCTGCCGGAGATCAGGCCCGTGCCGCCGCCGCGCTTATTGATCACGGCTGTGCGAACTGCATCGGCGAGATCGCCCGCCCCCTTTGATTCTCCGCCTGAATTGATCAAGCCGCAGCGTCCCATGTAGCAATTGGCAACCTGATAGCGAACAAGATCGATCGGGTTGTCGCTGGTCAGCTCGGTATAGATCTTAGGATTTGTCTTGCCGTAGCTGCTCTCGGTGTTGAGCATGTTATAGCCGCCGTTTCGCTCCGGCAGTTTCTGCTTGATGATGTCAGCCTGGATCGTGACGCCTAGGTGGTTTGCCTGGCCGGTAAGGTCGGCAGCCGTGTGCATATCACCTTCAGGGCCTTTGAACTTCGGATTGCGAAGATAGCACCAGAGGATCGTCGCCATTCCGAGTTCGTGGGCGTAGGCAAAAGCCTCCGCTACCTCAGTTATCTGGCGTGTTGATTGGTCGGAACCAAAGTAGATCGTCGCTCCAACGGCAACGGCTCCCATATTTTTCGCCTGCTCGATCGTACCGAACATGACCTGATCAAATTGGTTTGGGTAGGTCAGCAGTTCGTTGTGGTTGATCTTCACAACGAACGGTATCTTGTGAGCATATTTGCGAGCGACTGTCCCGAGCACGCCGTAGGTCGATGCGACGGCATTACAACCGCCCTCGATCGCGAGTTTTACGATGTTCTCGGGGTCGAAATACATCGGGTTCGGTGCAAAGCTCGCCCCCGCCGAATGCTCGATCCCTTGATCGACGGGCAGGATCGACAAGTAACCCGTACCGCGTAGCCGACCGTTGTCATTCAACGTTTGAATGCTGCGCAAAACACTCGGATTGCGGTCCGAGTTCGCCCAAATGCGGTCGACGAAATCACTGCCGGGAAGGTGAATGTTTTCCTTTGGAATGGTTGTGGAAACGTGGTTCAAAAGCGAGTCGGCATCGGCACCGAGTAATTCCTGAATTTTGGCTAGATCGACGGACATTAAGTTCTCCTTACAAAATTAGTTGGTGAATTTCTATCTAATAATATACAACGCATTGCCCGGCATGTTAACCGTCGAAAAACTCAGGGTAGAATTTTCATGAACTTTTACCCTACTCGCGGTCTTCTCAAGTCAAATAAAAAACCGTCCGGCACTACCAACGTACCGGACGGCCTTTTGCTTTTTTTACATCAGCAACCTACTTGCCTGCTGGATTTCCATCGGTGTCGAGGATCGAGATAGTTTGGCCGAGTTCCTTTAGGCCGGGCTCGATGACCTTGCGGTCGCCGACGATGACGATAGCCATTTTCGACGGGTCGAGGTATTTGTTGGAGACGCGTTCTACGTCGGCCAGCGTGACCGCACCGATCTTTTGGATGTATTCGTTAAAGTAAGAATCCGGCAGGCCGTAAACGACAAGTGCGGCGAGCTGGTTCGAGATGCCGCCGACCGTTTCGAATGCGCTCGGGAAACGGCGGATGAACGATTGCTTGTTAACATCAAGCTCAGCTTGAGTGACAGGGCGTGCACCGCGCATTCCGTTGATCTCCTTAAGAAATTCCTGAACCGCTTCCTTGGTAGAGATCGTCTGGATCTCACCCGAAGCCGAGAACGGCCCCGCACCGCGACGCGGCGAGAAGCGGCTGTAAGCTCCATAAGTGTAACCCTTATCTTCGCGAAGGTTCATGAAAAGTCGGGCTGTACCGCCGCCGCCGAGAATGGAGTTCATCACCTGAACGGCGAAGAAATCGGGATTGCTGCGTTCGATACCGACGGTACCGATCGAGACCGACGATTGAGCTGCACCCGGTTTGTCGACAATGTAGATCCCGGGTTTTGCCATCATTTGCTGTTCGGCAATGCTCGAAGCCGAAACATCGCCTGGCTTCCAGTCAGCAAAGGCCTTTTCGAGCCGCGCTTTGACTTCGGCTGCCTGAACGTCACCGACGACGATCAAGGTCGAGTTATTCGGACGGTAATTCGCTCTGAAGAAATTGGCGAGGTCGTCACGGGTCATCGCGGCAACGGTCTTTTCATCACCCGTCAACTGACGGCCATATACCTGGTTGCCATAGAGCACCTTGTCGTAAACCACGCCGGCAACTGCTGTCGCGCTCGCCTTTCGCTGACGGAACGAATTCAAGAGGCGTCCTTTCGTTGATTTGAATTCAGCTTCCGGGAAAGCCGCATTCATGATCTGATCGGAGAAATAGCCAAGTGCGGTGTCGAGGTTTTTTGTGAGCGTTTGCATTGAAACCGTCGAGGTATCGAATGACGAACCTGCATTCACTGACGCTCCGATCGCCTGCAGCCCATTGGCGATATCCAGTGCCGAACGGGTCTTCGTACCTTGGTTTAGCATCGAGGCCGTCATTGACGCAACGCCAGATTTATCTGCGCTTTCGAGAGCACCGCCCGCATTGACGACGAGATTCATCGAAACTATCGGCAGTTCGTTCTGCTTGACGATCCAAACGTTGAGGCCGTTCGAGAGCTTTGTTTTCTCTATCGCCGGCAGGCTAAGCTTCGGATCCGGTCCGGGTTTGGGAAGCATCGCTTCCTGCTTGGCGATCAGAGCGGTGTCCTTTTTCTTGGTCTCCGTCGAAGCGGGCTTGTCAGCTTTGGCCGGCGGCGGAGGTGTCTTAGACGGTACTGCGGACAGAACGAGATGGTTTGCAGTGAGGTACTTGTTCGCGACGCGTTTTACGTCCTCAGAAGTGACCTTTCTGTAGCGGTCGAGATTTGACTGAAAATAGTTCGGCTGGCCCAGATATCCGGCATAGTTGGTGAGGGCACTTCCTTTGCCGAAAACTGTCTGCAGGCCATAAATCGCCTGCGCCTCACGCTGCGTTACCGAACGTGTGATCTCGTCAGCCGTCGGGCCGTCTTTCTTGATCCGCTCAAGTTCCGTGTTGATCGCGGCCTCGATCTCGTCCAGAGTTTTACCCGGACGGGCGGTCGCGGAGACCTGGAAAAGCCCTGCGATCTCGTTGGTGTTGTTACTGGCGAAGACGTTAGCGACAAGCTCATTCTTGTAAAGCAAATTGCTCTGGAGCCGGGAACCGCGTCCGCCGGACAGTATGTTGGAAAGCACATCGAGTGGAGCTTCGTCCGCTGCGTAGGCCGGAACTGAGGCCCATGTGAGCGAGATTCGTGACGCGTTTGCGAAAGGATCTTCGTACGACTTTCGCACCACGCTCGAGAGTTGAGGCACCGGAAGGTTGGGCCGGACGATCGGCTGGCCGGCTTTCATGCCGCCAAAGTACTTCTCGATCCAGGCCATGGTCTGCTTCTCGTCGAAATCGCCCGAGATCGCCATGACCGTATTATTAGGCACGTAATAGGTTCGGAAAAAAGACTTTACATCTTCGAGCGACGCGGCAGAGAGGTCTGCCATTGAGCCGATCACGTCCCAACGGTAAGGATGGCCCTCGGGGTACATTACCTCATAGGTCATCTCCGACATTGCTCCGTAAGGTACGTTATCGACGCGTTGGCGACGCTCATTTTTAACGACATCGCGCTGATTATCGAGCTTTGCCTGGTCCATCGCGGCGAGCAAGTTGCCCATGCGGTCGGCTTCCATGTAGAGCGTTCGTTCGAGCATGTTAGACGGTACGGTTTCGTAATAGAAGGTGCGGTCCTGATCGGTCGTACCGTTGACGCTGCCGCCCATCTCATCAACCGCACGCCAGCCGTCGATAAAATTCCCTGAGCCCTGAAACATCATGTGCTCGAAAAGGTGGGCAAAACCGGTGCGGCCATTCGCTTCGTTCTTTGAGCCGACGTGATAGAACATGTTCACAGAAACGATCGGTGTCGAACGGTCCTGATGCATCACAACGGTCATCCCGTTTTTCAGCTTGTACTGTTTAACGTTGATCGGGGGCAGCTTATCGCCCTGGCCGAAAACGGGTGCCGTCGATGTAATGGCAAATATCAGAAAGAAAAGAGACAGGAAAGTGCGTCGCATGTTTAACTCCTTAAAGACTCGGGCGATATGCCGAAAAAAGCCAAAGGACACCTGCCTTTAAGACAGATGCCCGCTAACTAAATTTTGAGATTCCAGATTGTGTTACGGAGACTAGCTTGTCTTGGTTTCAACCGTTGCGAGAGCGGCGATCTTTTCGCGTTTCGAGACCACCACGCCGCCTGGCTTCTCGACGGTGATGGCGAACATTCCTGGCTCGACCGCCTTCAGCTTGGCATCGATCGGGATGATAACCTCGCCATTTTCGGCAACGTCGAAGGTTCCGCCGTCGATTGGCGTGGCCTTATCCTGCGTCTTGTCGAAGATCCACAGTTGATAGGTCTCTTTGGCCTTGTCGTTTGCCGGCAAGCCCTTGAAACGCATGTAGCCCTGCTGCTTTTCATCGCTCCAGACTACGTCACCTGAGAGATCTTTCAGCTCTTTAACGTTTCCTGCAGCCCAATTCGCCTTGATAAGGCCGGCGGTCGACTTCAAAAGCTCTTCCCGCAATTCGCCCGGTGTTTTAACTTTTGGTGTTTCGACCGTGACAGGATTAACAGCCAACTGCTGCGGCTTAGAATTCGTTATATAAATGTTTACGGCAAGGGCGATACAGGCCGCGAGAGCCGCCGTCCAGCCAAGCCACCCGAACCATCCGGAGGCTGGCCGCTCGTTCTCGTCGGTCTTGTAGACCGGAGGCCACGGAGATTCCTGACCAACTAATTTTTCGGCGTTCGCAGAGATCTTGGCAAATAGATGATCAGGCATCGGCACGACCTCGCCAAAATCGATCATGCTGATCGCAGCGGCTGTCATCTCGAGCGATCGAAACTCAGCATCAGCCGTTCCGGGATCGATCTGACCGAGCTGCATTTCCTCTGCTTCATCCAGCCCGTATATCGCCTTCTTGGTAAGAAGATCGAAGAGTAGTTCATTCTTTTCTTCGCTCATGCTCTCACCTCCTGAGACACGCTCGACCCACCGAGCCCTAAATATTCCCTGACCTGCAAGATTCCACGCCGTGCGTGCGTTTTGACGGTGCCCAGCGGCATTCCCGTTGCATCTGATATCTCTTGGTGGGACATCCCCTGAACTATTGATAATCTAAGCACCTGCTGCTGCTCCGGCCGAAGCGTACGCATCGCCTCCGCCGCCTGCTGTGCTTCAAGACTGACCTGCATATCTTTGTCGGCTCTCGTGAAAGGTTCGAGCAGAACATCGTCCAGAGAATCTGCAGAAATACGGCGGGAAGAAAATCTGATCTTGTCGATCAGGCGGCGGCGAGCGATCATCGCGATGAATGTCGTTTCCGACGATTTCGTCTCGTCGAACCGTTCGGCATTTTTCCAAATATCAACGAAAATTTCCTGCACAGCGTCCTCCGCGTCATCAGGATTTCGAAGCATTTTACGCGCGATGGACCATACGAGTCCGCCGTACTTTTTCAGGCAGTCCTGAACAGCGCTTCTGTCTCCCTCTGCTATGCGTTGTAAGATCGCTTGGGTCACAAATTATTCTTGAGAATCATTTATCTTCCTAAAGCTACCTTATTTTATCCGCAGTTGCCAACCGCTGTGTGAATCACAGTCTCGGCGTCAACGTAATAGATTTCGCAGACAAAATAAGATTGGATTCAGGCCATCGAACCAGCCTCTTTCCGCGTCGAAAAGATAGAAATAACAAACAGTGTCAAAAGAACGAACGACGTAAGTGCTGACAATAGGCAGAACTGGCAAAACGCCCCTATCAACGCTCCCTGCACATAAACCAGGTAAGCGGACGTAACCGCCATTATCGCAACCTGCACACCGAAAAGCTTCCACATGCGTCCATCACCAAACGCCGTCAACAGAGCCAGCGAGAACGCTGCAAAGTACGCGGCCGCTCCGAATGCTGCAAGCGGAATTCCGCCGATCTCGGCCCATTGACTGTTCAACACCTGTTCACAGCCTTCGATGATGCTGCATGGAACGGGTTCGGCTGTGTAATGGTGGACCGTGAGATATATAGAATCAGCAATTCCAACAAGCGCAACGACCGCGGCTGCAACGGGCAGTTTAGCGATCGAAGTCGACGGTGATGTATCCGGAATATCTGGATCCATTATTTACCGGTATTGGCCGCGTTAGCTGCAGGTGCCGCACCAGGCTCTTCCTTTGGCGCGGTTCCTTTCTGAAGTTCTCCATCAATGATCACTTTCAACTTCGGAACGGACATCTCGGCATATGGAACCGAGATCCCATTGATATAGAGTGTCGGGGTAGAATTCACACCGATCGCCTTGCCGCGAGCAAGGTCGGCATCAACCCGCCCTTTGGCAGCGATACCTGCCATATCGGATTCCCATTTAGCGACGTCGATACCGATCTTCTCCGCATAGCCCTTCCACATTTGCTTATAGGTGGGTGCGGCGGTCCAGGCTTGCTGATTGGTAAAGAGAAGATTCTGCAGGTCCCAGAATTTACCCTGCAGCCCCGCAGCCTCGGCAGCAACAGAAGCCTCGTATGCTTTGTCATGAGCAGGTATCGATAACGGATAATTACGATATACGAATTTGATACGTGAGCCGTAAAGAGACTTTATCTCGTTCATTACCGGGTGAGCGGCAGCGCACGACCCGCACTGAAAATCTGCAAACTCCTCAAGCGTAACGGTCGCAGCCTGCGAACCGACCATGTTCGGCGGAGAAGCTCCCGGAGGAGCGTTAGGCGGAATTTTATCTTTATCTTTAGGGGCCGTATTCGAATTAGTATTTTTAGCCACGTTGCTATTTGCTGTGCCTGATTTCGATGTGCTGTACAAATACCATGCCCCGATCAACGCAACGACTAGTACTCCGCCAATAATAAGAAACGGTGTATTGCTTTTAGGCTCTTTGCCTTTGCTCTTAATTTCTTGTGTCATAGGAAAATAAAATCTACTTCACCGCCCTGATGCGCTTATTGCCAAGGCGTTTCTCTTCCATTTCGTGGAGCGTTTCGACCACTTTTTCGTAAATACCGTCAGCGTCGAGCCCGTAATGTGCCATCAGCAGCTTAGGGTCACCGTGCGTAACGATCTCATCAGGTACGCCCATTCGAACAACCTTTATTTTATCGGAAAAATCATTTTCTTCAAGCATCTCGAGAACGGCAGAACCGAAACCACCTGCGAGATACGCGTCCTCGACCGTAACGATCAGGCCCGATCTTTTGGCTATGCTGAGGATCAATTCGTCATCGAGCGGCTTAACGAACCTAGCGTTAATGACCGTGGCGTCAATGCCGTCTTTCGCTAAATTATTCGCAGCTTCGACTGCCGGATAGACCATCGCACCATAAGCAATTATCGCGACGTCGTCTCCGTCTCGGAGGATCTCGCCCTTGCCGATCTCCATTTTCTTAGGGGCAGCACTGATATCAACGCCAAAACCGTTGCCGCGTGGATACCTAATTGCCGCCGGTCCGGGATGATCGATCGCGGTGAGCATCATGTCACGCAACTCGGCCTCGTCCTTCGGAGCCATCAGAACGATGTTGGGATAGCCGCGAAGGTAAGTGATATCAAGCAATCCGTGATGGGTCGGTCCATCGGCACCGACGATGCCCGCACGGTCCATCGCTATCGTGACGTTCAGATCCTGCAGGCAGACGTCGTGGATCACCTGATCGAATGCCCGCTGCAAGAACGTCGAATATATCGCCGCGACCGGCTTTAATCCCTCGCACGCCATACCGGCGCAGAACGTGATCGCATGCTGCTCGGCAATCCCAACATCGTAGGAACGCTCGGCAAATTTCTCAAGAACCTTATCGACCCCAGTTCCGTCGGGCATCGCGGCGGTGAGGGCGACGATCGTTTCGTCTTTCGCCATCAACTCGCACATCGTGTCGCCGAAGACCTGTGTATAAGTAGGAGCGGCAACCTTGCTCGATTTGTACGGCAAGCCTGTTTTCGGATCGAACGGGCCGGTCGCGTGGTATGCGTAGTAGTTTTTCTCGGGGTTAGGGAATCCTTTTCCTTTGGTCGTCAAAGCATGAACGATGACGGGGCCGTCATCAATTTTCTTGGCGTCTTCCAACGCTCGTACCAACGCCGCGACGTTGTGGCCGTCGACATAGCCGATGTACTTGAAGCCAAGCTCATTAACCAAGGCTCCGGGCAGAACGGCGGCTGCGATAGCGTCCTTGAATGATTTCGCCGCCCGGCGAAGCGATCCGCCGATGCCCGGCACACTTCCGAGTGCGTCGCCGATCTCTTCTTTAAGGTGTTGATAACTCTGGGCTTCCTTTATTCTGCCGAGATAGCCGCTCAGGCTGCCGACGGCCGGGGCGATCGACATGCCGTTGTCGTTCAGTATAACGATCAGGCGTGATTTCAGATGGCCGGCCTGGTTGATCGCCTCCATAGCCATTCCGCCCTGCAAAGACGAATCGCCGATCATCGCACATACGTGAAAATCCTTTTTCTTAACGTCACGAGCGACCGCCATTCCAAGCGCCGCCGAGATAGAGGTCGAGGCGTGGCCCGCGCCGAATGCATCGTATTCCGATTCATCACGGCGAAGAAAGCCCGAAAGCCCGCCATACGTTTTTATCGTGTGCAGTTGGTCTCGGCGGCCGGTAAGTATCTTGTGCGCGTATGCCTGATGGCCGACATCCCAAACGAGCTTGTCATTCGGCGTGTCGAACACGTAATGCATCGCAACAGCCAATTCGACTGCACCCAGGCTCGCACCTGTATGACCGCCGACACGCGAACACGTGTCGATAATAAATTGACGAACCTCATCCGCGACCTCCTGAAGGTCATCGACCTTTAATTGGCGCAAATCGGCGGGTGAATTAATCTCTGATAAAAATCTCATCTAAAAGAACCACTTCAATTACTTTCAAATGTCGCATTTTAGCTAGCCAAAAGGCAAATCAAACAGAGCTTGAATCTTTACATTTCTTTACCCCGATCGGCTAAAAAACCTCAACCAAAGGCTATCGGCGCGCGTCAAAGTAGGGACAGGCGAAAGCTTAATATTAATTATCGAGGTAAAAACAATGTCATTAAGATCTAAATTTCTTCCCGTACTTTCATTAACATTTGCGGTAGCTATGTTCGCAACCTTCTCTTTCGCACAGGATACAACTCCGTCTGCTCCTGTTCCTTCGAAAGCAGATAAGGTTTTCAAGGGCGGTCGCGACAAAATGGCCCAAAGGGCTTTCGGCGGCCGGCACGGCAAACGCGGTGCGCGAGCATTTCTTCGCGGGATCAACCTTACCGACGATCAGAAGGCAAAGATCAAGTCGATCCGCGAGGCCAATAAGCCGGATCAGGCAGTGATCACGGAACTTCGCACCATCCGGGAAGCACGTAAAAGCGGCACTGCTGTAACACCCGAGCAGAAAGCCCGGATGCGGGAATTCCGCGAGCAGTCAATGACGAAAATGAAGTCGGCTCACGAGCAGGTCCTCGCCATTCTGACACCTGAGCAGAAAGCGCAGATCGAAACCCGCAAGACTGAAATGCGTCAGCGTTTCGAAGATCGCAAAGCTAACCGGAAAGGCCGTCCGGCTCCGCCTGCGGTTGAAAAGCCCAAGGACAACTAATTGATCCCCAATGATCGGCTAAAAAGGCGTGAAGCGAATAGCTTCACGTCTTTTCTGCTTTGCGAAACGAAAAAAAAGGCTGACCTCGCGATCAGCCTTTTTCCATTTGCCCTTGTTTCAGACTAAATGTCGTCATCATCATCGAGTTCGACCTTCATCGCTTCATCGATGTCGAAAACCTCTTCGGTTTCGGTCTCCTCGACATCCAGATCGATATCGTCTTCAACCTCATCGACGAAAGGTTCGTCATCCACTTCAGCGAGAGCTGCCGGTAAAGGCAGGTCAATACCGCCGCGGATGTAATCACCCATTTCGTCGAATTCATCCTCCTGCTTCCGGTTCTCGGTAGCATCGTACGCGACTTTGACGTTGCGGTAATACTTCATACCGGTTCCGGCTGGAATGAGGCGTCCCATGATGACGTTCTCCTTCAGACCGCGGAGGTAATCTATACGTCCCGAGATCGCAGCTTCGGTAAGGACACGAGTCGTTTCCTGGAAGCTGGCCGCCGAGATGAACGAGTCGGTCGAAAGCGAGGCTTTCGTGATACCGAGCAAGAGCGGTTCGCCGACCGATGTCTGGCCGCCTTCGTCACGAACGCGAGCATTCTCGTCCTCGTAACGGAAACGGTCGACCTGTTCCTCAAGCAGGAATTCGGTATCGCCGACTTCTTTGATCTTGACCCAACGCAGCATCTGACGAACTATGACCTCGATATGCTTGTCGTTGATGTTCACACCCTGAAGGCGATAAACTTCTTGGATCTCGTTCACGATGTAGTTCTGCAACGCTTCCATACCGAGAACACGCAGAATATCGTGCGGGTTGAGCGGTCCGTCCATGAGCGGTTCGCCCGAACGTACACGATCTTCTTCCTGCACGTTGATGTGCGTACCGCGCGGAATGTCGTATTCACGTTCGCTGCCGTCATCACCGGTGATGATGAGTTTGCGTTTACCCTTTGAGATCGGGCCGAACCTGACCACACCATTGATCTCAGACATGACAGCCGTTTCGCCGGGACGCCGTGCTTCGAAAAGCTCAACGACACGCGGCAGACCGCCGACGATATCTTTCGTCTTGGTGGTTTCACGCGGGATCTTCGCAATCACGTCGCCGGGCTCGACTTCCTGAGCGTCTTCAACGATCAGATTGGCCGTGATCGGCATCTGATAGGTCTTCTGGACCTTATTACCGCTGCGGATCTCGAGACGCGGCTGATTTTTCTCATCCGAGTCTTTGACCACGAGACGTTTCTGACCGGTGACCTTATCGATCTCTTCTTCGACCGTCTTGCCTTCCTTGAGGTCCTGATATTTTACAACACCCTTGACCTCGGTGAGGATGGCGAAGGTGAACGGATCCCACGTTACGAGAACGTCGTCTTCCTTGACCTTCTGACCGTCTTTGACGTGAAGCTCGGCACCATAAACTACCTTGTAGTGAGCGACTTCGCGGCCGCGTTCGTCAACGAGAGCGATCTCGGACTGACGACGCATCGAAACCATTTCGCCCACACGGTTCTTAATTACCTTAAGATCGCCGAGGAATCTGACGGTTCCGTCCATCGCAGCAACGTGCTTGGTTTCCTGCTCGAGACGGGCCGTACCACCGACGTGGAAGGTTCTCATCGTAAGCTGCGTTCCCGGTTCGCCGATCGACTGTGCGGCGATAACGCCGACAGCCTCACCGATCTCGACCGTGTTGCCGGTCGCGAGGTTGCGGCCGTAGCATTTGACGCAGATACCGCGACGCGTTTCACAGGTCAAGGCCGAGCGTATCTTTACTTTCTGTAAGCCCGAAAGCTGTACTGCGGACCCGAGATCTTCGTCGATCTCGGTGCTTGCCTCGACAATGACCGTGCCGTCGACCGGATCGATTATGTCATCAAGCGATGTGCAGCCGACGATGCGGTCACGGAGCGATTCAACCTCTTCACCGTTACGGATGATAGCCTCGGCCCAAACGCCGCGCATCGTTCCGCAGTCCTGTTCCGAGACAATAACGTCCTGAGCAACGTCCACCAAGCGGCGTGTCAGGTAACCTGAGTCAGCCGTTTTGAGTGCCGTATCGGCGAGACCCTTACGGGCACCGTGCGTCGAGATGAAGTACTGGAGAACGTCCAAACCTTCGCGGAAGTTAGCGAGAATTGGATTCTCGATAATTTCGCCCGACGGCTTGGCCATCAGGCCTCGCATACCGGCGAGCTGACGGATCTGAGCTTCAGAACCTCGGGCTCCGGAATCCGCCATGACGAGGATCGGATTAAGTTCTTTACGTTCTTTTTCGCGAGTGTTCATCGCCTTGAACATCTCTTTCGCAACGCGATCGGTCACGTCGGACCAGATGGCCGTAACCTTGTTGGTACGTTCCATGTCGGTCATGGTCGCGTCTTCGTACTGTTTGCGAAGCTTCTCGACCTCGATCTGAGCTTCAGCAATGATCGCTTTCTTGCTCGACGGCGTGACCATATCGTCAATACCGATCGAAACACCGGCACGAGTTGCCGCCATGAAGCCCATCGTCTTCAGATCGTCGAGTAACGCAACTGTATGCGCGTGGCCGAGTTTGAAGTGGCAGAACGTCACCAAAGACTGCAAACCTTTCTTCTTAAGAACACCGTTGACGTACGGCAAACCGTCACGCGTCAGGCGTTCGTTAAATACTGCCCGTCCCGCGGTCGTGTCGAGGATCAGATCGACTTTCTCACGAGCGGTCGCACGCATAACGTCCTGCATGTTGTGCTCGAGCGTGAGATCGATCAGATCGCCTCTCCATCTTAGCTTGATCTTCGTCTGCGTTTCGATAACGCCCGCGTCGAGAGCGAGCAGCACGTCTTCGATCGAGCCAAAAACCTTGTTGTGGCCCTTCATATCGTCGCGAGCGAGCGTCAGGTAATAGCAGCCAAGAACGATATCCTGTGAAGGAACCGCGATCGGCTGGCCCGATGCCGGCGAAAGCAGATTGTTCGATGCGAGCATCAAAACGCTGGCTTCGATCTGTGCTTCGGCAGACAGAGGAATGTGAACGGCCATCTGGTCACCGTCGAAGTCGGCGTTGAAAGCCGAACAGACGAGCGGGTGAATTTTGATAGCTTTACCTTCGACCAGAACCGGTTCGAAAGCCTGAATACCGAGACGGTGAAGCGTCGGAGCACGGTTCAGCAGAACCGGATGCTCGCGAATGACTTCCTCGAGGATATCCCACACGATCGGTTCCTGGCGTTCAACCATTTCGCGTGCCTGCTTGATGGTAGCGGCGTGCTGGTCTTTCTCCAATTTGTTATAGATAAATGGCTTAAAGAGTTCAAGAGCCATTTTCTTCGGCAAACCGCACTGGTGCAGTTTCAGCTCCGGACCGACCACAATAACCGAACGTCCCGAGTAATCCACACGTTTTCCGAGCAGATTCTGACGGAAACGTCCCTGTTTCCCCTTGAGCGTGCCCGACAGCGATTTGAGCGGGCGGTTGTTCGCACCACGCAGCACGCGGCCGCGGCGTCCGTTATCGAAGAGAGCATCAACAGCTTCCTGAAGCATGCGTTTTTCGTTACGAACGATAACCTCAGGTGCTCTCAATTCGATCAGCTTCTTCAGACGGTTATTGCGGTTGATAACGCGGCGGTACAGATCATTAAGATCCGAGGTCGCGAAACGGCCGCCGTCTAGGGGCACGAGCGGGCGGAGCTCAGGCGGGATGACCGGAATGACATCCAGGATCATCCACTGCGGATCGTTGCCCGAGCGAAGGAACGAGTTCGAAACCTTCAAACGCTTAGAATACTTGAGCTTTTTCTGCTGCGATGTCTCTTCACGCATTTTGACGCGAAGTTCATCGACGAGTTCGGCAATGTTGATCTGCCCAAGCAGATCCTTGATCGCTTCGGCGCCCATTTTCGCAATGAACTGATTCGGGTAATCACGCGTCAATTCACGAAAACGCTCGTCCGTGAGCAGGTCTTTCTGCTTGAGATCAGGAACGTCACCTTCATCAACGACGATGTACGTCTCGAAGTAAAGTATCTTCTCAAGATCGCGGAGCGTGATGTCGAGCAGATGGCCGATACGCGATGGCAGTCCTTTAAAGAACCACACGTGCGAACATGGCGAAGCCAGCTCGATGTGGCCGAGACGCTCACGGCGAACTTTCGACTGTGTGACCTCGACGCCGCACTTGTCGCAGATGACGCCGCGATGCTTCATCCGCTTGTATTTTCCGCAGAGACATTCCCAGTCAGAGACCGGTCCGAAAATGCGTGCGCAGAACAGGCCGTCACGTTCCGGTTTGAACGTTCTGTAGTTGATCGTTTCCGGCTTGGTTACCTCACCGTGCGACCATGAACGTATCTTATCCGGCGACGCGAGGCTGATGCGGATCGCTTCGTAATTTGTCGTCAGTTGCGTTTTGCTTTCGTTATTAAATCGAAACATTTTTTCTCCTAAAACTCAGCGTCCTGTATAAATAGGACTTATAGGTCATATGGGACGTATAGGTCCTATTTTTAGTCGACGCCAACCAGTGCATCCACACCAGCCACGACCTCATCCGGATCGATCTCGTGCTCCTGAATCAGCTCGACATCGAGACACAAGGATTGCAGCTCGCGGACCAGAACGTTGAACGATTCCGGAATGCCCGGTTCGAAGTTCGAAACACCCTTGACGATCGTTTCGTAGATCTTCGAACGTCCGGCCACGTCGTCGGATTTGCATGTGAGCAATTCCTGCAGAATGTGAGCCGCACCGTAGGCTTCGAGCGCCCAAACCTCCATCTCTCCGAAACGCTGTCCGCCGAACTGTGCTTTACCGCCCAGAGGCTGCTGCGTAATGAGTGAGTATGGTCCGATCGAGCGGGCGTGGATCTTGTCGTCCACAAGGTGTGAGAGTTTCAACATATAGATGTAACCCACACAAACCTTCTGCTCGAACTGCTCGCCTGTCATACCGTCATAGAGACGAGTCTTGCCCGATGGGCCGACCGATGCCGGAATACCGAGTTCGTCGTACTTCTCGTTTGCCTTGACGATGTAACCCTTGATCTCTTCTTCGCTTGCTCCGTCAAAAACGGGAGTTGCAAAGTGAAGTCCAAGGATGCGGGCAGCCCATCCGAGATGCGTCTCGAGGATCTGTCCGACGTTCATACGCGATGGCACGCCGAGCGGGTTTAGCACGATCTCGACCGGTGTTCCATCCGGCAAGTACGGCATATCTTCCTCAGGCAGAATGCGGGCGATAACACCCTTGTTACCGTGGCGTCCAGCCATTTTGTCGCCGACCGAAAGCTTACGCTTCATGGCAACAAAGACTTTGACCATCTTGATGACTCCCGGAGGCAATTCGTCGCCCTGCTTGAGCTTAGTGATCTTTTCGTCGTAGATGTCGCGAAGAATGTTGATCTGGCGTTCGGTACGCTGTTCGTATTCTTTGACTTCACCAGCGATGTCGATCGAACCGGCAGCGACCTCAGCCTTGCGGAGGAACTTGGTGTCGACCTCTTTGAGAATTTCACGCGTCAGCGTTTCGCCCTTCTTGATCAGCACGTCCTTGCCGTCAACGAGGTCTTTCGTCAGCTTGCGGCCGTCGAAAAGCTCGTAGATGCGCTCGTCACGCTGTTCCTGCAGGATACGAATTTCGTCGTCGAGATCGCGGTGGAAATCGTCCTCTTCCATTCCCTCGATATCGAGTGAACGCTCGTCCTTGTCCTGGCCCTTGCGGGTAAAGATCTGAACGTCAACGACTGTACCGTCGATTCCCGGAGGGCAGGTGAGCGAAGCGTCTTTAACGTCGCCGGCCTTTTCACCAAAGATCGCACGGAGAAGTTTTTCTTCCGCCGTCAGCTGCGTTTCGCCTTTCGGCGTAACTTTACCAACGAGAACCGAACCCGGTTTGACGTGAGCACCGATACGGATGATCCCCGACTCGTCGAGATCGCGGAGCATATTCTCACCGATATTCGGAATGTCACGCGTGATCTCCTCAGGTCCGAGCTTGGTATCGCGGGCCTCGATCTCGAGTTCCTCGATGTGGATCGAAGTGTAGTAATCGTCCTTCACCATCTTCTCAGACACCAAAATGGCATCCTCAAAGTTGTATCCGCGCCAAGGCATAAATGCCACGAGCACGTTTCGACCGAGAGCAAGTTCGCCGCGGTCCGTACAGGGACCGTCGGCAATGACCTGGCCCTTTGTGACGCGTTCGCCAACCTCGACGATGGGACGCTGGTTGATACATGTGTTCTGGTTAGATCGCTTAAATTTGACGAGCGAATAAATATCCGCCGTCACCTCACGCGAGATCGTGCCGTCGACCTGATGGTCGGCTTTGACGATGATGCGTTCCGAGTCAACGAAATCGACCACGCCGTCACGTTTGGCAATAACAACCGCACCCGAATCGCGAGCGGCGATCTTCTCCATACCCGTTCCCACATACGGCGAATCGGCACGCAGAAGCGGAACTGACTGACGCTGCATGTTCGAACCCATAAGAGCACGGTTAGCATCGTCGTTCTCAAGGAACGGTATGAGCGACGCAGCGACCGAAACGAGCTGTTTCGGCGAGACGTCCATGTACTGGATGTCCTGACGGTCAGCGGTAATGAATTCACCTTTCTGCCGGGCCGCATTTCGCTCATTGACGAAATTACCCTTTTCATCGAGTTCGATATTTGCCTGGCCGATGATCCATTTATCTTCTTCCCAAGCGGTCAGATAGAACGGCCATGGTTCGAACACTGCCTGCTGCTGGTCTTTTTTCAGCTTGGCGTTCGCTGCCTCGACATCCTCAAGCGGCACGTGATCACCCGGCTTGAAGCTGGTATCACCACCGTTTTTCAGGCGGACGTATTCAATAACGCGACCGTCAACGACACGCCGATACGGCGATTCGATAAAACCGAACTCATTAATTCGAGCAAAGCATGACAGCGACGAGATAAGGCCGATGTTCGGGCCTTCAGGCGTCTCGATCGGGCAGATACGGCCGTAGTGGGTCGGGTGAACGTCACGAACCTCAAATCCGGCACGTTCACGCGAAAGACCGCCTGGTCCGAGCGCCGATAGACGGCGTTTGTGCGTAATTTCCGACAGCGGATTCGTCTGGTCCATGAACTGCGAAAGCTGCGACGAACCGAAGAACTCACGAACCGCAGCCGTCACCGGCTTCGCATTCACGAGGTCTCGCGGCATCGTGGTGAACATGTCCTGTTGAATGGACATCTTCTCCTTGATCGCACGCTCCATACGCTCGAGGCCGATGCGGAATTGATTTTCGAGCAGCTCACCGACCGCGCGAACGCGGCGGTTGCCGAGATGATCGATATCGTCCTGGCTGTAATGCTCACTGTCCTTCTTCATCTTGAGAAGGTAATTAACGACCTCAACGAAATCACCAGCCTGTAAAAGCGGGTCAGTGATCCGGTCACGCTCAGGGCGGCCCATTTTGATGTTGAATTTCAAACGTCCGACACGCGACAGATCAAAACGGCGTGTGTCGAAGAACATGCCTTCGAGCAGACGATATGCCGTTGGAACCGTTGGCGGATCGCCCGGACGCATCTTGCGGTAGATCTCGAGCAATGCATCGACCGGTTTCGAAATTGGATCTTTTCTGATAGTCGCCGAAATGATCTCGCCGATAACGTCGCGTTTCGGGAAAAAGACGGTCAGATTTGAAACGCCTTCTTCGATGATCTGCGAAAGCTTACCGGCAACGATCTCGGTGTTCGCCTCAACGACGACCTCACCAGTTTCGGTATTGACAATGTCGTCGAGTGCAAAAGCTCCTTCGAAATCAGCGGCCGCGACCTCGATCTTATCTCTGCCCATTCGCCGAAGGTCGGCGAGAGCGGATTTGGTAACTTTTTTCCCTTTGCGGGTAACGTCCTCTTTTTTGTCCTTAATGTCTTCTTCTGCCCGCATTCCGACAAGATGGGTTTCACCTTCCGGTTTGACGTTGAGGCAAAGCCTGCCTTTTTCAATCGTAACGTCGTCGGTGACGTAGAAAAGTTTTAGAATGCTCGCGTTTGAATAATCCGCACTCTTTACAACCTCTTCGAGGATGTTGTCCGAAACCGTCTTCATGTCGATCTGCGGATTCAGCCACAGGCCGAGGGCACGAAGGAAAACGGTGGCAATGATCTTTCGCTTACCCAGACGAGCGTGAAGAATACCCTTCTGATCGTATTCGAATTCAACCCACGAACCTCTATACGGAATGATCTTCGCCAGGTATTCGTCGCGGTCGCCCTTGAAGAAAACACCCGGCGAGCGATGGAGCTGTGAAACGATGACTCGCTCAGTACCGTTGATAATGAAGGTACCGTTGTCCGTCATCAGCGGAATTTCGCCGAAGAAAACATCCTCTTCTTTAATATCGCGGATCGTCGATACCCCAGTATCAGGATCTTTGTCATAGACAGTCAGACGAATCTTGACCTTGAGCGGAACGCTGTATGACATTCCGCGTTCCTGACATTCCTGCTGATCGTGTTTGTGTTTGAGGCCGACCGGCTCACCGCAGTTGTTGCAGAGATTCGGGCGGACCGCATTGAACGTGCCGCAGTTGTTACAAAGCACTTCGGCAGGATTGAACGGATCGACCTTGATCTTAGCCGAGCAATTCTTACAATTTGCACGTAAGTGCTCCAGGCCCTCGAGGTTTCCGCATTTGCACTGCCAGTTACCGATCTGATATTCAACGTATTCAAGAGTTGCCGTCTCACGAAAATCCGAAACCGGGAAGATCGACGCGAACACGGACTGAAGGCCGATATAGTCGCGCTCCTCCGGGATAAGGTCCATCTGCAGGAATCGATTGTAAGATTCGCGCTGGACCTCAATGAGATTCGGGATCTGCGCCGACGTGTAGATCTTTGAGAAATCTACTCTCTGCGGCGATTGGCTAGTTCGTCGTCCTAGGCCGTTCGGGCTGCTTTGTAGAGGATTGTTGATCATATGATTAATGCGGGCGATAAAAAATACGTTGATTTTTGGAAACGTTGCTGATACGATGCCCCTAGCAAAGTTCCTTTTAAACTCTCTCGCGGTAAAGACGGCAAATGCGGCCCTAGGTAAAGTTTACCCAGACCGCTTCTTTAAGCAGCATTTGCTTGAAATAAATTTTCCGAGCGTGTCAGAAAGGACACCGACTCTCCACGTGTGTGCGGCTCATGAGCCGCGTCCAAAACCACCGAAGGCGTAAACGCCGTTGGCTTACTAAACCTACTTATCGCACGGCGAAAATAAAATAGCGGTGCGAACCTCTTAGCTTAGCAACAAATCATCGAAAAGGCAAGGCCTTTTTTTTGAACAAAGATGCGCCGGGAAGGCGGGCTGCAAATTACAGCTGACCCGCTTTCCCGGCGATCATTTCCCAAGTCGAAAACTATTTGAGCTCGACAGTTGCACCAGCTTCCGTGAGCTTGGCAGAGATCTCGTCTGCTTCTGCCTTCGAAACGCCTTCTTTGAGGGCTTTCGGAGCTGCATCGACGAGGTCTTTCGCTTCCTTGAGGCCAAGGCCTGCAACGACTTCGCGAACAACTTTGATGACCGCGATCTTGTTGCCGCCGGCCGAGGTGAGAACGACATCAAACGAATCTTTCTCTTCTGCAGCCGGAGCGTCACCGCCGCCAGCCGGAGCTGCCATCATCATCGGAGCTGCTGCTGCCGCTGCCGAAACACCGAAAACTTCTTCGAGTTCCTTGACCAATTCCGACGCTTCGAGAAGCGTCATGCCTTTCAAAAATTCGACTACATCTGCTTTTGTGGTTGCCATAACTTTAATATTTCTCCTATTTAGGGTTCTGTTAATTTAGTAGGTAGTTAATAGAGACTTTTCGATCTGCTACTAACCGCTTCTTGCCGCTAGAACCCAGGGACAAATTCGGTCGGGGTTGCATCACCTTTCCTCGCCTGTCCGAAGCCGCCGGTGACCTGACAAATCACTTGGGCTCGTTTTCCTTGAGCACGGCTGTTGCGAACGTTACCGCCCGCTATCTCAAATTTGAAATCTTAAATTTCAAATCTTGAATGATCGGGAACCAAGTCTCGCAACTTAGTTCCCGAAACAAAATCGTTTATGCTGCCGGTTCTTCCGCCGGAGCTTCTTCAGCAGCCGGTTCAGCTTCAGGCTCTGCGGCCGGAGCTTCTTCAGATGGAGCAGCCTCGACCGGAGCTTCAGCGGTTTCCACAGCTGGAGCCTCTTCTTCCGGAGCAGCTTCGACCTCAGCCGCCGGAGCCGGCTCTTCAGCCTTAGCTTCGGCTGCCGGAGCTGCACCTGCCGGTTTGTTCTCACCGATCTGCTTGATCACAACAGCAAGGTCACGCGGTACGGCGTTGATAACCGTAACGATACCCTGAGCCTGTGCGTTAATGACCCACAGAAGTTTGGAAATAAGCTCTTCTTTCGACGGCAGATTCGCGATCGTGGTGAGCTGGTCGAGGTTCACGAGTTTGCCGTCAACTACACCCGTTTTAAAGGTGTAGATGGCCGCATTTTCCTTCATGAACTTCGAAACTGCTTTCGAAAGAATGACCGGATCTCCGTCGGTCCACGCAATTGCGGTTACGCCTTTGAAAGCCTCAGCGGCATCTTCAAACTGCGTTCCTTTTACCGCGATGCGGGCCAGAGTGTTTTTTACAACCTGGTATTTAGCACCGGCCTCGCGAAGCTGGCTTCTGAATTCCTGATCCTTGGTAACCGTTAGCTTCGAAAAGCTGACGACCATTGCCGAGGTAGAATTCTGCAGCGACTCACTGAGGGCGTTCAGATCTGTTTGTTTTGTTTCTCTTGATTTCATTTCTCTTTCTCGCTCCTCAATTAAACGTACGCCAGCTCATCGAGCAGAACGCCCGGGCTCATCGTCGCGGCCAAATTAATTTTTTTCAGGTAACGTCCTTTAGCGGTCGTCGGCTTTGCCTTGATGACCGCGCTGATCAAAACTCGCGTGTTTTCCTGCAATTTTGCAGGGTCGAACGACACCTTTCCGACCGGCGAGTGAATAACGCCCGTTTTATCAACGCGATATTCGACCTTACCAGCCTTGGTTTCTTCGATTGCCGTTTTCACGTCCATCGTGACCGTTCCCGTTTTTGGATTTGGCATCAGGCCTCGAGGACCGAGAACCTTACCGAGCTGTCCGACCTTGCCCATCATATCGGGCGTCGCAATGAGTGCGTCGAAGTCGAGCCAGCCGCCTTTGATCTTGTCAACGATGTCGTCGCCGCCGGCAAAATCTGCTCCGGCTTCCTCAGCCTCGCGGATCTTATCGCTCTGAGCAATTACGACAATGCGTTTCGCCGTACCGCCCAAGCCGTGCGGCAGGACGATGGTTCCGCGGACGAGCTGATCCGCTTTTCGCGGGTCAACGCCGAGCCACATGGTGAGTTCGACGGTCTCGTCAAACTTAGCAAATGCGATCTCTTTTAATTTTGAGACCGCCTCTTCAAGCGTGTGCTTCTTGCCTGCCTCGATCTTTTCGGCAGCCGCAAGATATTTCTTGCCTCTTTTCATTTTACCTCCAGGTAGTAGCGGACAACTTAGTTGTCCTCCCTAATGAGACCTATATGACTTATCCGTCCTATAGGACCTATTTTATTCGATGGTCAAACCCATCGATTTCGCCGTTCCCTCGATAGTCCGCATGGCGGCCGCGAGGTCAGACGTATTGAGATCGACCATTTTTAATTTGGCTATCTCTTCGATCTTTGCTTTAGAGATCGAGCCTACTTTTTCCTTATTGGACTTGCTCGAACCCTTTGCGATGCCCGACGCTTTTCTCAAAAGATCGGCCGCTGGCGGAGTTTTAGTCACGAACGTGAACGAACGATCCGCATAAACTGTGATCACGACCGGCACCTTCATATCCGGATCGTCGTTTTGCGTTTTGGCGTTGAACGCCTTGCAAAACTCCATGATGTTAACGCCGTGCTGACCCAATGCAGGGCCGATCGGCGGAGCCGGATTGGCTTTGCCAGCCGGGATCTGTAACTTAATGTAACCTTCTATCTTCTTTGCCATACTTGTCGGACCGCAGGCTGCCAGCCTGCCAGTCTCTCCTTTCGATTAACGATGCCGTTTGCCGGCAATGTCCTCTTCCTGATCTTCAAACACGCAGGCTGGCAGCCTGCGTTCCGTCTACTCTTCCTCAGCAAACGTAACTTTTTCAACTTCTAAAAATGTCAATTCATACGGCGTCGAACGTCCGAAGATGGTGATCGAGACCTTGAGTGTCGATTTATCTTCATTGATCTCCTCAACCTTACCGGTGAAGCTCGCGAATGGGCCGGATTTGATCCTGACGACCTCGCCTACATCGTAGGTGAACTTCGGTTTCGGCTTCTCTGTCGCGACCTCGATGTTGCTGATGATCTGATCGACCTCGGCCTGAGTGAGCGGCGTTGGCTGTTTTCCACCAAGAAAGCCGGTCACCTTAGGCGTCGATTTGATCGCGTGAAACACGTTATCGGGAATCTTGCCCTTTTCGTCACAATCGATCTCAACGAGCACGTATCCGGGATAGAACATCCGCTCGGAGACATACTCTTTATTGCCGCGCATTTCGACGACTTTTTCCTTCGGAAGCAGAACTTCAGTGATCTGCTCGGCCAGCTCCATATCGCGGATGCGTGCCCCGAGGCTCTCGACCACCTTATTCTCATGCCCCGAATAGGTGTGGATAAAATACCACTGCTTCATCGTGAATTCCTTATGCTCCGGCGAGCTTATTGATGACCCATGTTAGGCCCTGGATAACGTAAACCCATCCCTGATCGATCAAGAACAAAAAAGCCGCAAAGAAAAAAACATTCAGGATCACGATGATAGTCGTGTTCTTCACATCTTCCGATGACGGGAATGTTGTCTTATCAAGCTCGGAACGCGTTTTTTGAATAAACTCGCCGATACCTTCTTTATGTTTCCCTTCGGCCTGTGCAACTGCTTCTGACACGTTTTTCTCCTACAAAATCTTCGTTAATGGCAGGGGTAGCAGGACTCGAACCCGCACCTTAGGTTTTGGAGACCCGCATGCTAACCATTGACACCATACCCCTTTGTAATGAGTCAAGAGTAGCGAGCCTGGAGTCGTGAGCCGGAACTTAATTCCAGCTCACGACTCCAGACTCATGACTCCAGACTATTTATTTTCTCTGTGTACACGGTGGCAACGGCAACGATTGCAAAACTTTTTAAGCTCAAGCCTGTTAGGCGTGTTCTTTTTGTTCTTTGTCGTAACGTAGTTGCGCTCTTTGCACTCAGTGCACTGCAAAATAATATTATCTCTTGGCATATTTCCTCTGGAACAGCATTCAGCAGCTTTCTTCGAGCGGTCTTACCGCAGATGCCGGCATTCCAACTTACAAAACTACTTCTGAAACCGTACCGGCTCCGACTGTTCTGCCGCCTTCGCGGATAGCGAAACGGAGTCCTTTTTCCATGGCGATCGGAGCGATGAGCTCGATCTCCATCTGGATGTTGTCGCCCGGCATAACCATCTCAACTCCGGCCGGAAGGTGTGCAACGCCGGTCACGTCCGTTGTTCTGAAGTAGAACTGCGGGCGATATCCCGTAAAGAACGGGGTGTGGCGTCCGCCTTCTTCTTTCGTGAGGACGTATGCCTCAGCCTTGAACTTCGTGTGCGGTGTGATCGAACCCGGTTTCGCGATAACCTGTCCGCGTTCGATCTCTTTACGCTCGACGCCTCTCAGCAGAAGTCCGACGTTGTCGCCTGCCATTCCTGAATCGAGAAGCTTCTTGAACATTTCGACGCCCGTTACGACCGAGTTGCGTGTGTCTTTGATTCCGACGATCTCGACCGGTTCGTTGACGTTGATAACGCCGCGTTCGATTCTTCCGGTTGCGACTGTTCCGCGGCCCTGGATCGTGAAGATATCTTCGACCGGCATCAGGAACGGCTTGTCAGTCTCACGAGCAGGGGTCGGGATGAAATCATCCACCGTCTGCATCAGCTCATCGATCTTTACTTCCCATGCAGGATCGCCTTCGAGTGCTCTCAGTGCCGAGCCCTGGGTGATCGGTGTATCGTCACCAGGGAATTCGTATGAGCTAAGGAGTTCGCGGATCTCCATGTCGACCAGTTCGAGCAGCTCTGCGTCATCGACCATGTCTGCCTTGTTCATGAAGACGACCATCGAAGGTACGCCAACCTGACGGGCAAGCAGGATGTGCTCGCGGGTCTGCGGCATCGGGCCGTCCGTTGCTGCCACGACGAGGATCGCTCCGTCCATCTGGGCAGCTCCCGTGATCATGTTCTTGACATAGTCAGCGTGGCCCGGGCAATCGACGTGGGCGTAGTGACGATTAGCCGTCTCATACTCAACGTGCGCTCGTCGCAATTGTAATACCACGAGCCTTTTCTTCAGGTGCATTGTCGATCGAATCAAACGATCGAAACGTCATCTTCGCGTTGTGCTTCGACATCACTTTCGTGATCGCTGCCGTCAATGTCGTCTTGCCGTGGTCTACGTGCCCGATCGTTCCAATGTTCACGTGCGGCTTACTTCGGTCGAATTTCTCTTTACTCATTTCTCTTACTCTTCCTATTAATTGATCAACTAACGCTCTAAATAAACTGGAGCCCAAGCCGGGATTTGAACCCGGGACCTCATCCTTACCAAGGATGCGCTCTACCCCTGAGCTACTTGGGCAGCTCCAACTTTGTTCGCTGACAGCGAAAAAAATTGATGGAGCGGGAGACGAGATTCGAACTCGCGACATTCAGCTTGGAAGGCTGACGCTCTACCAACTGAGCTACTCCCGCAAACCATGATGAATATTGAATCAAAAATTCAACATTCATTTAATTATCAAAAATGGTGCATGGGGTAGGATTTGAACCTACGTAGGAAATTAATCCGACGGGTTTACAGCCCGTTGCCTTTGACCGCTCGACCACCCATGCGTGATCTAATTGATGCCTAAACCGACTTTTTGAGCCAATTAGCAAATTTCCAATAATAGCGAAGACTTTAAAGGCTTGCAAGCGCGGAAAGGCAGAAAATTGGCGCCTGTTAAGGCTTATCTCGAACGCGGGTGAAACTTCTCGTAGTTGCGCTTCAACTGCGTGTTCGTAATATGAGTATAGACCTGTGTGGTCGAAATGTCAGCATGGCCGAGCATTTGCTGCACCGACCGGATATCTGCACTATTCTGAACCAGGTGTGTTGCGAACGAGTGCCGCAGCGTGTGCGGTGAAACGCCTGTGAAGCCGCATTTATCAGCGTATTCCGTGATCGAGACGTAGATCGACTGACGGTTGACGGGTCTGCCGTTCGAGTTTACGAACATGTTCTCGATCTCGATATTTTCTTTTTTTCGACGCAGAACCAGGTAACTTTTTATCCACTCTATCGCACTTGAACCCACTGGCACACGGCGTGTCTTGCTGCCTTTTCCGGTTGTAGTGACGATGCCCGAGTCGAGATCGACGTTATTAATTTTTAAATTCACCGCTTCAGAAACGCGTAATCCCGACGCATACATCAGTTCCAGTATCGCCCTATCGCGAAGTCCCGATTCGGTCGCAGTATCGGGCGTAGCAAGCAAGGTCTCGATCTCGTGCCGATTAAGAAATCGCGGTAAATAGGCACTTTTCTGCGGAGCAACCAGATCCTCGGCCGGGTTTTTGGTCACGTGGCCGTCGAACATCAAAAACTTATAAAACCCTCGAACGGCACTGATAATACGGCGTTTCGAGTTCTCAGAAAGCTTCTCACCACCAAGGTCGATCAGCCATTCGCGAAGGTCCGTGCGGCCAAGCGTCAGCAGATCGAGGCCGTTTTTCGCGGACCACACTGACAACCGCCCGAGGTCGGTACCGTAGCTCTCGATCGAGTTAGCGGCAAGCCCTTTTTCGACGCGGCAGTATCTGAGGTATTCCCTGATGAGGTCGCGTTTGGGTCGATCCATATTATTTGCATCACGATCCGGATGCGTCGGGATGATCTTCAGTCCTAATTCTATGCAATCGGCGACCCCGAAAGCAACAAAATTAAAACAGCCACATTGGTAATGCACTTTGAGGAGATTGTTAGAGTAGTTTGCCGAGATTGGTAGAGGTATTTTGGAGATTGGTCGAAGGTCGTTTTTCGTTGAATTTGATGAAAATGTGCGGGAAACGGATCCCGCACATTCTTCTTTCTCATCGACTACCGCAAGAACGTCCGCTATTTTCACGAGTTCCGTTATCGTCGATAACATCAATCATTTTCATTATCACCATCTCTTTCGCCGCCGCAGTCAGGGCCGACGGTTTCGCCCATTCTGTTGTAGCGGTGAGATCTGAGAGCGTTGATGGCTTCCATCTCTCTGACTAGGTCAGGGTTCGACGTCAGCATCTTTTGCGTTCGCGAACGCGACAGGTTCCAGCTGCGCAGGTCGCCTTCGCATTTGGATTCCTGATAGCGTTCAGCGAATCGGCGTACCACGGTTTCTTGTGCCTTTGGGTTTAGATCCTCGAAGGCCGACATGAGGACCGGCATAGCGTCATCGCTGAGCCGCGAATTGTAATATGCGTCAAAATCGCGTCCCTGCTGCATGAGCGCGACATTCGTTTTGGCAATGAAGGCATCCGGGTCAAGCAGATGCGTCGCACCGAGGATCAGAAACGCAGACCACAAAGCTCCCCACGCGAAATGGTTTCTCGCACCACGCAACACCGTCGCGGCAAACCACACAAACACGATCGCGAGCCACGACATAAAGATCAGCGGGTAAAGCCTGATCGTCGTCATGCCGTAACCGAGTTCGCCCGTGAGCAGGACGAGCCGCTGGACAGCGGACGCCATGATGACGAAAAGCAGAGCGATCTGAATTCCCGCGAGGACGCGGAAAAGGATCGTCGCGACGCGCGATTCTTTGCGGATCAACCAGTGCGACGCTAGAAGGATCGGCAAGACGAGGCCGGCGACCGTGACGAGTTCACCAAAACCGCGGCGGGCGTACGCGGCCAGTTTGAAATCCGGTGTATTCTGCACCAGCTCCATTCCGCCGAACAGATACGGCACCTGCACGATCACAAAACTGAGAAACAACAAGTTCATCAGCCCCAAAACCACCGCGATCTCAACCGAACCAAGCGTCAGCCCGCCTGGCATGACCGTGTTGTCAAACTTAGCCCAATCCCATCTCGCGGGCTCAGCTTTTGGCGGAGCTTCGGCTTTCGGCGGTTGAGGTTGGTTGGGAGGGTCGGACAGGTTTATGTGTTCGAGAACCGTGAGGTTGTTGGGCAGGTGTGGTGAAGAGGTTTCGGATGCTGTCGTTGTCTCGACAACCGAAGCGACCGGTTCGACGGCGGGTATCGGCGAGGAAAATGTATCGTCATCCTGCATCAGCACGCCGCGGAGGTATCCGGCCGAAAGCCAGGCAAACAGTGCCGTTAGGACCACGTGCGTGACAATGATCTCTGGTTTGATATTAAAAACCCGCTGCACCCAGCCGGCATAGACCGCATCCGCCGCCACGAACAGCCCGCCGAATATCAGCAGCAGCGGAGTCACGATCGCGACGCCTCGCAGCACCGAGACGATGTGACGCGTCGCTCCGGTCCGAGGGATCTTTGCCCATTGGATGTCCATCGTCATGAGCATGATGGGTGCGAAAAGTGCGTTAAATCCGGACCATAAAAATGCAACGCCGTACTGAAAGACGCCGGCGATCTGCGTCGCGATCTTCATCCGCGGGATAAATATTATTGAGAGAATTGCGACAATCGCGATCGTATCCGCGACCCGCAGTTCGATCGCATCACGCCACGTGAACATCGATGCGAAGAAAATGAGTGCCCCAAACAGAGCGATCGTCGGCCGCGTCAGAAATTGCGGAGCGTTTCGCCACAAAAGCGTTATCATCGCAGCCGCGAACGCGATGTTAAACAGCGTCACGTTCAGTCCCCAAGGCGTCGCCCGCAAAAGCACATCGCCCAGCAACCCGATCACGGCCGCAAACTGCAAGATCTCTAAACCTGTCTTCGTACGTGCGTTCATATTTTTATTAAAAACCGAAGAAACTTTCACTTCTCGAAACGATCGGAAACGTCGCATTGGCTATCCATGGAAACGTGAATCCCGCAAGACTGCTCAAAACTGTGACGAAGTTTAGAGTGCTCGACTCAAGTGCTCGGCAGCGACGCGACGAGATCGAAATGCGTTCCGTAAAAACACGATGGCGGTAAAAAATGGTGTGAATCCGAGGAAACCGATAATGAATATCGACCCGATCAGGCTTAGGGGAAAGAGAGCTATTCCGATCATCGCGGCCAAAATTCCTGATGTGAAGAAAAGTCCAGCAAGTGGAGCAGTCAGAGCCTTAAGCTGTTCACCCCACAGCAGCCACGCGGCCATCGCCATGATCGCCGTTCCGCTAAGCAAATACGCAAAGATCCTATATTTTGCGAGCATTCCATCCCCTTCATCCCAACCGCGAAAAACGACTGGATCAAAAAAGAAACAGATCGCCGGCATAATGACGCCGAAAAACCAATCAAACTTCTGTTGCCGCCGGGTCACAACTCGCCCAAACTGCCTTCGCCAGAATTTCGCCTCGATTTGACCCTCGTTATATTTCTCTACGGTTGAAAGCGGCTGTGCTTCCGCTTTTACTACAGGCATCGGCCCAACAAAATCAGGCTCTTCGAATGCGTAATATGTCCGACCACTAACTTCCAGATAATTCGCGTTCATATGGTTATTTCAAATTTGGTTTTAACGCCTGTCGAAAGAAATAACGGCTCAGTGCCGCAAGGACTATACATCCCGTCGGCAATCCGACCATCAGGATCTGAACTTCCCTCGGCCACGAGTTGCCTCCGCTTGTAAAGATCAAATGGATTAGCATTATGGCTAGGTAGCCAAAATAGATCGATGGAACCGCGAAAAATACTCCACAAAATGCTGAGAGTATTCTTTCTGTTGTGGGGCTCACGGTTTTCATAGAACTATTGAAATGCATCTTCTTTTGCGGTCTATTTATAAAGCTGATCCTGACCCAAGCGACCAGCTCTTCTTAAAAAACCACCTACTGATCAACCCAAAAACTATCGTCGCCAGCGGAAATGCGATCGCTCCGATGAGCATTCCGAAGTTACGGTGCGCCGCCGCCTCTTCGGGCCTGGCGGTGACGTTTTTGTAGATGAGCATTACCGTGTAGAGAGCGAAAAAAAGGCAAGGCGGTATGAAAGCAATGCCGCAAAGTGTGAATAGGATCCGCTGTATCTTTGGTGAAAGTATCTCCATCTTAACCTCGAGTGGAAACCGCCGGAACCGATGCTTTATTTGACGCCCGCAGTCTCCTTTTGTTCCCGAATTTTCGCGTCTTCACATCCCCATGATCTGCCCAATGACATGCAGCATCGAAAATGCAATAAACACACAGATCGCCGTGTCCGTCCGCCGCACCTCGCGTCGCCAACGCGGCACGCGGCTGCGGTGCCAGAGCGTCCAGGCGAGAGCCGTCAGAAGCAGAAGCGAGAATAACGTCGGAGCCAACGTCGGCGGAAAAGCGAGTTTCAGGATCACCTCCGACGCAAACCCGAACCAATAAGCCACACCGCACCACATCAGGATGACCGGAGCCATCAAAAGCATCTGCACTGTCCAATATGTTCGGCGGTTGTGTGAGTTGGAATATCGCATGTTCGTCTTCGCCGCATAGCGGCGGTTGAATGTAGCCGTGGGTGAAAACCCACGGTTTCGGTCGTTTATTTTTCGCGTCGCGTTAGCGACGGTTCAATCTCAATCGTCGCTGACGCGACGGCGGCCCTTTCTCCATCTTTTCCGTGGGTTTTCACCCACGGCTACAATCAGTTGTCGCTACGCGACAGAAAAACTGGCTACTCTTTCCGTGGGTTTCACCCACGGCTAAATTCAGTTGTCGCTCCGCGACAAAGAAAAACTGGCTACTGATTACTTACTGCTGGCCACTGTCTACCGACCCTTCATCGCCTTGATCAAGGCCTCCATGTGGTCGAGATACCGCGTCAACGCTTCCCTTCCGGCCTTAGTGATCTTGTATTCGGTCAGTGGCATTCGTCCTTTGAAAGACTTTTCGAGGGTCACGTAACCGGCATCTTCGAGCTTTCTCGCGTGGACGCTGATGTTGCCGTCGGTGGTATTGAGTAGCGTTTTGAGTTCCGTGAAGCTGAGCTTAGCGTTCGCCGCGAGCGCTGAGATTATGCCGAGACGCATGCGTTCGTGTATGACCTTGTCGAGGTCGTTCGAGACATTCTCGGCCGCCTTTTCGACACGCAGGCCGTGGCCGATGGATTCGTCGTTATTTTTTAATGCTAGATTCTTTGCCATTTGTTTTTTGCCCGCGAAATACGCGAAAGCACGCGAAATTATAAATTCTCGTTCGATCAACTTCCCGCAAGCGGCGTTCCGATGATGCCGACGGCGAGTTCTGCCCAGACGACCGCGAGGGCGAGCAGGATCGCTACGCATGCCGCGATTCGGTACTCAAACCTCTTAACCAAACGGAGTGCGATCTCGATCGCGAGGCCGGCTCCGAACAGCATCACTGCCGCCGCGGCGAAATCGATAGCGGTCCATTTCACGCCGTCGACGCCGAGTTTCATGGCGGCGAAGGGGATGAGCAGCAAGATTGCTGCGGTCGAGAGTATTCCGATGAGTCTGATGTTTTTCATATATTTCCCGGGAACGCAGGCGCCCTCGCCTGCAACGCCGGTTCCTCCGGCGTGATGTCGGTTAATATTTTCAACTTGAACACATGTCGCGTTCGTCAGCGTCCCGAAGCGGAACGCTTGCAGGCGAGGGCGCCTGCGTTCCCGGCGGCGTTCCAGATTAGCCGCCGTATTTTTTGGCGATGATCGCTCCAAAGATGATGTGCAGCATCCCAAAGCTTGCGCCCATCATCATGTTTCCGTAATGGGCCGGGATGGCAAAGGCGATAGCTCCGAGCGCCATGAAGAACCAGCCCATCACCGGGATCACGCGTACGGAAAACGCTCCTCCGCAAACGACCGCCGCTCCGTAGGAGAGCATGCAGATCGGAGCCATGACGTAAAAATAGCCGTTCTTCGCAAGGCCGAGCACGACGATCACGCCGACGATGAGCGGCGGGGCGAAGCCGAGGGCGAATTTGCGGGCGGGGGCTGAGACGAGCGATTGCCCGCCGATCTTCGATTTTTGCCACATGGCAAGCATTCCTATGGCGAAAGCCAAAGCCCCCTCGATCAGCCACGTCACCAGCGAATCGCGCAGCAGCACCTGCGTGTTCGCGATGTACGCGGCAACCAGAGCAGTTACGCCCATCAGCATTCCGCCATAGCCCGGCACGGCCGTGAAATGCGTCGAGCGTTCCATCGTCTCGCGGATAAATTGCAGGTTATCGATCGCCCGATCGCCAATATTCACCGGCTCATCCGCCACACGTTCATCCGCTCTGACAGCTTTGAGTATCGCCATAGTAAGGACAAATTACATCAAGTATTTTTATATGTCAAGTACTTTATATTGTAAAGTGAAAATAATTCTCAAAAAAATGACGGCCCGTTTGGGCCGTCAAAGTTTCTCGAGGAGGAGAAATAAACTAGTGCGGCTCATCGACCGCGACCTTTCCCTTGAATGTGCGGAAAAGGAACGCAAAGTAGCCGAGAGCTATGACGATGCCGATTGGCCACCAGATGAGGCCCGCTGTCAGGCCGTACGAGCCGGCCTTGGCATTTTGAATGGTTAGACTGAATGCCGGGTCGAGGGCCGGAAGAACATTGGGATAAAGTCCGTAAACAGCTCCGCCGAGCATCATCGCGAGATACACGGATGAGCCGATGAAGGCTAATTTATCATTGCCTTTGGAGTTAAAATATTTGATGGCTCCAAGCGATGCGGCAACGAAAAGGGGTATTAGCCAACCGACTGGCAGGTAATAGTAATTCTCAAGGATCTGCGGCCTGACGACCATGACCGCGACGAGGCTGAGGATAGTTACCAGCACAAGTGCGTACCAACCAACGCTCACGACCTTACGGGCACGTAGGTTCATATCGCCTTCGGTCTTGTGGGCGAGGTAGTTCGCTCCGTGGATGGACAGAGCAACCAGGCTGACGACGCCGGAAAGCACAGTGAACCAATCCAGAATGCCGGTCGCACCGCTGGTCGTCCAATCCGTGAACAGCGGCTCAAAAAAGTAACCGGTCGCATCGAGCGGAACGCCGCGAATGACGTTTCCGAGGGCCGCCCCAAAAAATATCGCCAGCAAAATGCTCGCCCCGGCAAAGACGAAATCCCAAAAGCTCGTCCACATCGGATTGTCGAGCTGATGCCGCAGTTCAATGCCCGCGGCTCGCAGGATCAACAGCCAGAGAACCATAATGAGCGGCAGATAAAATCCTGAGAATCCGGCGGCGTAAAGAGCGGGGAAAGCGAAATAAAGCGTTCCTCCGGTCGCGAGCAGCCAAACCTCATTGCCATCCCAAACCGGGCCGATCGCACGGATCACAACGTCGCGCTCCTTGTCCGAGCGGCCGACGAAATAATGCACAATGCCCGCACCGATGTCGAAGCCATCGAGGACAACGTAGCAAACCAACATAAAAGCAACTATTCCAAACCAAATTGTTTCCATTTCGTCCTCCTTAATTGGCTTCTGCCAAAGTTTCTAAACCGAGTTCCTCGACACCCTGATCGATCCGCCGTAGCATCAGAAATATGTAGAGCAGCGAAAGTACGGTGTACATCCCCAAAAATCCGAGCAGCGTGAACAGGACGTTGCCGCCCGATACCATCGGCGAATGCCCGTGTTCGGTGCGGAAAAGCCCATAGACGAGCCACGGCTGGCGGCCGAGTTCCGCAACCATCCAACCGACAGTGTTTGCAATGAACGGCAGAGGAAAGCTGAGCATTATGATCCATAGGAGCCAGTTGGCTGTAAATAGCCAGCCTCGCCACAACCAGATCGCGGCAAACACCATGATCCCGATGAAGATCGTGCCCAGGCCGACCATTATATGAAAGCTGTAATAGAGAAGCGGAACATTGGTCGGGTGGTCTTCTTTTGGAAATTCGTTGAGGCCTCTCACCTTCGCGTCCCAACGCTGATAGGTAATGAAGCTGAGCATGTTCGGGATATGAATGGCGTTGTCTAGCCGCTGCTTTTCCATATCCGGCTGACCGATGAGAACCATCGGTGCACCTTCTTTCGTATCGTACAGCCCTTCCATCGCGGCGAGCGTGACGGGCTGATGCTGGGCGATCATCCGGCCCTGCAGGTCACCGGACGGAAACAACATCCAGATGCTCGCGATACAGCCGACGATGACGCCGACCTTCATGAACATCCGTGCGTACTCAACCTTTCTGTTCGACAAAATGTAGAACGCACCGAGTGCCGATACGGCAAATGAGCCTACTACGACAGCTCCGCCCATGTTGTGCATGTATTCGTAAATAGCCCATTTATTCAGGACGAGAGCCCAGAAGCTGGTGAGCTGAACAGACCCGTCAGGGCCGACCTCGTAACCGACCGGATGCTGCATCCAGGCGTTGGTCGCAATAATAAACCAGCCCGAAAGCCACGTTCCCAGAAACAGCATGATCGACGCAAAATAATGCACCTTTTGCCCGAGCCGCTTCTCGCCGAACAGAAAGATGCCGATAAATGCACTTTCAAGAAAGAACGCGAAGGTTCCTTCCATTGCGAGAGTTTGTCCGATCACGCCGCCGGCGTACTTAGAAAACGCCGCCCAGTTCGTACCGAACTGAAACTCCATCGGGATCCCGGTGACGACGCCAAAAAGAAACGTGATTCCGAGGATCTTGCCCCAAAACCGTGCGATCTCGTTCCACCGCTCGTCCTTCTGATAGATCGCAAGCGTCTTAAAGATGACAATGATCGGTGCTAACCCCATTGTCAGCATCGGAAATAGATAGTGGTATGTAATTGTAAATGCGAATTGTATTCGATCGAGAGTATTGGCTTCCATTTGCCCTCCAAACCGTCGTAGATGCAACCCTTGTGCCGCATCGACGGCAGCACTGAGATCAGGAAAAGTGGAGTATTTTGTCCGCATTCTATATTCACCGGCCTTTGTTGCGCAATATAACTGCGGCGCGAAGCGCGAATTTCTTAGCAGTTTGCGGGCGGAGTTTCGCACATCGCTCCGGAAGCGAAAATTGTTTGAACCAGAAAGCGGTTTCGACCGTCTTATAACCAACATGAAAAAATTGGCCCTGCTGTGTCTTGGTTTTTTGGCAATGAGCGTTGCTCTGCTGAGCAGCTTTTCTGTTCGAGCGCAGGAAACAGAAACGATCAAGGTGGACACGCGGCTCGTCAGCGTACCCGTCATCGTGAGCGATCGTAACGGACGCTACGTGCCGAATCTGACTGCGGCGGATTTCACGATCCTGCAGGACGGAAAAGAACAGGATATAGAGTTTTTCGCTGCCGTCGAGGAACCGCTCACGATCGCTTTGCTCATCGATACGAGCCAGAGCACGCGCCCGGTTCTGGGCGATATCAAGGACTCGGCAAAGTCGTTCATCAAGCTACTCACGCCAAAAGACCGGGCGATGGTCGTCACATTCGACTACGCAACACACATACTGAGCGGCCTGACATCGGATCAAAAACAGCTCGAAAGGGCGATAAAGGATGCCGAGATACCAGACCGAATGTTCGGCACGACGATGCGCGACGCTGTCTATCAAACGGTTGCTGATTCGTTTCGAGGGATCACGGGAAGAAAAGCTATCATTCTGCTGACAGATGGCAAAGACGCCGGCAGCCGCATGAACGCGACCAATCTGCTCTACCGGTTAGAAGAGAGCGACACGCTCATTTACACCGTGATGTTCAAGACCGGCGACACCCCGCGGCAGGCTCCGATGATCTTTGGACGCGGTCGACGGGATTCTATCTTGTTCCCGCCCATGCCGCGCCGCGATCCACGACGAGAGGCACGCGTCGAGCGAAACAACGAGATGGCTGAGGAATTCCTTCAGGAACTATCGGACACGACAGCTGGACGGTTTTATTCAAGCAAGGACGGGAAGCTGAAAAAGACTTTCGCAACGATCGTCGAAGAACTCCGATTCCAATACCGTCTCGGCTTTTACCCGCCGGAGGAAACCGCCGGAACCATTTCGCACACCCTGAAAGTGAAAGTCTCAAAACCAGATACCGTCGTCAGGTCGCGTTCGGGTTACAGGACTACGACGAAATAGAATTTTTCAGTACCGGCAACTCAGATTCGGCATTAAGAATTTTGCCCGCGAAACACGCGAAAGGACGCGAAATAGCGAAATCCTCGGAGCAATGGTGATCAAACATCCGATCTTCTTATTTCGCGCTTTTTCGCGTGTTTCGCGGGCAAAAAATCTTTCAGCGCTCGCTTTCTATTTCTTGGACTTCGCGGGGGCGTTGACCTTGTCTCCAAGATTTTCTTCGGGCGCGGCGTTCGGGTTGGCTAGCGGAAAAGTAAGGCGTTTACCCTGCATTACGTACGAACTGCCGTTCCATTTATAGCGGGTGCGGGTAAAGTATGTCGGGCAGCAGAGCTGCTCCTCGTCGCCCGTGATACGTCCGGTCTCAACCGGCCCGAGCAGAAAGCGGTCCTGGCCGTAGAGCTCGACGACCAACTCGCCGGCATCGGCACGAATGTCCTTCAAACCGCCGTCGGAACGGTCACCCGTGCGGAAAAACCACATTAGCTCGGGCTTCCCGCCTTCCCATTCGTATATGTAAGCCACCTGCGGGATCGCAGCTCCGCCGGTCTCGATCTTTAGAACGACGACCGCTTCGTCCTCACCGTCGCTGTTTACATCAAGATACTTGACCGTGACAAAAGACAATCCGATGCGCCGGGCCGCCTTACGATCGGCCTTTTCTTCCGGGGTCATATCGTCCTTAACGTCGACCGAAACCGGCGGAACGCGGCCATTGACCAGCTTGATCTCGCTTCCATCCGGATTTTCCCAACCGCGGGGCAGCTCGTATGAGAAGTTCTTAAAATCGAACTTTCCGATCGGCGAATTTGTGGTCTTACCGCTGTCGCTGAGCAGTTCTTTTTGCAAATTCGGAATAGCGGACGAGGGCGTTGCCGCAGGCTCAGGTGATGGAGCCGGCGGAACGGCGGCGACGGGAGCCTCGACGTTCTTAGGCGTTTCGACCTTGGCCGTGCAGGAATTGCTCGCAATGCACGCGCCGAGGAACAGGATCGAGATACTGCTTCGAAAAATAAATCCCATTGAAAATCTCTAGTGCCCGCTCTCCGGTTATGCTCGGGTCAAACTGCGATACTTGATCCGATGCGGCTGGTCGGCGTCGTGGCCGAGACGGCGTTTGCGGTCTGCCTCGTATTCGCTATAGTTGCCGTCAAAATACTCGACATGGCTGTCGCCCTCGAACGCCAGGATGTGCGTCGCGATGCGATCCAAAAACCAGCGATCGTGCGATATTACGACAGCGCAGCCGCCAAAGTTTTCGAGCGATTCTTCGAGTGCACGCATCGTATTGACGTCGATATCGTTGGTCGGCTCATCAAGCAGAATGACATTCGCACCCGATTTCAGCATCTTGGCGAGGTGAACGCGGTTGCGCTCGCCGCCCGAAAGTTGGCCGACAAATTTTTGCTGATCGGCACCGGAGAAATTGAATTTCGAGACGTAAGTTCTCGCATTCATCTCGCGCTTGCCGAGCATGACAAAATCGAGCCCGTCGGCGATCTCATCGAACACCGTCTTTTCATCATTCAGGCTGTCACGCGACTGATCGACGTAACCAAGCTTTACCGTCTCGCCCACTTTGAACGTTCCCGAATCAGGTTGATCCTGACCGGTGATAAGGCGGAAAAGCGTAGTTTTACCTGCACCATTCGGGCCGATGACGCCGACGATACCGCCCTTCGGCAGCGAGAATTCAAGATTTTCGAAAAGCACCTTGTCGTCATAACCTTTTGAGACGCCGTGAGCCTCAATGACGATATCACCTAGCCGCGGACCGGGCGGGATGTAGATCTCGAGCGTGTCGGCACGCTCCTCGGATTTGGTAGCGACGAGTTCTTCGTAATCTTTGATACGCGCCTTTGATTTAGCGTGGCGGCCCTTCGTGCCCATTCTTATCCACTCGAGTTCGCGGTCGAGCGTTTTCTGCAGTTTGTCTTCGCTGCGTGATTCTTGAGCAAGCCGGGCACTCTTTTGTTCGAGCCACGAGGTGTAATTGCCCTCGTACGGGATGCCGCGGCCGTGGTCGAGTTCGAGGATCCAGCCGGCGACGTTGTCGAGGAAGTAGCGATCGTGTGTGACGGCGATGATCGTGCCCTCGTACTTCTGCAAATGAAGCTCAAGCCAGCCGACAGTCTCAGCATCAAGGTGGTTCGTCGGCTCATCGAGCAGCAGAACGTCTGGCTTTTGCAGCAAAAGACGGCATAACGCGACGCGGCGTTTTTCACCACCTGAAAGGTTCTTAATGACCGTATTTGGCGGCGGGCAGCGAAGTGCATCCATCGCCATCTCAAGCCGTGAATCGAGATCCCAAGCGTCGGCGTGATCGAGCTTTTCCTGCACTTCGCCCTGGCGTTCGATGAGTTTTGTCATCTCATCATCGTCCATCGGTTCGGCAAATTTGGCGTTGATCTCTTCGTATTCTTTCAACAGATCGACGGTCGACTGTACCGCTTCCTCAACGATCTGCTGCACGGTCTTGGTCTCGTCAAGCTTCGGCTCCTGCTCAAGATAGCCGACCGAATAGCCCTTAGAAAAAACGACCTCGCCATTAAAATCCGTGTCCGTCCCTGCAATAATGCGAAGCAAACTAGATTTACCCGCGCCATTGAGGCCCAGCACACCGATCTTCGCACCGTAAAAGAACGACATATAAATGTCCTTCAGGACAGGCTTTTTGTCGTAAAACTTTGATAAATTGACCATCGAAAAGATGATCTTATTTGGTTCTGCCATAATTATTTTTTCCCGCGAAATACGCGAAAAGACGCGAATGGAAGCGGATTCGGAATCTTTTGATTAAAGCCCGAGTCGGTCTAGAAGTTCATCTCGCCCGATCTCGTGATGACGGGCAATGTCAGCAAGTATGCCCGAAAGCGTGCCTATTTTGATCGGATCGTGGGCTGGAACAGTTACATGATGTTCGCCATTCACGATGGTCGTAAGACGAATGTGGCTGCCCGACTGCCGCGATATTTCGTAACCGAGCGCATTTAACGCTCGGGCAAGCGAGACACCGCTGATGTCCCGAGGCAATTTCATGCAGCGAGCACTTCCTCGCTGACGAAATGAAGCCTGATCATCTTCGGCTTACTTGCCGGCTCGAAATGACAATCGACAGCGTCGCGTATATTTGCCCTTAATTCTTCGACAGTTTCACCTTGAGTGAAAATTGACTCACCCAGGGCCTTAGCGTTGTAGCCGCCTTCAATGTCTTCTTCAACTAGAAATATGATCTCGTTCATTGATATATCAAATTATAGACTATTGACACTGGAAAACGGTTTTTGCCGTCACCCTGCTCATTTCTTTTTCTTCTGGAACCAGTCTTTCCACCAGTTCTGAAGTTGGTGCCGATTCTTTTGTTCTGAGACGTAGTTGAAGTAGGCATAAATACCGTTAGTTTCCCACTCCTTCTCCGCCTTTGGTGGAAGCATCTCCAACATCAGTTTTACCCATTCCAAGTCGTCATTCGAGGCGATGTCAAGAAGTGTAATTATTGCAGTATCTCCAACTGCGTAATGCTGCCACGTCGGAACCGAATATCTCGGATCTGAAATTTTTCTGCTGTCCGTTATTTTGTTAATAAGACACGGAATTGCCTCGTCTCCCTTCAAGATAAGCGATTCGTAGATCGGATCAGTTTCCTCGGGCACCCGATTTGGAATGACCTTGATATCTTCCAACTTATTACATAATTGATCTGCTTTTAAACTGCTTATTTCAATCGGAATAGGTGGTTTTATCTTTTCCGGAACTGGCGTTTTAAAAGTTGGAGCAGGACCCATCTCCCTACTCAACTCTTTCTGAGAACCACATCCAATCAGTAAACAAATACCAAGAGAGAACGCGATTAATCTAGTTAAACGCCTCCGGAAAAACAAGTTAGCGGGTGGTGATTCGGTCATTTCGTTCCGGGTTCGTGGGTTTCACCCATGACTAAATTTTAAAGTCCCTACGCGGTGATTTTGACAGTTCTAATAGAACATTTTTCAATCCGATTCCGCTTCACCTCAAACCCAATTCCCGGCCCTTCCGGTGCGGTGATCGTTCCCTGGGGCGAAACCTCGACCGCTGGTTCGATGATGTCTTCGTGCCAGTATCTTTTCGAGGGCGGAGACGTCGCCGGGCATGGTGTAGCCGGCAAGGGTTGAGATTGCGATGTTGTGGGCACGGCCGATACCGGATTCGAGCATGCCGCCGCACCAGACTGGCATTCCGTTTTCGCGGCAGACTTTTTCTACTAGTTTGGATTGAGTGTGGCCGCCGACGCGGCCATTCTTCAAATTAATAATTTTGCCGGACTTTAGCTCTATGGCCTTGCGGGCGTCTTCGGGAGATTTTATCGGTTCGTCGAGGCAGATCGGGGTATTGATCTGGGCCTGGAGCTTCGCGTGGTCGATGATGTCGTCGTACGGCAGCGGCTGTTCGAGCATCATGAGGTTAAATTCGTCGAGGCTCTTGAGCAGGTCAATATCGGCAAGCGTATAGGCGGAATTCGCGTCGCCCATAAGCAGAATATCGCCAAATTCTGCCCGGACCGCTTTTATCACATCGTAATCCCACGATGGCGAGATCTTTATCTTGATGCGTTTGTAACCGGCTTCGACCTCGACACGGATCTTTTCCAGCAGTTGAGCGACATTGTCCTGAATACCGATCGAAACGCCGCATTCGATCGTTTGATTGACGCCGCCGAGGTGCCGCCAGAGCGGGACGCCGAGCTTTTTGGCTTCGAGATCCCAGCAGGCAGTTTCGATCCCGGCCTTTGCCATGCGGTGGCCGCGTGCCCATTTCATCGCGCCCCAAACGTCCGCCGCCGTGTTAAACTCCTTACCAACGACCATCGGAGCCAGAATTCGCTCCGCCGTCACCCACGCCGAATCGGTCCACTCGTCGGAATACCCTGGCGATTCCCCACAGGTGATCTCACCCCAGCCTTCGCCGCCATCCTCATCCTCGACACGCACCAAAATGATGCGGCGTTCATACGTCCGGCCAAAGCTGGTTTCGAAAAAATGGACTAACGGGAGATTTATCTCAGTGAGTTCTACAGATTTGATCTTACGCATGGCGGCAAAAGGATTAGGTTAGTGTTTGCGAGAGGAAAATGCAATTTGCTCACCAGATAATGCATTCGTTCGCGTTCAGCCCACGATCTCAAATTGCAGTGCCTGCGTTGATGTCTTCGGCTTTTTAGGATCCGATTCGTCGGTGACGATGACCTGCAGGATGTAATCGCCGGGAATCATTTTGCTGCCCAGCGAGATCGCCCGCGTCGCTCGCAGGTGTTGAAGATCTGTTTGCCCAAGCAATTCTATTGGCGTTGTTTTACCGTCGAGAACGAGCTTGCCGTCACTGAAAACGCGAATGCGCGTCGTTAGTCTCGGCTGCTTTGCCTGGTCGAGTTTGGCATTATACACCTCGAAACCGAACCGCATCACCGAGCCGATCTTTACGCGGCGAAGCGCGGTGTCGGTCATCGGATTCGACTCGTATGTTGCCGTGTTTGAGGATGTGGCGTTTCGCCAAGCTTCTTCGCTAAGATTTTCGATCACAACGCTCGATATCGTGAGCCGCTTTTTCTTCAGATCGGGAACCTCGATAAATTGGCTCGCTGAACCCAGCTTTCCGCCCTGCGTGTCGCGGATCGCGACGCGGTATTGATAGGCTCCGGGCTTTTTGACCGGAAAGAGAAAATGATAAACAAATCCCTCGCTCAGCATTCGCTTATAAGCGTCGGGTTTGACCGTCAGCGTGTAGGATTTGCCGAGCTGATCGACCGGTTGGCCATTGTCGCCGAAGCTCATCGCCAGCACCTCGAAAACAGCCTTCTTTTGTCCGTTGTCGGCGTCGGTGAATTTCAGATCGGCAGCGTTCACGTGAAGCAGCGAACGAACATAGGAAACGCCTTTTGTATCATTGCCGAACAGCGCGTTCAGCCGCAGATTGATCCCGCTGACTGAAAACGGCGAGACAAGCGCGTATTCGAGCTGGCCGAGCGTCGGGTTCGCGTTCGCCGGCGGCGGCGGCTTTTCGCGATCGGCTACGTTGAAGAAGCCGCTGCGGTAACGCGCCTTTGCTCCCGCGCGAAGAACCTTGACGTCGATCTTGTTAAATCGCAATTTCGCCGCGTCAAAGGTATCGGTATCCGGCTCATAGGTAACGAGATAGTAGCTTTGATCCTCTAAAACCTTGCCGATGCCGCCGGTGATATCGTTGTTGTTAACGAGAGCAAACCCGCCCGTTTCCTCTGAAATATATCTGAGCGACGCCTGCGTATCGTTAAGCTTTGTCCTCCGTTCGGACATTGCCGCATCTACGTCCTGCGCCGTACGGCCGCTTGTGTCATCGGCCGCGGTCAAGCCCGTGTAGACGAGGCCTCGCGGGTCGATCGAATAGACGATGACTGAGGCCCGATTAGCGTTCTCGATCAGCCGCTGGATCGGGTCGAGCGAACGCGAGCCTTCGGCAAAACCTTCGGCGTTTGTATTCGTAAGGGCAAAGCCCTCGGAAAAGAAAACGACCGATTTTCTTCCCGGCAATTCGCTCATGCCGTTGACGACATATTCCAGAGCCCCAAGCGCCCCGGTAGCAAAATAGCTCTCGCGAAAATCGTTGAATTCCCGCTCGACGCCTTCGGCAGTGCGTTCACCGGCTTCAGGCTCGGGTGCATCGGGATCGGCGGGCAGTACGGACTGAAGCGGAGCGAAAGCGCTGATGCCGCCATTTCCGAGCGGATTCCACTTGACCTTTTCGATCGCCGCGTAAAGGATGCGTTTGTCAGATGTAAATTGCTGAAGGGCTCCGATGCCTGCCCCGGTTCGGATTATCGCGACGAGGTCGCCATCCACCATTTGTTCATCGACGAATTTCTTGAGTGCCCGGCGTGTTTGATACGCACTTTCGAAGGAAAGCGTGAGGTCATCGACCACCAGGGCGAACGTCCGGCGAACCTGCTCAGCCTTTAGCTGCGTTGGCGGCGGAGCGATCGCACCTTTATCGATCTGTTCAGGTTTAACGGCTGGCTGGCGGGCGGCACCAGAGATGAAGGTCAATCCCGTGATCTTTTGCTTTTGGCCGTTCTCGTAAAGCTCGATCTCGTCCGGCCGCAGATCGGCGATGGGTTTGCCCCTTGCATCGAGCACCGTAACGTCGAGGCGTATCAGGTTGGTGGATATCTTGACGACGTCACTGTCATTCGGCTTGGGGCTCGGCGTTGGTGTTTGTCCAAACGTTTGAGTGGCGGCCGCCAGAAAAAGCAGCAAAAAAACAACACAACTTTTCATTTAGGCCTTTGTCTCCGGGAACTATTCTACTATCTCAAATTGGATGAACTGCGTCACCGTCCGTACGTTCGCGCCGCCATCTATCACGTCTACCTGAAGGATGTAGTCACCCGGCGTGAGGCTTTCCCCAAGCTTTATGCCGCCGACGGCCGAGATCATCTTCGGAGATTCGGCATTCAGCCTTGTGATCGGCTTTTTGCCGGTCTCAAAAACGACATCGCGGCCGCTGTACAGCTTTAAATTATAGTTCAGAGCTGCCTTCGATCCCGCCATCTTGGCATTGTGGATCTGATACGCGAACCGCAGTACCGAGCCCGCCTTGAAGCGGCGAGCCGAGGTATCCCACAATGAATCTCCCGCCCCGGCAGTGTCAGCATCGGGCAGCGAAGCGATCTTTACCCACGTGTCGAACGGAACGTTTTCGAGTGCCATTCCCGAGAGTGTCAGGTTATTTTTCTTTAGGTCCGGAACCTCGATAAACTGGTTAGCCGAGCCGACGCGTTCGGTCGCAACGTCACGGACTGCAAGACGCACGGAATACGCTCCCGGTTTTTTAATAGGCAGCGAAAATGTGGTGACGAGGCCGCGTTCGATGAATTTCTTGTACTGCTCGTCGTCGAATGTCAGCACGAAATTCTTCGGGCGTTCGTCCATGATCTTGCCAACGTCATTGAGCGTGATCGCAACGATATCAAAATCCGTTCGAAGCCTTCCGTCGGGAAGTTTTTTGAATGTCAGGTCGTTCGCATCTACGTTGATCACGGTGCGAACGAAGGCGGCCTGTTTCGCGTCACCGGCAAAGATGGCGTTCATCTTCACATCGATGTCGTTGACCGCAAAGGGCGATGTCAGTGCACCGATCATCGCATCCGTTACGGACAGCTTCGGCTTTACGATCTGCTCTTCGCTTATCCCAAAGAAACCACTGCGAAAACGCACCTGAGCACCTTCGCGTTTAACCTTGACGTCAAACTTATTGTAGCGACTCTGTTTGTCGTTAAAGGTGTCGCTATCCGGCTCGTAGCCGATAAGATAATAGGACTGATCATTTAGTACACGTCTAATGCCCGTGTTGATGTCGTTTTGATTAAAATAAGCGAGTCCGCCTGTCTCATCCGCTAGATATCGAAGCCCCTGCTGCGAGTCGTCGATCTTGTTCAACCGCTCGTTCAGCAAGATCGTCGAGGCCTGCACACCGGTTTGACGGCCGAGCTTGCCGAGGTCATCTTCCGCATCGAAACCGGGAGCGATGAGGCCCGGAGCGTGAATCGTATAAAACACTACCGAAGCTCGATTCGCAAAATCGATCAGATGCTGCATAGCGGTATAGATGCGAGAAGATTCCGGGCGGCCACTTCCATCCCGGGTTACAAGGCTTAGGCCGTCTGAAAGCAAGATCACGGACTTACGTCCGGGTAGCTCCCTCATTCCCCGCACAATGAAGTTGAGGGCCCCAAGCGTACCGCTGGCAAAGATATTTTCACGAAATTCGTTGAAATTTCTCGCGGCGGAGTCATCGCTTCTCAGACCTTCGGGGGGATCGGGATCGATGGTAAGGCTGAACCGTGGGTCGGCATTTACAACAGTCTCGCTCATGCTGGTGCTGAGCGGGTTGAAAAAAGCCAGCGAACCAAGCCCGCCCGAATTGAACTTCACGCGGTTGATAGCGGCCTGTAGCTGTCGCTTATCTGCGGTAAATTGCTGGAGAGCTCCGACGCCCGCTCCAGTTCGAATGATCGCGACCAGATCGCCCTCCTGCATCTGTTCGTCAACAAACTTTTTCAAAGCCTCGCGAACCCATACAGTGCTGCCGAAGGATAAAGTCAGATCGTCAACGACTAACGCGATCGTCCGCCGAACCTGCTCAGGCCGTATCGGGGCAGACGGAAGCACCACTACAGGGGTTCCGGCCGAGTCTTTTTTCGGATTCTTGCTATCCACCGTCCGCATTCCTGGAGTAAACGCAAAATTCGAGATCCTTTGCAGTTTTCCGTTCTCATAGATCTCAACCTCTTCCGGTTTTAGATCGGTGATCGGATTTCCCTTTTTGTCGGTGACGCTTACGTCGAGCTGAATGAGGTTAGTTGAGATACGGACGACATCCTTATCATCTTGCGGAGTAGGGCGCACCGTGATCTGGTTGTTTTGGGCAGAAACGCCGATGGCGAAAAAAAACAGGAGCCCGAATCCTGACAAACGCTTGAACATACGACAAAACTCCAAAACGGCAAGATTTGTTTGCTATCATAGTATGAATCGCTCTGATTGGGAAGTAATTTTCCGCAGGCATAACAGGTTAAACTCACCGCATCCAAAGGTTTCCGTACGAAATATGTTTCAAACTTTTGTAAAACTTAACGTCGCTATTTTGCTGGTCTCGGTCCTATTCATCGTCGGGTGCTCAGCCCAGCAGACCGAGGAGCAGGCTCTGCAGTCGCTGCGGCAGATGACCAGCACGGGAAAGCTGCCGCCCGAGGATTTTGTTTCAAACCTGGAATCGCGGTTCGCGGGCAAGCACACCGGCGCTCTTGCTAAGCTCCTTCGGGCGCGGATCAAGCTCGAACAAAACGATTTCGGCGGAGCCGCCGCAGTCTTGAACTCGGACGTTTTTAAGAAACAAACCAAGCTCGCCGACTACGCCCTTTGGCTCCGCGGCAAGGCTTTACAGTCTGCCGGCAATAATGGTGAAGCTGCGGCCGCATTTGGCGAACTGATCCGAGATCATCCTGACTCAATACGTTTTCGTGACGCAAAATTGTTGTGGGCGATGTCAGCCATGGCCTCGGGCAAAGCGGTCGAGATCCCGCCAATGCTGATCGATCTGAGTGAAAAAAATGACGGCGACGCGTTGCTCGCCACGGCGAAAGCATACGAGGCTCAGAATTCACAGTCAGAGGCTATCAAGTATTTTCGCCGAACGTTCTTCTTCGCCGCCGGAAGTCCCGCCGCGAAGGAAGCCGAAGCGAAGTTGTCCTCAATGGGCCAGCCGCTGACCCCGCAGAACGCCGAGGAACAGCTCGCCCGGGCCGATAAACTGCTTGCGGCAAAGTCTTTTGCTGAAGCCGCGGCCGCATACGCGAGTCTCGCATCCGCATTTCCGCAAGCCGTGACGCCGGAGGTTCAGGTCAGGCGAATTACCGCGGTTTCGAATACGCCGGGAATCGCAGACGGCCTCAATATTCTAAACTCGATTCCAGCATCAGCCGCATCGGAACGGGAGCAGGCATATCGGCAGCTGGTGCTCGGTTACGCTAAAACCAAACAATGGGTCAAGCTGCGTTCGACCGTCGACGCAATGCGGGCGGCGTTTCCGACCGGCACGCTCGTCGCAAAAACGATGATCGACGCCGGTATGGCGGCTCGCGACGGCAAGAATCGCACGGATGAAGCGTACTTTTTCAACACAGCGGTCGCCGCCTATCCAAATGCGGTCGAGGTTGCGGTTGCTCAGTTCGAGGCCGGTTGGGTTCAGCATGAGAATAATAATTTCGCGTTGTCATCGCAGATGATGGTCGATCACCTCGCGCGTTTTGCTGACAAAGATACGAGTAATCGCGGCAAAGCCGGCTACTGGGCGGCACGCGATTCCGAACGTGCCGGAAAGACTGCGGACGCCTGTGCTCTTTATGACGGTGTCATTTATCGCTATTCCGCAAATTGGTATGGCTATCTGGCGATGAGCAGGCTCTCGGCGATGAAATCACAGGGCAATTGCCGCGACACGACCCCGCCAAATCCAACCGTCGCGAAGGCGGTCGCGAACCTCAAAACGGTCACCGTCGCCCCTGAAACCGCCGGCAGCAAGGAGCTTGCTCGGGCCGAGAAAAGCGATGAACTTTCGATAATCGGGCTATTCGATTGGGCGATCGACGAGCTGAATGAGGCCAAAAAGACCGCCGGCAATAGCCCAAAGATCAATCTCGCCCTTGCCCGCTACTATCGCTGGAAAGGCGACAACACTTCAGCCCTGGTCGCGATGCAGAAGAGTTATCCCGATTACGCACAGATGTTCCCAGAGGAAATGGATCGCGAAACATGGGCTTTCTTTTACCCGCTGATCAACTGGAACGAGATCAAATACTGGGCAGGCGAACGCCGTCTTGATCCGTACCAAGTCGCGGGATTGATCCGGCAGGAATCGGTCTTCACGCCGTCTGCCAAATCAGGTGCCAACGCTCACGGGCTGATGCAGCTGCTCGTTCCGACCGCTCAATCGATGGCGCGCAAATACGTTTCGAAAACGTCGATGGTCACCGCAACCGCACTTTATCAGCCGCCTCTCAATATCGAGCTCGGGACGGCGTACATGCGAGATCAATTAGATAAATTTGGACGCATCGAATACGTTGCCGTCGCCTACAACGCTGGCCCGGGCCGCGTGCCGCAATGGCGTGCGACGCTGCCCGCTGAAATGGACGAATTCGTCGAGGAGATACCGTTCAAGGAAACAAAAGCCTACGTCCAGGGCGTCATCCGCAACTCCGCCCAATACCGCCGCCTGTATGACGAGAATGGCAACTTCAAGTCCAATGTCGGAGCGCGGCCGTTGAGGGGTGAGCTTGAATCCAAACCGCGTGACCAGTTTTTGGCAGAAAATCCTGACGCGGTGATCGAGGCGGACTCGAATTAAGGACCATGGCCGAATGGGATGGCTACATTCTCACCGATTACCGGTTTGAGTTTTTACCGGGTTCGGTGATCCTGGACGTTGGCTGCGGCTCAGGCCATCAACTCAGCGAGCTGCAGAACACGGAAGCAAATGCTTTCGGCGTTGATATTGACCAAGATTCTCTGAATGTATGCCGCGAGCGCGGATTAAACATCGCCGCAGGCGAGGCTGAAAGACTTCCATACCAAGATGAGGCTTTCGACGGGATCCTGTGCAAAGTGGTTCTCTCCTATACTGACGATCGCAAGGCGGTCGCAGAAATAGCCCGCACGCTCCGGCCCGGGGCCACTGCCTACATTGTTACGCATGGAGCGGGGTATTACCTGACCTATTTCCTAAAGAACCGCTCCCTCGCAACCCGCTTTTATGGGCTGCGCTCGCTGGTCAATACGATGTTTTTCTCGTTAACGGGCAAACGTCTGCCCGGCTTCCTGGGCGATACTATTTATCAGTCGGAAAGGCTCTTGTCGCAGCTCTACACAGCCAACGGGCTCGAGCTAACATCCACTAGTTCGAGCAAAGGCCCGTTCGGATATCCGGTTTTCATTTATCACAAAATAATCCGGAAACGCTAAGCTCCCAACTGTCCGCTTAGCGGGGGAAAAAGGGCAGAGTTCGCACTCGATTCCCGGTCAGCCGAAAATACGCGTTTGCGATCGCCGGAGCGATGCAGGGAACGCCCGGCTCGCCAATTCCTCCGATGGGCGCATTTGGGTCTGTCGGAATCAGCTCGATAGTCAGGTTTGGCATCTCTCGCAGTTTTATCTTCCGGGTGTTGTTGAAGTTCCGAACATTTGAGCGGCCTGCCGTAAATGTCACACGCTCCCATAAAGCCGCGTTCAATCCGTGCACGATTCCCCCCTCGATCTGCGCTTTTACGGCATCGGGGTTTATCGCCCGGCCGCAATCGACCACGCACCAGATGTTATGCAGCTTGATCTGGCCGCTGACAACCGATAGTTCAACCACCTGGGCAACGATGCTTCCGAAACATTGCGAGAATGCGATGCCTCGAGCCCGGCCATTCGGGACTGGGCCGCCCCAATTCGAAATAGCAGCAACCCGATCAAGCACGGCGAGGCCGCGCGGAGTATTCAGCAAATGCTGCCGGCGGAATTGATACGGATCCACACCCGCTGCCGCAGCAAGCTCGTCCATCATGCTCTCGACCGCAAAGGCATTTATCGAATGCCCGACCGAACGCCAGTAGCCGACCGGGATAGGCGCCGGATGAATGAGGTGCTTAACCAGCCGGGAATTGAATGAATAGGTAAGGCCGGTAGCGGTCGTCGCCCCCTCGATCGCCTGGCCGTCAACCGATGTAGAGGTTGGGCGGCGTTGAAGCGAGATAGACGGAGAACAGTTTTGGTAGTACCAGTTCTTTACCATGTTGTGCTGGTCTAGCCCGGCAGTGATACGTATCGCCGCCATGGGCCGATACTGGTCTCGGGAGTAATCTTCTTCACGGGACCACATAAACTTGACCGGCCGATTGATAGCAAGGGCAACCTGTATCGCCTGACTGATGAAATCCTGCTCAAATTTACGTCCCAGCCCACCGCCGAGGAAAGTCGTGTAAACGTCGATCTGCGAGATCGGCAATCCCGTAAGGGCTATCGCTGTGTTAACGCAAAGCGACTGGCTCTGCGTCGGTGCCCATATCTCGCATCGCCGCGAGCTTCCCTCTCCCGTGATCCTTACCGTACAATTTAGAACCTCCATCGCCGCGTGAGCTTGATAAGGCAGATAATACGTCGCGGTCGTGCGATGAAGAGAGTACAGTGCATCTCTTTTAACATTACCGACCACCTCTGCGATACGTGTGTCCGCCGTACCATTCGTAAGCATATCTTCAGCCTGAGCGAAGATGGTGTCCGTATTTAGCTGTTGCGACGAGGGCGGAATATTCCAGGTCGCAGTCACCCGACTAGCGGCCTGCAAAGCGCTCCACGTATCTCCTGCAACTGCCGCCACTGCATTGACCATTCCCGTGGCCTCAGTTCCGCGGCCTGTTCCGGTTATAACCCGCAGCGGAACAACGGCGATCGCCCCAGAAGGAGTCGATGGAGTATTGGCAAGAGTCCCGCCAAAAGTAGGACAATGCTTGACTGCGGCATAGACCATATCCGGCAGACGAACGTCCATGCCGTAGATCGCACTGCCATCGATCTTCGCAGGAATATCAAATCGAGGTGCGTCGTTGCCGATGTACCGCAATGCGTTATCAGGTACGAGCGTTGGATTTACCGGAACCGGCATCTGCGCTGCGAGCGAAGCTAATTGACCGTAGGTCAGGACCTGACTATTGACCGTATTCGAAACTTTTCCGTTTGCAGCACTACAGATCGCGGGCGACAGATTCCACATTTGAGCGGCCGCCGCGATCAACATGTCACGGGCGGTAGCTCCTGCCTTTCTAAGGGGCAGATAATACCCGCGGATGCTGCCGCTTCCAACTGTCATCTGGGAATTGTAAAGCGGATTGCCATAGGCTGGAGAAGCCCGGTTTGATTCCACCTTGACCTTTGCCCAATCAACCATCAGATCTTCGGCAAGCAGCATGGCGAGGCCCGTCATAGTGCCCTGACCCATTTCCGATATTCCGATGGCCATCGTTACCGATTCATCAGTCCCGATCCGCAGCCATGTACCTAATTGGGCGGCTTCAGGGGCCTCTTTTGGGTTATCGTCCGCAACCTGGGCTTTGGCTGTCTCGCCAAACTTTGTCGTTAGTATAAACGCACCTGCGACCGAAGAAGCAATAAAGCGTCGGCGGCTGATCAACTGCTGCGAATCATCTTTTTTCGCCATGCCAACCTCCGTGAACTAGTCGAGACTTAAGATCGCCGCACGAATTCGCTGAAACGTGCCGCAGGAACAAATGTTGCTGACCTCGTTTATGATCTCCGATTTCGGGCGGCCGTCATGCAGTTCTCCAACGATCTCCATTATCATTCCGGGCTGACAAAAGCCGCATTGCGGGACCTGATGTTCGATCCACGCTTGTTGGACCGGATGCGACCGGTCGGCCGACAGCCCTTCGATAGTCGTGATCGTCTTGCCGACTGCCTCTCCGACATCATAATCGCACGACTTCTGTGCGCGGCCATTGACAAGGACCGTGCAAGCTCCGCAGATCTCACGGCCGCAGCCGTATTTAGTACCGGTTAGGCCGATAATATCGCGTATAACCCACAGTAATGGCATATCAGAACTAACATTTACCTGATACATCGTGCCGTTAATATTTAAGGTGGCCATCTTTACTCCTTTTTTCTCAAAGCACAAACAAATGTGAGGGACGACGGTCTTGAAAATAGCTGATAAGCTCGGACTGACTAGCTAGAAAGCCTGGTCCGACACATCGTAAGCGTGAGAGGGCTCGTTGTTGAACCGCGTTGAACGATTGACTGAGATATTCATCGTAGCACTAGAGCTGCCAGAAATTCAATCTTAATTTTTGGGAAAGAAAGCTCGACTTCTTATCGTGCTTTCTTTTCTTTCTTCAACACTCGAAGAGAGAACTTGATCTGACGCTGGATCTCTTTTCTTTTGAAATTCGAGTGGTATACTAACAGCTATATACAGTTACTATCCTTTTGTTTTGATATTCGATCTCTGGAGGAGATTCAAATGGCCAAGCTCAGCGTAAATCGTAAGCAATACGAGGTCGACGCAGATCCAAGCACGCTAATGCTCTGGGTCCTGCGGGACGAGATCGGACTGACGGGGACAAAGTTCGGCTGCGGGATCGCACAATGCGGTGCCTGCACTATTCACGTGGACGGTGAGGCAAAACGCTCGTGTGTGACGCCGTTGAGCTCTGTAATTGGCAAAGAGATCACTACGATCGAAGGCCTCTCGACCGACCTGAGCCATCCGCTGCAGAAAGCCTGGATCGCCGAGGACGTTCCGCAGTGCGGCTATTGCCAATCGGGCCAGATAATGGCTGCGGCGGTCCTTCTCAAGAACAATAAAAAGCCGACCGACGCCGATATCGAACAGGCAATGGCGGGCATCATCTGCCGCTGCGGCACCTATAACCGTATCAAAGAGGCAATTAAACAGGCCGCTATTAATGGAGGTAAATGAGATGACAAGCAAAACTGATCTCGACAGACGCTCATTCCTCAAAGCATCCATAATTGCAGGCGGTGCAGCCGTTTTCGGCTTTAACCTGCCGGTTGGAATACGCGCGGCGGAGCGGCTCGGTTTGACGAATGAACCCATCGCCGATTTCCAGCCCAACGCCTTTATCAAGATCGCCAAGGACGGCCGCGTGACAGTCGTCGTCGGCCAGGCGGAAATGGGCCAGGGCGTTTTCACTTCCCTGCCGCAGATCGTTGCCGATGAACTCGAGGTCGACTGGGCAAACGTTTCATACGAATCAGCGCCCGCAGACAAGGCATTCATTAACCCGGCGATGGGAATGCAGGGCACGGGCGGCAGTTCGAGCGTGAAAGGCCTCTTCGCACCGCTCAGAAAATCCGCCGCAACGGTCCGCGAAATGCTGGTTGCGGCTGCGGCCCAAACATGGAATGTCGCTCCCGAGACCTGCAAAGCCGAATCCGGCAAGATCATGCACTCCGCGTCCGGACGTTCTGCCGCTTACGGAGATCTGCTTGAAGCGGCCGCAAAGATCACACCGCCAGCCAACCCGAAGCTTAAGGATCCTAAGGACTTCAAGTACATCGGCAAAGGTGTAAAACGGCTCGATTCACCCGACAAGGTCAACGGAAAAGCGATCTACGGGATCGATGTAAAAGTGCCGGGAATGCTGACCGCCACGATCCTGCGTTCGCCCGTGATCGGCGGCAAGGTCAAAGCCGTCGATGACGCCGCGGCAAAAGCCATCAAAGGCGTTACGAACGTAATTTCACTTGAGTACGGCGTCGCCGTCGTCGCCGAGAATTTTTCGGCCGCAAGAAAAGGCCGAAGTGCTCTCAAGGTTACTTGGGATGAAGGTGCGATGGCCGCAGTTTCGAGCGAATCGATCTATTCAACTTTCGCCGCAGCGGCTGACAAGGACAAAGGCCTCGTCGCGAAGAAAACCGGTGACGTCGCCGACGGAAAAACGAAAGCGGCTAAAACGGTCGAGGCAGTTTACTGGTCACCTTTTGTCGCCCACGCGACGATGGAACCGATGACCTTCACGGCAGACGTCCGCAAGGACGGTGCCGAGGTTTGGGGCGGCGTGCAGGCACAAATGCTCGTACAGCAGACGGTCGCAGCGACGGCGGGCGTTCCTGTAGATAAGATCAAGGTCAACACGACTCTGCTCGGCGGCGGTTTTGGCCGCCGGTTTGAAATGGACTATGTCATCGACGCGACGCTGCTGTCGAAGGCTGTCGGCAAACCGGTCAAGGTCATATGGACGCGCGAGGACGATATGCAGAACGACGTCTATCGCCCGGCGACCTACAACAAGATGTCAGCCGGCATCGACGCGAGCGGCAATCCCATTTTCTGGCATCACCGCGTCGTAAATGACGCGATCATGGCCCGTGCGGGCAAGGCTTTCGGCTTTATCCTGAAGGACGACCAGCTCGACGAGTCATCCTTCGAGGGCGCACATAATCTGCCGTACGCGTTCCCGAATTTTCAGTGTGATTGGGTTCGCAAAGATACCGGCGTTCCGGTCGGATTCTGGCGATCAGTAGGAAGTTCGCACACCGCATTCTCGACCGAGTGCTTTCTGGATGAGGTCGCGTTCGCGGCCGGCAAAGATCCGGTTTCCTTCCGTCTCTCGATGCTCGAAAAACACCCGCGCCACGCGGCCGTATTAAAGCTCGCGGCCGAAAAAGCCGGATGGGGCAAACCTGCGGAAGCCGGAATTTTCCGCGGCGTCGCCGTTCACGAGAGTTTTGGCAGCTACGTCGCACAGATCGCCGAGGTTTCGGTCGCGAAGGATGGCAAGGTTCGTGTTCATCGCGTCGTCTGTGCGGTAGATTGCGGCCAGGTCGTCAATCCGAATACCGTCGCAGCCCAGATGGAAGGCGGCATCGTTTATGGGCTGACTGCGGCACTTTACGGCGAGATCACGATCAAAGACGGCCGCGTCCAGCAAAAGAACTTTACGGACCAAAAAGTGCTTCGCATGAACGAAATGCCAAAGGTCGAGGTCTACATTGTGGAGAGCACAGAGAAACACGGCGGCGTTGGCGAACCCGGTACCCCGCCGATCGCTCCGGCAGTGGTAAATGCAATATTTGCCGCGACTGGCAAGCGTATTAGAACCTTGCCGATCAGGACGGCTGATCTGGCAGCAAAAGCGTGATGATGAATAGAAGCAGTATCTTAAAACTTATCGTCGTAGCGGCAGCATTTGCGGCTGCGGGCTTGGCTCTGTATTCAAGCCGAACCGGAGCAGTCGAGCGTGTCGAAGCCTCGACCATCAACGAGACCACCATCGCCGCTGATCCTGATCCGGCAAAGTCGCGTGCGGCTTTCAGCGAGGCGGTAAAGGTTTTCTTTTCGGCGCGGTGCTCTAATTGTCATCCTGGCGGCGACGCTCCAACGCAAGGCGACACAATGACCCCGCATCCGATGGAGGTCAAACGCGGCCCGGACGGTCGCGGTCTCGGCGAGCTAAAATGTACGACCTGCCACCAGGACATCAATCTCGACGGCGATAATTTACCGCCCGGAGCCCCAAATTGGCACATGCCCCCAGAGGCGAACAAAATGGCGTTTCAAGGCCTGACCGCCGGCCAACTTTGCCGCAATCTGAAAGACCCGTTGAAAAATGGCGGCCGCAAATCGGCCAAAGACGCCGTGCACCACATCGCGACCGATCCGCTCGTTTTGTGGGCGTGGACACCGGGCAACGGTCGCACTACACCGCCGATGTCGCATGCCGATTTCATGAAAAAGATGAACGAATGGGTAGACAGCGGTGCGGCTTGTCCTGAATAGTCTATGACCTTTAAGAATGCATGGGGCTATAAAGGCGACGCAATGAACCTGCCCGTCGCCGACATTGATAATGCCCTATCGTTCTATACGGACATCATGGGGTTTCAAGTCGTCGAGCGAACCGAAACTCCGCACCGTTCAGCGATTCTTGCCCGTGCTGATATTCAAATGAGGCTCGTCGAAAACGGCGGCGATCCGACGCAGGATGGCTGTGCATTTGAGGTAACCGACGTCGAGGCCGTTTTGAATGAGTTCAGAGGCAACGGACTTGCGAAAGAGCTATCGGATATTAGTATCGAAAAGAACGAGAGCGGCATTTGGCGAGTGTTTTACGTGATCGCTCCTGACGGCCTTTGCTACTGGCTCGGTGAAAAGCAGCCTGCATAATTTCCAACCTTGAAAGAAATAAAAGAGATCCTAAAACACGTATCAGCCCTCGCGGACGGCGAAAAGGCCATACTCGCGACCGTCGTTGACGTCCGCGGCTCGGGCTATCGTCTGCCCGGAGCTCGAATGCTGATGCTTGAGAACGGCGACACTTTCGGCACCGTTTCCGGCGGATGTCTCGAGGCAGATGTACTCGAGCGGGCGAAAAAGATCCTTAAGAGCGGCGAGTCCGAGGTTTTCACATACGACACGACCGGCGACGAAAACTCGATCTTCAGCATGAACATGGGCTGCCGCGGTGTGATCGAGATCCTGCTCGAACCCATCGGCAAAGACAGCGAGATCATTGCGAAGATGCGTTCCGCGTACGAAGACCGCGAGCCGTCCGACGAATTTGAAACGCCGATCGCGGTCATGCTTTTCGGTGCGGGAGCCGACGCGGTTCCCTTCGTCCGCATCGCGAGCGAACTCGGCTGGCAGGTCACCGTTCACGACCATCGCCCGGCGTTTTTGACCGAAGAAAGATTCCCCAACGCACAAAAGCTCGTTCACCAAACCGTCGACGAACCGCCGCAAATTCACGCGGACCATCGCACCGCCGGAGTTATAATGACGCACAATTACTCCCGCGACCGATTCGTTTTGCCGGAGCTGCTTGCGTCCGATGCATTCTACGTCGGAGCCCTCGGCCCGAAACGTCGTACCGAACAGCTTCTCGAAGAGATAGCCGCCCACGGCCGCATATTCGCGGAAGAAAAACTCGCCCGCCTCTTCGCCCCCGTCGGCCTCGACATTGGCGCCGACACTCCCGAAAGCATCGCTCTCTCAATAATCGGCGAGATCCAAAGCGTCCTAAAAAACCGCCAGGGCACCAGCCTGCGATACCGCGAAGGCTCGATCTATGACCGCAAATAACCCACCCAAAATCGGCGGAATATTACTAGCCGCCGGCGGCTCAACCCGCTTCGGCTCCCCCAAACAACTAGCCATCTACCACGGCAAATCCCTAATCCGCCGCGCCGCCGAAACCCTCGTTTCCTCCGGCTGCGATCTGAACGTAGTCGTTCTAGGTGCCGAAATAGAAGCCTCAACCGAAGAACTACAAGGCCTTCCAATCAGTATTTGTTTAAATGAGAACTGGAAATCAGGAATGAGTTCGTCCATTAAAGCCGGACTCGAATACCTACTGAATCTCGAACCCAAACTCGACGCGGTACTGATAACGCTCTGCGACCAACCGCACGTCACAACAGATGCGCTCCAACTCTTGCTCTCAGAATTTCAAGCAAATTCAGCTCTAGTCGTCGCCGCGAAGTACGGCAAAACCATCGGCGTTCCGGCGGTATTCTCACGCGAACTATTCGATCAACTCATTCATCTCGAAGGCGATAAAGGTGCCCGCAACCTGATAAGAAGCCGTAACGACCTCGTCACGATTGAGATAGATGCGGCCGCCATAGACATTGATACGCCTTCCGACGTCGATCAATTGTAGGCGGCGGGTCGCGGTCGATCATAGGTTTTTAAGCACATAATCCGTCATCATCGTGTACCAGTGTTTGACCAGGGCGGGTTCGGCGACGCCGTGGCGTTGGTTGGGGTAGAGCATGAGATCGAACTGTTTGTCGGCTTGCTGCAGGGCGTAGGTCAGTTTGGTGACATTCTGCATGTGGACGTTGTCGTCCATCACACCGTGGATGAGCAGCAGGCGGCCTGAGAGGTTTTTGGCGGCTTTGACCACGTTAGATTTTTCGTAGCCTTCGCGGTTGTTGAGCGGCGTTTTCATGTAACGCTCGGTGTAGATCGAATCGTAGAGCGTCCAATCCGAGACGGTTCCGCCCGCCATTCCGATCTTGAACGATCCGCTGTGCGTCAGAGCGTAGCTCGTCATAAACCCGCCAAAGCTCCAGCCGTGCAGCCCGATGCGGTTCATATCGACGTAGCCCGTGGATCTCAGATAATTCAGCCCGTCCTCGATGTCGCGAAGCTCGAGCTCGCCAAAGCCTTTGTAGGCGTAAAGCGGCCAGACGGATTCCTCGCCTTTGCCGCTCGCGGTGCGGTTGTCGCAAACCCAGATGATGTAGCCTTTTTGGGCCAGCATCTGAAACCACATCCCGCGATTGCCACCCCAGCGGTTCGCCACTGACGGAGCATGCGGCCCGGCGTAGGTGAACTGCAGCACGGGATATTTACGCGAAGGGTCAAAATCAGGCGGCTTGATCATCATCGCCTCCATATTAAATCCGTCGCGGGTTTTTACGTTGAGGAATTCGGGCGTGCTGAGGCGGTAATTGCGAAGGACATCGACGCGATTTTCGTTGATAACACGTTCGAGCGAACCGTCGGCACGGAAAAGCCGCGTTTGAGTCGGAGTGACGACATTGCTCCAGTTTTCGACGTAGTGCGAAAAGGTTTTGTTAAACGCGGCCGCGTGCCAGCCGTCGCCCTTCGAAACGCGTTCGACCTCGCCGCCGGTCAGGCGAACGCGGTAGATATTCTCGGCAATGTGGCTGTCTTTGGTAGCCGAAAAATAGACCCAGCCGCCCTGATTATCAACGCCGTAAAGCGTGCGGACTTCCCATTTCCCGCTGGTGAGCTGACGGACGAGTTGGCCGGTGCTGTCGTATAGGTAGAGGTGTTTCCAACCGTTGCGTGCCGACTGCCAGACCATCATCCCGTTCGCGGCTGACGTATCGGTGAAAACCGGATTGTCATAAACCTCGACCCATGCGGGAGTGGTTTCGGTAATGACCTTGCTGATCTTGCCGGTGGCAACACTTCCGAAATTCAGGTCAAGCGTGGTCTGTTCGCGGTTCAGGGCCTGAAACAGGACATTCTTGCTATCCGGAGCCCATGCGACGCGGGCGATCAGCAGATCTTCGGGTTTGTAGATCGAGGTGTCGATGAATTTCACCGCGTCGCCCACACGCAGAAGCGTCGGCGGCAGACGCTCGCCGATCTTTGGGATGCGGCCGGGATTCGGCACGATCGACGTTTTGCCGACGTCGGCGATGCCGAGTTTTACGATCGGATTTCCGTCGCCTGCCTGCGGATAATTGGTTCGCTCGATCAATTGGTCAGTAGGAAGATCGTTTACGAGAACGAATTTGGGAACCGGCGATTCATCAGTACGCAGAAAGGCGATAAACCGCGAATCAGGCGACCACCAGTACCCGCGTTTCTGCCCGCGGCCGTAAAGCTCTTCCTCGTAGACCCAATCGAGATAGCCGTTATAGATCGCATTGTCGCCCTCTTTGCCATCGCGGGTCAGCTGCTTTTCATTACCTTTCGCATCGACCACATAAAGGTTGTTACTGCGAACAAAGCTCACGAGTTTACCATCCGGGCTGAAACCAGCTTCGAGTTCCGCTTCGCGATTATTCGTCAGCCGCTTGATCGAACGCGTCGCCGTTTCGTAAAGCCAAAGGTCATTCGCGTTGCTGAGAACGATCGCCGTCTCGTCTGCGTTGAACTCAAGGAAAGGCGAATTCGCAAGCTCCGCCGCATCCGCAGCCTTTACACCGACACGCTGCAACGCCGCCGACAACGAGTCCGTATCCAAATACGGCACCGCCTGCGAAGTAACCGCATCGACCCGCATCAACTTCCCGCCGATCACCTGCTTGAACGACTTCCCATCCGGCGACCACTGCACCGAAACCGGCGTTCCGCTAAACCGCACGCGTTTCGCAGCGTCGGGGTTGAAGATGTCGTCGAGGGTGAGGGGTTTGTCTTGGGCAAGAACAGCGCTCGAAAGCGCGAAAACGATGATCGCAAGTGACTGAAGCTTTTTCATATTTATGGCTATTAGCGAGGAAAAGATCTTTTGAATGATAAGCGATAACGGTCTTGTTTTTCAAAGAAGAAACTATACACGGATAAACACAGATGGAACTGATCAACACAGATATTGAAAGTTATTGATCCGACAAAAATCCGCGTACCATCCGTGTAATCCGTGAAAATCTGTGTCTAATTTCCTACGCTTTAGGATGTGCCCGGTCATAAACCTCGATCATCTTTTCCATCGAGACCTGAGTGTAGATCTGCGTCGTAGTCAGCCGGGCGTGGCCGAGCAGTTCCTGGATGTCGCGAAGGTCGGCTCCTTGATCGAGCAGATGCGTGGCGAACGTGTGTCGTAAGCTGTGGGGCGAGATGTCGTGGATGTCGGCGCAGAGCTTGATGTATTTGTCGATCATGCGACCGACGGATCGGGTAGTGATGCGTGTGCCTTGGTAGTTTAGGAACAGGGCATTCGGCTCGCGTTTAGCTTCGGGGCAATTGTCGAGAAACTTGCCGCGTGTCTGGTCCATATAGAGCAACACTGCCTGCATCGCCGGTTCGCCAAATGGCACGATCCGCTGTTTTTTACGTTTACCGGTCACCCAAACCAGCTTCTCGCGAAAATCAACGTCCGGTATATTTATCCCGACCAATTCGCCCACACGAATCCCCGTCGCATACAAAAACTCAATTATCGCCCGGTCACGCCTCCCAAGATCGGTGTTGATGTCCGGTGTCTCGATGAACCTAACGGCGTCCTCGATCGAGAGGTGATTGGGCAGTTTACGTTCGATCTTTGGTGTCGCGACCTGTTTCGCCGGGTTCGCCTCGAGCTTGCCTTCGCGCACCAGAAACTGGAAAAACGTGCGAAGACTGGCGAGTTTGCGGGCAACCGACGTTTTCTTATGATCAGCGTGAAGTTCAGCCATCCATTCGCGGATCGTCAACCGGTCGATCTCAGCCACCGGCATATCCGCACGCTTTTCAACGCGAAACAGATGTAGTTTGAACTGCTCCAGATCACTCGCGTAATTCCGCAACGTGTGCTCGCTAAGATTGCGTTCGTATTTCAGGTGTTGAAGAAACTGTGTGAGGTGATCGTTGAGCATTATTTCCTGCCAACATAATACCCTTTTCGCGTCCGAATAGTCATATTCGGCTTGGCTTTGACCGTGAGCGAGATCGTGCGGAATTCGCCGGGCTTCAGTGCCTCGTCCTCGGGGTAATAGCTGAGGATGTATTGCTGCGAAAGCTCAGCCGAGATGCGGTCAAAGGCCTGTTTCATTTCGTCTTCGTCGATCGGCGAATAGACGGCTCCGCCGGTTTGTTCGGCGAGTTCGATCATGCGGCGTTCGGCTGTGAGGGCTCGAATATTGGCATTTCCGCCGCGAACACCGGTCCGTTTGAAATTCTCGAAGTCCTTTGTCTTCACCACATAGACCTGACAGTCGTTGATTTGAAGCGATTTCACAACTCCCTCGAGCGTGGTTTTGAGATCGCTGTACGTGTCCTCGCCGTCAGAGACGATAACGACGACGCGGCGGCCATTGGCGGCTCTGAGGTACTCGGCGACCTCGATGATCCCGTCGAGCAGTGCAGTCGCACCTTTTGGCTCTTGAAACATTTCGATCGCCTGCGTCAATTGCGCGACGTCGGATGTGAGCGATTGTTCGAGCCGTGTGTAATCGGCGACCGAGAACAACGCGGCTTTGTCCTTATCAGGCCTGACAACGCGGCGAAAAAACCTGACGGCAGCGTCCTTTTCAAACTCACGAGCGATCAGCACGCTCGACGAATTATCAAACAGCATCGCAAGCCGTATCGGCGTATCGCTCCGGGCGAGTTCGCCGATCTCGACCACTTTGCCATCGATCTTTAGTTCAAAATCCTTGAGTTGGAGCGTTGAAACGGCCTTTCCGTTTTGATCCAGCACGGAGACCGGGATCGGGATAAGTACGGAATCAACCTTGATGACATCGTCACCGCTGTTGGGTTTTGGGGTCGGTGTTGGGGTCGGTTTTCCAACCGGATTCACCGTTTCGGTCGGCATGTAGACAACCGACGGTCCAACGATCTGACGGGGTGTGGGCGTCGGGCTCGGCTTCTGACGGCCCGATTGAGCCGAGGCGATCGATGTAAACAGCGTCGCCGTGAAAATGAGAGTGAAAAACCTCATAAATGCGGTGGATAGAGTCCGCAAGTTGGATTAACAATAACGCTTGCCAGTTGCCCGCCCGACTGGAGCGGCAAGCATCCCTGCTTGCCACACCGCAGCTTCTGCGGTGTTGAAATCCCCAACTACAAACAATCCTTGATTAACCCGAGCTCCTTAGCGGTCTTCGACCGCTGGCAAGCAGGGATGCTTGCCGCTCCAGTCATCGTCACACCAGGATAAGCTTAACACCCGCGAATAGCAGCACGACCGCCAAAACCCGCCGCAACGTCATCGAATCGAACTTCTTGCTTCCCAACGTCGAACCGATCAGGCCGCCGACAACTGCAACGGCTATCCAGATCCAAACCTGGCTTGGCAGGTCGAGAATATGCGTGCTTCTGCCAAATAGATAATTACCGAGCAGCCCGGCAAACGAATTTACGAGAATGAACAAGACGGAAACGGCCGCTGCGGTCTTGGTAGAAGACCATCTCGCGAGCAGCAGCAGCGGCGTCAGGAAGATGCCGCCGCCAACGCCGATCATTCCCGAAACCAAACCGATGGCAGCACCGATCAGGATCCCGGCGAGGACAGGTGGATCGGTGGTTTGATCATCATTTCTTAGTTTTACCGCAAGCCGCATCGCCGCGAGACAAAGCACAACGCCTAATACGATCTTGTAAACATCGGTGGGAAGCTGAACGATCCCGCCATAAAAGGCAAATGGAATGGAGCCCAAAGCAAATGGCCAAAACACGCGCCACTGAAAGTAACCTGCTCGCCAGAATTGATACGTCCCGATCGACGCCACGAATAGATTCAAAACCAACGCAGTCGGCCGCGTCACCTCAGGAGCCACCGCCAAAAACGCCATCACCGCCAAATACCCCGACGCCCCGCCATGTCCAACCGAGGAGTAAAGTATCGCAACGGCGAATACGGCAAAAATTATCAGGACAGATGTAGATTCCACAAGGTACGGCCGCTCTTTCGCATTCCCGGCAAGATATTACGTTCTAATAGATCTGCGAGCAGGTCAAGCCCACGAAAGCCTATTCGAGGCCAACGAAATCGATGTTTGTCAGGTTGCCGCTCGCGTTCAGATCCTGGCCCGTAAACCGGTACCGTTTCGAAACCGGATTGATGAAGTAGTTCGTTTGTGCAAGAACATTGGTGAACGAGTAAAAGCCGAACGAACTCGTCGTTGCGGTACGAACAAGATTTGATTGCAGATCTGTCATTCTAACGACTGCATTTCTCAGGCCCAGCCCTCCCGGCGTTGTGACCCGCCCGGAAATAGTGACGAGCCCGGAGAACGGCTCAAATCTGACGATCCCCCGCTTTACGCTGCCGTTGACCGCAGTAAAGTTTCCACTAACTATCAACTTGCCGCTTTCCTGCTGGACCATGCTTATCACTGGGATCCCGGAAGGGTTTGTGCTGCCGGTCACGGTTGCGATAAAGGTCGGGTCAACGTTCCCGTTGGGGAGCAGCCGGCCGAGATTCGCCGTCTGAATACCATCGATCGACGGAAATTCCCCGCCGATCATGACGCGCCCGTCGATAAGCTGTAACACCGAATTTATCGTCGAGAATGGGCTTCCCAGGTTTGGCGGAATGAATGTCTGATCAACCTCGCCATTCGGCTTGATCCGCGCGATCTGTGGCGCATCGACATTGTTTACCTTTCCGAGTCTGCCCGAGACCAAAAGATTTCCGTCGCTCAAAAGTGTTAGGTTTGTAATGTACGCTCCAAGCACGACCGGGTCGACACGGCACTGCCAGACCACCGCTCCATTTTGATCCAGCTCATAGACCGCTGCCCAGTTGATATTCGCCTGCGGCCGAACGGCAATAAAGATCCGTCCCTGCGGAGAGACGATCACTTTTGTGATGTCCAGCGAGACGATATTGGTCGAGAAGGATTGATCGACAGATCCATCGATATTTAGTCGGACGATATCGCGTCGGGTCACGCCGTTTATAGTGTCGAAATCACCGACCGCGATCAACTTACCATCAGCCTGGCGTGCAAGCTCAAGCACATTCCCGGTTGCCGAGGAACTATATGTGCCCGACGCGAAAAGTAAATCAGATACTGTACCATCAGTGCTGACCTGACGAAATGGAAACGGGCCCTGACTTCTCGAGCGGGTCCCTGCAACTATTCCACTGCCGTCGGGGTTCAGCGAGACGGCGGCAAAGTTGTCAACTACCGGTGCGAACTGGATATCAGGGATCCCTTCGTGCGAAAGGCGGGCAAGTCTCGGCCGCCAATAGAATCCGCCGCCCCACGACATCATCCTTCCGTCGGCGAGGTTGAATAGCGATAAAGCTCCGCTCGAGATCGCGGCCGTGCGGGTTAGAAACGACAGAATCCTATCGCCACTTGGATCGATCTTTATAACAGCCGTCGGTGCCGCACTATCTATGCGGCCCATTTCGTTCATCAGGCCGCCGAAGACCGCGTTACCGTCAGGCCCGATCGCGACACTCCACGCCTGCGCGCCGTTTGGAAAAGAGAAGACCCCCAGATAACTTTGGTCTTCAGTTCCGGCCGAGCTGAGCCGAGCCATCGGATAAGCATGTCCTTCGGCATCGCGGAGTTCGCCGCAAACGAGCATTCTGCCGTCAGAGAGGACCGTAATATCACGGATCTGTTTCGCCCTCGGAGCAAAGAAGGATGGATCAACGGTGTTACCGACGAATCTTACGAGCCCCGGACGGTAGTTGAGGCTCACAGCCGTAAAATCGCCGCCTGCTATAACGCCGGCGGGCGTCTGCCGAATCACATGAACAGGTCCGTTGATCGAGACAATGAACGACGGGTCAAAAGCTCCGTTTGCCTGCAGCCTGATGAGGCCGCCATTAAAGCTCCCACCCACCATGACCTTGCCGTCACTGAGGGCCTTAACAGCTTCGAGTCCGCCGCTTACGATCTGTTGGGTCATTACGAATGATGCATCAAGATCGCCCGACGCCTCGAGGCGCGCGATCTTAGTCCGGCTGACGCCGTCAAACGCCGTAAAACCGCCGACGATCAGTATCCGACCGTTAGGATCAACATCGAAATAGCTAACGCCTCCATTTGGGCCGGCTCCGTCATTAAAACTCGTGTCTAATGAGCCGTCTGCGTTGAGTCTCGCGATGTATTTGACGGGTGATCCATTATATTGCGTGAAACCTCCGGCAATAAGTATCTTACCGTCCGCTAGCACTTCGACCTGGCCGATATCGGCGTTAGCGCCGATCCCTGAATTGAATGTCTGATCGATATTCCCCGAAGCTTCAAGGCGAACGATCTTCCGGCTCGGATATCCGACGGCGGTATTGAAGTAGCCTACCACGACCAGCTTTTCGCCCTGGAAAGCGACGTCGCGAACGATCGAGTCAAAGTCCTGACCCGAAATAAAGCTTTCGTCAACCTGCCCGTCGGCAGCCTGCACTGGCGCTTGAAGATAAACGCCTGTCAAAACAATCAGCGGAATGAAAAATGCTCTGCGTAGGAATTGGGAAGTTAAAAAGTTCATAACTCAGTGCTTTAAAGCAAAATGCGAGTTAGATGGGATGAGTCTGCCCAGCCAAAAGTTGTGAGGAATCGGTCTCAACAACGGTTGGTTCCATGCCCCAAAGGGTTTGGCGGCCTAAACCGGCGAATCGATCAACATGATCCTGGTAAAAAATCTGCTAAAAAGCCAGCCCTTCATTAAAACGGTGCAAGAATTTCTGGCCTCGATCATTCTTGTGCTAATATCTCCAAATATTTTCGCACTCCGATACTCAGACTGCGAAACTGTGGAGCATATTTTCTGAACCTAGACCATCACTAATCATGGAGATAAACGACTGACTATGAAAAGACTTTGGATGTTGGGACTATTTTGTTTTGCATTTACGCTGGCAGCCGCTTGGGATGTTAAAGCTCAGCCGTCTGAGGCCCAGATCAAGAAAGACATGTCCGGCGAACGGACCATTTCAATTACATTTGGCAAACCGGGAACAAGAACGTGGGACACATCTTCGCAAAAATGGATATGGACGCGTGACTACACGACGAAGCTAAAAACCGAAGATCCAGCCGTTACCCAGATCGTAACAGGCTATGCCGCATACAACGCAAACGGTGCCGCTTACACTTTCTGGCGAACCTTTCCAAACTCGAGCAGATTCGAGGGAATTCCGAACCCCACCACGCAAGAGATCCAGGCTTTGATCGACCGATTCACCGTACAGGAGATCTTTGGCAGTTTCAATTACGGCAACGTCGTCGGCAAGATCGAATCTTTCGGCCCGCCTGCCGATCCTAAATTCGACTGGCACACGATGAATTCCGTCTCATTCGACCTCGTCGGGGTTTATACCCAAAAGACGAACGGCATCGGCGGCACCGAACGCGGGCAGAGAACCTTCCGGATCAGACTCTATCGTGACGACAGAAAATCACCATGGAAAAAATTCCTGACCACCAGTTCCAAAGATTGGAAAGCTTTGTAGCCGATACCTCGTATCATCAAATATCAAACGGCGAACCACGTTAACGGTTCGCCGTTTTTTTTAATTCCGACCGGGCAACAAGTGAGGCTAATCACTCACCTCGATCCCCAGTTCCTTCAACTGTGATCCATCCACTTCGCCCGGCGAATCCATCATCAGGTCTTGTGCTGATGCAGTTTTAGGGAATGCCATGACGTCGCGGATATTTTCGGTGCCGCAGAGGATCATGCAAGTTCGTTCGATGCCGGCGGCGAAGCCTCCGTGCGGCGGCGTACCGTATTCGAGAGCGTCGAGGAAAAAGCCGAAACGCTCGCGCGCCTTTTCGACCGACAGGCCGAGGGCTTTAAAATTGAGGGCTTGAATGTCCTTTTGATGAATTCGGATCGAACCGCCGGCGCATTCGTAGCCGTTGATGACCGCGTCGTATGCCTTCGCTCGAACTTCACCGAGCAGATGATGCTGGCTGTCGTCGTTCACCGCCGTCTTAAATTTCTCCAGATCCTCGTCCATCGGCGACGTGAACGGATGATGCGCGGCAGCATAGCTGTCCGTCTCTTCATCATGCTCGAACATCGGGAATTCCGTCACAATCAGAGGCTTGTAAGCCGAACGGTCGATCAAATTTTCCCTTTTGGCAACCTCGATACGCAAAGCTCCGAGCGAAGCGGCGACTACAGATTTGCGGCCCGCGACAATGAGAACGAGATCGCCCTTTTCAGCTCCGGCTGCCGAAACGAGCTGGCCGATCTTCTCTTCCCCAAGCACCTTGAGCAGCGACGAGGTAGTCTCGTCGCCAACCTTGATCCACGCCAACGCCCCAGCGCCATAACGTTTTGCAAATTCCTGCAGATCGTCGAGCTGTTTACGTGAGTAATCGGCCTTGCCCTTCGCAACGATACATTTGATCTCGCCGGAACGCAGGCTGCCAGCCTGCCCGCCTGAATTCAACACCTGCGCAAACGGAGCGAAATCCGTATCTCGCAACTCATCCGAAAGATCGACCAGTTCCATCTCGAACCGCAGATCCGGCTTGTCCGAGCCGTACCGACGCATCGCTTCGGCGTAGGTCATACGCGGCCATTCGGTGGGCAAGTCAATGCCGCCGACCTTGCCGAGGACGTGATTGAACATGCCCTGGATCTCACGATACGCCATTTCCTGATGGGCGAACGTCATCTCCATATCGAGCTGCGTAAATTCCGGCTGCCGGTCCGCGCGGAGGTCTTCGTCACGGAAACAGCGCGCGATCTGGTAATACTTGTCGAAGCCCGAGATCATCGTGAGCTGCTTCAATATCTGCGGCGACTGCGGCAGGGCGAAGAATTTCCCCGTGTGAATTCGCGAAGGCACGATAAAATCTCGAGCACCTTCCGGGGTCGATTTGAGCAAGATCGGCGTCTCGATCTCGATAAATCCACGCGTGTCAAAATACTCACGGATAGCTGAGACCGCCTTCGCACGCATGCGGATATTGTGCTGCAATTGCGGACGGCGCAGGTCGAGATACCGATATTTCAAACGCGTGTCTTCGGCCGCGAGATTCTCAGACCCCGCGACTTCGAGCTGAAACGGCAGTACGTTAGCGTCGTTCAGGATCAGGATCTCGCTCACCTTGACCTCGATCTCGCCGGTCGGCAGCTTCGCGTTTTTGGCCCCTTCGTCACGCTTGACGACCTCGCCTTTGACGGCGATTACGAATTCGCCGCGCAGGTTTTTAGCCTTCGCATGAGCTTCCTTCGCGTCCTCTTCGCTCACCACAACCTGCGTCACACCGTCGCGGTCACGCAAATCGACAAACGTAAAAACGCCAAAATCACGCTTCTTCGCCACCCAACCCATCAAAACAACCTGCTTGCCAACATCGCTGTCACGCAATTCGCCGCAAGTATGTGTTCTCTCTAAAGTTCCAAGTACATCCAACATAAAATTAAAATTAATAGGGATTCAGGGGATGAAGGAGTTAAGACAAATTCAAATTCATCCTTTGCATCCCCTTCATCCCTGTTTATTCACTTCCAAAAACAAAAAACGCCTTTCGATTTGCGACAAACGAAAGGCGGAGCGTCAAACCTAATTAACACTCTCGCCTACGTATTATTATTGTCGTCAAATCGAACTGCGTCCATAACTTCAATCGCGATGATACAAGATTGTGCCGAATCAGTGCAAACTATGTTTCAGCCTTTCTCATTCTATGACTTGATGTAACATAAAAATATGAACATTCTCGTACTAAATTGCGGCAGTTCATCGTTAAAATTCCAGTTGATCTCAACGAGCCTCGAGCAGATCGAGCGTCGTGACGATCGAATGCTCGCGCGCGGTCAGATCGAACGCATCGGCGGAGCGGCGGTCTTAACTTTTCAAACGGCGGGGCATGATGCCGTCCGTTCGGGCAAGCCGATACGTGATATGCGCGCCGCACTGGACGCCATCCTGCAATGGATCGGTAGTGAAGATACTAATATCGACGGGATCAGCGGCCTGTCCGATATCGATGCGGTCGGACATCGCGTTGTACATGGCGGCGAGCGTTTCATCCAGTCCGCTCTGATCGATGACGACGTGCTGCGAGGTATCGATGACTGCATTGAGCTCGCCCCGCTTCACAATCCGGCCAATGTTCTGGGCATCCAGGCGGCAAGGTCGATCCTAGGTAAAGGCATTCCGCAAGCGGCGGTTTTCGATACGGCGTTTCATCACACTATGCCAGAATCGTCCTATCTCTACGCCATTCCCTATCAATTTTACAGACGGCACAAAATACGCCGTTACGGCTTTCATGGGACATCGCACCGTTACATCGCGTATCAATACCGGACGCTTAATCACATTCCCCGCGAGGAAGTAAAGATCATAACCCTGCATCTCGGCAACGGAAGCTCTGTAGCCGCGATCAAAAACGGCAACTCTTTCGACACTTCGATGGGTTTCACGCCGCTCGAAGGCCTTGTGATGGGCACGCGTTCCGGCGATCTCGACCCCGCGATTATCGAATTTATCTGCGAAAAAGAAGGCATGACGGTTCACGAGGCAGATCTGATGCTAAATAAGGCGTCAGGCTTGCTCGGCATCTCGGGCCTGACCCACGACATGCGCGAACTTATCGCCGAAGCGGAGGATTCCGGCGACCGACGGGCGCGGCTCGCCATCGAGATATTCTGCTATCGCATCCGCAAATACATTGGCTCATACCTGGCCGCAATGGATGGAGCCGACGCGATAATTTTTTCGGGAGGGATCGGCGAGAATTCAGCTCTCATTCGGTCTAAGATCTGCCAGGGTCTGGAATGGTTTGGAATTGCTGCGGATGAAAACAGGAATGCAGAATTAGTATCCGGAGTAGAAGGCTTTTTTAACCAAGAAGACTCCCGCGTCAAACTCGGCGTTATCCCGACCAACGAAGAGCTCCTCATAGCCCGCGATACGGTCAGGCTGATCAAGGGCGTGATCTAGTTAGGGCCGGGGATCAGAAATAGAACCGTGCGAAGTAATACAGTATCGGTGCCCCAAAGAGCAAACTATCGAGCCGGTCGAGGAATCCGCCGTGGCCGGGGATGATCGAGCCGGCGTCTTTTGAGCCAGAGCCGCGTTTCATCGCGCTTTCGCAGAGGTCACCGAGAACGCCGACGGCGGCGAGAACGATGGCCAGCGGGATCGAGAATTGGTAACGCAGTTCGGGAAAGAATGTCGCGGTCGAAACAGCAGCGAATGCTGCGGCGGTGATCAGGCCGCCGATGAGGCCTTCGACGGTTTTGCCGGGCGAGATCGCCGGGGCGAGTTTGTGTTTACCGAGGGCTCGTCCGGCGAAGTATGCACCGGCGTCGGAACCGAAGATGATCAGGAAGAAGAAGCCGAGAAGTTTTGTGGAAAGGCCCGGTATCGATTCGAAACCTACGCGTGTAGCAACAAGAAATCCGCCCAAAAACACGACGTAAAATATCCCGAGCAGCGTTACGCCGATACCCGTGAGCATTTTTGAGAAATCCTTTTGAAAACGAAATGTCTGTGAGATCAGGACCGCGATGATGATCGCCGCGAGCGTCGCCACCAACAGATCCGGAGCCTTCGCAGGAGCATCGAAAAGGAAGCCAATAAACAGCGCCGCCGATGCGAGATAACCGATCGACGCATCAGCCTTTAGCTCAAGTTTTTTCGTAAGCGAATAAAACTCGAACAATCCCGCCGCCAACGCAAACCCCGCGATCGCCACAAACAGCCAAACCAACTGCGGAACCCACAGCGGCAGAATGATCGCCGCGATCACGATAGGCAGAGCGATAAGGGCTGTAAGAATTCTCGTTTTCATAGTCTTAAACGCAATTTAACAGGGATGAAGGAGATAAAAAGGGTATGCAAAAACTATTTTCTCATCCCTTTCATCACCTTTATCCCTGTGAATAAACTACTTAACTCCGCCGAAACGCCGGTCCCGTTTCTGGTAGTCCAATATTGCCTCAAATATCCCAGGCCGGCGGAAATCGGGAAACAGCGTCGGCGTTATGTAGATCTCGCTGTACGCTAACTGCCAGAGTAGAAAGTTCGAGATGCGAAATTCGCCGCTGGTTCGGATCAGCAGATCGACCTCCGGCAGGCCGTGGGTATATAGGTTTCGCTCTATGTCGGCCTCGGTCAGGTGGTCGATCACGTCATTTCGCCGCTCGATATCGGCAAAGGCGAGGCGTGCAGCACGGACGATCTCGGCTCTGGCTCCGTAATTAAGAGCGACGTTCATGACCATGCCGGTGTTTTCGGCGGTCATCTGCTCGGCTCTGGAGATCTCCTTACGGACGTTTTCAAACAGTCCGTCGATATCTCCGATCGCTCTGAATCGAATATTATTTTGGTGAACTTCTTTGAGATCGGTGCGAATGTAGCGAATAAGCATCCGCATCAGCCCTTTGATCTCGTCCTGCGGTCGCTTCCAATTCTCAGTGGAAAACGCGTAAAGCGTCACCGCCTTGATCTCAAGCCGCGTACACGTATCGATGATCGCCCGAACCGATTTAGCTCCTTCGCGATGGCCGAATATCCGTGGCCGGCCCTGATGTTTTGCCCACCGGCCGTTGCCGTCCATGATAACAGCGATATGCCGGGGCATCCGCGCCGGATCGATCCCCGCCAAAAGACGCTCTTCGGCAGAATTCGGTTTAATTATCCCGGCAAAATTCTCGTGCATCGTGCATTTCTTAACAACGGATTTACGCGGATTAGCACGGATTTAATGAAATTAATCTGTGTAGATCCGTGTTAATCCGTTGTTCAAATCCTTTTCTCGAACGTTCGAATAATTGCGTCTCGATTTATCGGCCCGTAAATATGCGGATAGATCCCGCTATCGGTTGACGGTTCCTTTATCATCCGCGACATTAGCCGGTCGCTCTCGATCTCGAGTATAACCACGCTTTCGACGCCTGAGTAATATCGTCCGATCACGCCGTCGAGCTGTTCCTCGAAGCTGCAATGAATAAACCCTTCAACAGCCAAACTCGCGTGCCGGTAAAGCCCCGTATCAAAAGCCGCCCAAACTTCCGGTAAAACTATGTGGTAAATGAGCATTCCGTCGGAACGCAGGCTGCCAGCCTGCGTGTGTCCGGTTCGCCGATCGCGCGTTGCCGGCAATTTCCTTTGCGTGAAACGCAGGCTGGCAGCCTGCGTTCCGGCACTTAATCGTACTCGACCTTATGCAGCGTCAGCCCCTGTGCCGATGCCGTTTTGCCTGCCAGGTCGCGGTTGCCGGTGACGATCGCCGTCTGAATTGTATCACTATCTTTTTCGCCACGCCCGACCTCGAGCATCGTGCCGACGATCGAGCGGACCATGTACCGCAGAAAACCTGTCGCTGATATGCGAAACTCGATCATCACGCCCTGCGCCTGATCGTTCCACCTCGATTCCACGGTAAAATCGAGCACGTTTCGGACCCGCGAATCGCCGTCGGATTTCGCTGATGCGAACGCCGTCCAGTCATGCTCGCCGAGGAACAAACGAGCCGCTTCGTTCATCCTAGCCACGTCGAGCGGCCTTGTTTCGTGGTGGGCAAACCGCCGCCAAAATGGTGACATCACCGGAGCATTCACCACGCGGTAAATATACGTTTTGCGCTTCGCCGAGAATCGGGCGTGAAACTCGTCCGGAGCCTTTTCTGCTTTCATTATCCTGATGTCTCGCCACAGATTGCCGTTGATCGCGTGCTTGAGCCGCTCGGGCGTGAATTTGCTGTGCAGATGAACATTCGCAACCTGTCCCTCAGCATGAACACCTGCGTCCGTTCGCCCTGAGCCAACAACCGCGACATCCATGTCAGCGATCATTCCGATCACACGCTCCAGTTCGCCCTGGATCGTCCGGTCGTTTTCCTGCACCTGCCAGCCGTGAAAGTCGGTGCCGTCGTATTGAATGAGAAGTCTGTAGTTCATTTAAGGATACAAGAGCTTAAAACGCTCGCAGCAAACGAGTGATGTTTCGTCAAAATCGATCTCGAGCTGGGCTGCCTCCTGCGAGAAATACTTCCAGTGGACATCACGCCAATATTCCAGCGTCTGATCACCCTCGCCTTCATCTGATGCAAATTGCGGATCAACATCATTGAACGGCAGATGCCTGATCTCCGTTGTTTGGATCACACACATCGGAGCTCCCGCAAGATCAGTGACAACGCTGTAACCATCAGCGATCGGAGCCTCGTCCGGTATTATCTCATTTACCGCAACGAGGCTCGCGGTCGCAAATTTCTTGCCGGAAATGACCAATTCAGCAAGCTCCCTCGCCATTTCCGCCGTGTTACCAAAGCACCAAACTTGAAAAGGCTCGGCCCTCGGTATCGACGGGTTTAGTAAAAGAAAGTCGTTCCAGAATTTCTGAACCTCAGATGTCATGACTTGCGGCTACCGGGTTTTACAGCTTCAAGCCCGTCGGCACACATCGGACAGCTGTCTGTAGAAAAGCTAGGAACATCGAGACTGACGAGCGAGATCCGCGGCACGCCGACATCTGCGGTTCTATTTGAGCGATCAATTATCGAAGCGGCAGCGACAACCTTCGCTCCGCAACTTTGCAGTGCCGCGATGCATTCACGCGTTGATCCGCCGGTCGTGATGACGTCTTCGACGACGAGAATTCGTTCTCCGGGCGAAACAGTAAACCCTCGCCGAACTGTCATCACACCTTCCTGACGCTCTGTCCAGATGAATCTTTTTCCTAGTGCCTGAGCAGTCGCAAATCCGATCACGAGCCCACCGATCGCCGGCGACGCGACCGTGTCGATCTCGTCTGCCGAATAATGTGCCGCTATCTCTTTACCGAACGCGGCCGCATCGTCAGGATGCTGCAGGGCAAGAGCACATTGCAGATATTTCGGGCTGTGCAGGCCGCTCGATAAAATAAAATGCCCATCGAGCAAGGCATTGGTTTCCGTGAAACGTTTGAGAACATCCATTCGATATAGACTAACTCAACACTCCTTCCGACTCAATAAACTCAGGAATTTCTGCTAGACTTTTAATCAATGACGCCGTACCCGAATCTGATCTCTGAGTCGCTCCTGATCAACGAAACCGTCGCTCTGCTCCGCTCGTTCGGCGGTAAGGCTTCGGCTGTCAGCGTGGTCGATTTTGTTATGAAGATCCGCAAGCCCGACCGCAATCTTGCCAGATTACTCGCCGCGGACATGATCGCGGGCGATCCTCGCTTGAGGATCGATGGCGACATGGTCGAGCTTTGCGATGACGAATTCGAGGGCCGGGAGTTGATGGAGACAGAATTTGTCGTTTTCGATCTCGAAACCACCGGAGCCAAAGCTCCGCCCTGCCGCATCACGGAGATCGGTGCGTACCGAGTAAAGGACGGTAAGGTTCAAGAGGAGTTTCAAACGCTCGTAAACCCGGAGACACCGATCCCGCCGTTCATTACTTCGCTGACAGGAATTAGCGACGAAATGGTTCGCCATGCTCCGTTGTTTGCGGATGTAGCGTACGATTTTCTTGATTTTATCGGTGATTCGATACTTGTCGCCCACAATTCGGGTTTTGATATGCGGTTTCTGAATCACGAGATCAGTCGCATTTTCGGCAAGTACAAGCTTCGCAATCCGTGCCTCTGTACAGTGCAGCTTTCCCGAAAACTGCTGCCCGACATCCTGAATCACAAATTGAAGACCGTCGCCGAGCACTACGAGATCGAACTGGTAAATCATCACCGCGCCAGCGCCGACGCCTATGCGACCGCCCATATTTTCGTGAATCTACTAACAAAACTGAACGAGAACGGCGTTAACGACCTCGCCGCGATAAGAGGTTTGGGCTCGCGAAAGCATCGGTATGTGAGATAGCCGGGCTCCACCGCAGAGCGGTGTGATGAATTTAGCCGTGGGTTTCAACCCACGGTCGGACGCATCGAAGTTCGCTGTCGCGTCAGCGACAATTGAGATTCAACCGTCGCTGACGCGACGCGGTTATTTTTTCCGCTTTCCGTGGGTTGAAACCCACGGCTAAATTCGTTAAATCGCTACGCGATGAAGAGTTAAAACTCCGAATTCTGAAGGTGGAACTCCAAACTAGAAAATTATGTTAGACGAAAGAATGCCTGAGGGCGTCAATAAACAGCAATTAGACATCCGCCCTACTCCGCGTGAGGAAATGGGCTTGTTCCCGCTCGACGCGTTTCCGTATGAGTTTGTGGGTAAAGAGATCTGGGTCGAATTCGATATGCCGGAGTTTACGGCGATCTGCCCTTTCTCAGATTTCCCGGATTTCGGCGTGATCAGGCTCAAATACGTGCCGAACAAGCTCTGCGTCGAGCTAAAAAGCCTCAAGCTTTATATCAATTCATTCCGCGACGTAAAGATCTTTCACGAACACGTCGTCAACGTCATCCTCGAGGACTTCGTCGCCGCCTGCGACCCGCTAAAGGTCGAGATCGAGGGCGATTATCACGTGCGCGGCAATATCAAAACGGTTGTGCGTGCGAGTTACACAAAGCCTGCTTAATTCGCCGCGATAAATCCATAACAAGTGCAGGCGAGGCCTTCGAGCGTTTTGCGGTCGATGACCGTTACATGGCCGCGGACGTAGCTGATCAGCTTCTGCTTTTGCAGTATCCCGGCGGCCTTGTTTACGGCTTCGCGTCTAACGCCGAGCATGTAGGAGAGAAACTCCTGCGTAACCTGAAAGTCTTCGGACCGCATGCGGTCCTGCGTCATCAGCAGCCAGCGGGCAAGGCGCGATTCGATGGAGTGAAATCGCGTACACACAGCCGAACGCGATATCTGCATTAGCATCGAATACGTAAACAAACGCATGATCCGCGGCAGTTCATCGCTGAAAGCGCATTCTGCGTTAAAATTCTTCGCCGTCATCCTCTGAGCATTCCCGCTTCCCTGCACTACGGCTCGATTGTTTGACAGTTTGATCCCAAGAAAGACACCCAAGGCGGCCATGCCTTCGTTACCGACCATGGCGATCTCCATTGTTGTGGTCGGGCTCGTTGCAACCAATATCGAGATAATGCCGGTTTCGACAAAATAGACGTGCTTCATTTCCTCACCCTGATCGTAGACATTCTCGCTGTACTTCAGCTCGTAAGGTTCGAATTGAGGCCGGACGCGGTCGTAGGCAATTATCGGCAGAGCTGCGAGCAGCTTATTGGAAGATCTGGTGGTTTCTGGCATCGGGCACTCCTTGTTCGGGCCATGTTGTAAAAACAACAGACGGCACAAGAAGTAGATCGTTAGTTCATTTCCGATGTCGAATGGTGAAATTTTCAAAGTTGACTGCTTGAACGCTATCAACTTGCGCAACCATAACAGGTGTTAACCGTTTTGTCTGTATACCTATACGAAAGAGCGAGATATTCCCCGGCCGAGCAGGCGATTGTATTCGTCGTTGACGACCTTGTAACACTCGCAAACCGCATTTTCGAGGCCCGGGCGGTCTATGATGGTCATTGTTCCCCGCACACTTTGTATTAGTTTTCGAGCCACAAGCTTTTGCGCGGCAAGCGTAACGCCCTCCCGGCGCACTCCGAGCATATTTGAGATCAGATCGTGGGTCATCACGAGCTTGTCAGAATCCAAACGGTCGTGGCTCAGCAGAAGCCAGCGGCAAAGCTGCTGTTCGACGGAATGCAGACGGTTGCAAACGGCAGTTTGGGAGATCTGTGCTATCAAGGCCTGCGTATAACGAAGCAACAACCTCTGAAACGGGCCGCCAAGCGTAAATTCGGCCTTCATCTCGTTCGCCCTCATTCTCAGCACATTGCCTGCGCTCTGGACGATAGCACGGTTAGTCGTCGTCTCGCCGCCCATGAACAGTTCAATTCCGAGAATGCCGTCGTTACCGACAACGCCGATCTCGGCCGTTGCCCCGTTTTCCATGATATACAACAGCGAAATGATCGCCGTCGTAGGAAAATACGTATAGTCCATCTTGGCGCCCGACTCGTGCATCACCTTGCCCAGAGTAAGCGGTACGATCTCGAGTTTAGGCAGGATCCGTTCAAATTCACCTATCGGCAGCGAGGCCAACAAGTAGTTCTTTAAGGCATCGGTTCTTACGGCAGTCGGCATTTTTCCCTCTTTGTTCCGGGTCGAGTTCAGCAGCTAAATTACCTGAACGAGTTTAACTTTGTTGGAACAGGGCCAGAATACCATACCTATCCATCTTATGTGTGCGATATCGCACACCCGTTAACAGCCGGCCAAATTGCCGGAACGCAATTATGTTTTAAGAGTGTTCGCAAGCGCACATACACGGCCGATCTTCTTTGTTTAACTAAATACATCAGCCGGAGCCGCAAGGATGAAAATTGAGTGCCATACCTTACTTGCACTCAGATAACGCTCTCGTGTTAACCAAATTCGCTAGGCGAAGGCTGTTTTGGACAAGGGTCTTATACTGGCAGTAACGCTGCGTGGAAGGACGGTAGATCTTACAGGAAGCCGTCCTTCGTTTTTTTCCGCTGGAGGTTCTGAGATGAAAATGATCCAGTTTTCAATGTACTACGTTAAGCTGCAGTTCACCGTTGCGTTCGGCCTGTATCGAACCTCACTCCCGATGGATGTTAACTGGCGTTGGCGCTTCTGGCAGCAAAGGAACAACGCGCAGCACCGGCCGAATTATTAGAATTACTGGAGAAAATCATGCTGATCGCCGCTAATAGCCAGACTAATGGCATTCGACCTGAACGAATGAGGGGCGATAGGGCAACGAGCTACAGCAATTTTATTTCGGCGCTGGCGAAAAGGATCACGGCCAGCCGCGAGGAATCGGAGGCGGCAAAAAAGGAGATCTTTGCGGATATAAGGCGATATGCATCGAAAAGCACGGTCGCGACGACCACAGATAGGTTCGAATCATTGATCGCTCGCCGCCGGCTGGTTCGGTTTCTGAGCATATCAGATTCGATATGCTGAATCATTTTGTACTGATCGTACTGACAAGGGGTGGAAAAGGCAGGCGTTTAGGATTAACTAAACGCCCGCCTGATCCAATTTTGGGTGGGACTGTCCAAATGAGTGCGGACAGCGTTATATGGCATGTGATGGTGCCGTAAACGGGAATGCCCGGGAACTAAAAGGCCCGGGCATCTCAATATATTGTCTATTGGCCTGTTGTCAGTGGATGGCTGCCATGACAGCGGGCGATGCTAACGAACGCTTTGAACAAGCTCGCTCGACGAGGCTGACTATTTCGCTTTCTGCCGGTGTACTGCCTTTGGGGTCGGCGTTGGATATTTCGGAGATGATCAGGAATTTCGATTTCTCAAGCAATGTCTGCTCACGAAACGATAATTTCTTTTCGTGGCTCAGGAATGTGAGCATTTTGAGCACTTCGGCGGTCTGAAAAATGTCGCCCGTTCGCAGCTTTTCCGTGAACTCACGCGAACGCGTCTTCCAATCACCGGCGTACGGCTCAAAATCCTCGCCAAGCATATCGATCAGTTGCCGGCACTGCGACCTCGAGATCAGCGGGCGCAGGCCGACGCTGTCCGCATTGCATTCGGGAACGAATATCGTCGAGTTGTCGTGTAAAACGCGAAGAGTGTAACCGCTGATCGAGAGGGCCCCGAAAGCGTGCACGCTAAACTCCTCGACCTGGCAAACGCCTTGGTTCGGGTAAGCTACCTTTTGACCTATCGTTAATTGCATGACCGCTTCTCTCCCAATAACTTGAGAACGACGCGATGCGTATCGGACCAAAAACTGGAGTCCGGCGCAGGGTTGGTCTGTCAAGATTAACGCCATTATAGCATGTCTCGCCCAAGACTGGAACAAAAATTTCCGTGCAAGTCCGATGCAAAAGCCCGCGCGTCAGCAAGGGTGAATCTGCAAAAAAGATCCCACATCTGTCACAAACCTCACCGTCGTGGTGTTTTCATTTCGTAACGCGATAAGCGAACAAAATATCTTACAAAAAACCGGAGGTTTCAATGCGAAACAATTTCAGATCCCTGGCTCTTAGCCTTTTATCTCTAGCATTCATAATCATAGTTATCGGAAAGGTCGTGATCGTCGCCCAGGCACCGATCACGGGCAAATGGACGGCAGATGCCCGGCCGGGCAAACGCGACGACGGCAAGATCCAGCTCAATCTCAGCCGAACCACCCAAGGCGATCGCCGAAATGAATTTGGTTCGAGCTTCGCCTATTCTGAACTGCAGGGCCTGAGCCAGGCGCAGACGGAGAACGGCGGCGTGAATTTCAAGCTCGCCCGCGAGGCCGGCACCGTCAATTTCGAGGGCTCGTTCTCGAACGGCAAAGGCTCGGGCACGTTCCGTTTTGATCCTGACTATCGTTATTTCAGTGCGATGAAGCAGCGTGGTTTTGATTTTGAAAAGTCGAACAGCAGGAACAAAGGTGAAAACGATGTCGAAGGCCGCATGCTCTCGGCCGCGATGCTCAACGTCACGACCGCTCTCGCCGATGATCTCAGATCGGTCGGTTTCGGCGACCTCGATGTCGATGACCTATTCAAAGCCACGATCTTCAAAGTCGATTCCAAATTCATGGCAGAGATGAAGGCCACCGGCTTTCCAAACCTGACGATGGAAGACCTCGTAAAGGCACGCATCTTCAAGATCGACGCCGATTTTGTCAGAAAGGTCACGGAAATGGGCTTCGGCACCAAAGACTTCGAACAGCTCGTCAAATACAGCATCTTCAAGGTCACGCCCGAGTACCTCGCCGAAATGAAAGCCGCGGGATTCGACAACCTCTCGTCCGAAGAGGTCGTAAAATTCCGCATCTTCAAGGTAACGCCCGAGCTGCTCACCGATCTCAAAGCGGAAGGCTACGGCAAACTCTCCGCCGAAGAAGTCGTCAAATTCCGCATCTTCAACATCGACCGCGACTTCATCCGCCGAGCCAGAGCCGAAGACCCGAACATCTCGGTCGAAGATCTAGTCAAACTAAAGATCGGCGTCCGCCGCATGAAGACCAACTAAAACCTGTGATCTTTCCTCAATGATCCTAGATCCCCGGCTGTCCGCCCATGCGGACAGCCTTTTTTGACTGGAGGGCGAGCATCCTACTCGCCGCTAAAAACCAGAGGATCTAAGGTCATTTCCCAGTAAGCCAACACAATCAAAAAAAGACGGCGAGCATTCTCACCGTCTAAAAATATCCTCCATATTGGTCATTACGCGACCGCCGTGAAGATCAATGAATCGTTCTGCCGGATCATTGTAACCCAACAAAATCAACATCGCTGAGCGAATCGGTCACGTTAACAACCCGCGAGTTAAAGCGGTAACGGCTTGAGCGGACGGCGATGACATAGCTCTGGCCGCCGGTTACGTCCTCGAAGCGGTAGATACCGAATGAGCCCGTAACGAACGTCCGTCTGTTTCCGTTCGGATCGGTCATCGTCACCGTTGCTCCTCTCACGCCCTGGCCGGATGCGTTCAGGACGCGGCCCGAGACCGCCACACCGGCCGCAGTTGTTCCGATGACGACGTTGCCGCTTTGGTAGGTGGTCGTGAGCAAAGCTCCCTGGGCACTCGAAACGCTTTGAGCGGTCGGCGTCGATGAGAAGCTCACGGGGTACGTTCCGGCCGCAGCGTTGGCAGGAACTGCGAACGTCACGGTGATCATCTGCCTTGCTCCGGCCGCGTAGGTGTTGGTCGAGTCGACCAGCACGCCGAGGCGTCCGGCTGCCGTCTGGCTCGTGTTCAGTCCGAGATTCGAACCTGTCGGAACACCGCCTCCGATTGCAGCACTGACGTAGGTCAGGACCGACGCCGGATAGTTCACCGTGTAGCTGGCGGATGCTTCGTTACCGAGCGAATCCAGCATGAACGAGACCGTCACTTGCTGTCCGGCGATCGCCGAAGCATTGACCGCACGGATCACGCGTCCGCCCGTGCCCTCGGCCGTCTCGCCGCGGGCCGCAGCCGGAGCGGTCGGGCCGCAGACTGGTTTGGTGGTGATCGGTACGCCGTTGAGTACTCCGAGGTTGTAGCCGCGGATGACGGTCACGTCGCCGGCCTCGATCTGGGCGTTTCCGCAGGCTCCCGGAACGTCGAGATTGACGTCCGCTGCCTGGAACTGAGCTCCCGCCGGGATCGCCGGCAGGTTGCCGAGAACGACCTGTCGGATGTACGAAACGTCGTTCGACAGGACCTGATTGTCGCCCAGCGGGCCGCCGCTGCCGTCGACCACGTCGCCTTCCGGCCGCGTTGGAAGCGGTGTCGGTGTCGGCGTCGGGGTTCCGGCCGGAGTTGGCGTCGGTGTCGGCGTTATTCCACCGTCGTCGTTGACGATCGTTCCGGTTCCGGTCGCTCTGCCGATGATGCCGTTCGAAACGGTCGTCATGTCGACGAGGAACGTCTCATTCGGCTCGACAGCGGTGTCGCCGTTAACCAGAACGGTGACTGTTTTCGACGTCTCGGTCGGTAAGAATGTGACCGTACCGTTCGAGACCGCCGTGTAATCGCCAGGTGCCGTTGCCGTCTGGTTCGCCGTGGAATAGGTCACCAGCGAACTGAACGAAGTCGGATTGCCCGAACGAGTGATCGTAAACGTGAACGGCGTCGTTCCCGCATTACCTTCGTTCGCCGAAACATCATTGATCGAGAACGAAGGTTCAACGTCGTCGTTAAAGATCGTTCCAACCCCGTCGCCGCCGATAATGCTGCCGCCGACCGGATTCGAGAGTCTCATAAAGAACACTTCATTTGCCTCGAACGTGATGTCGCCGTTAACCGTAACGGCTATGGTCTGAAGCGTCGGCGAATTCGAAGTGAAGGTGATCGTTCCGGAACGCGGCACATAATCGTTGTTAGCGGCTAATGCGGTTCCGTCAACAGTGGTGAAATCAACCGTTCGAGCCGGTTGTCCGAGACCCGGCAACTGAGTGATCGTGACCTCAAAGATAAACGCGGTCGTGCCCGAATTCGTCTCGTTACGCGTGACCGAGTTAACCGCAAACAGAGGCCCAACAGGGATCGGCGTCGGAGACGGCGTTGGAGACGGCGTCGGCGTCGGCGTCGGCGTCGGACTTGGAGTCGGACTTGGAGTCGGCGTCGGCGTTGGCGTCGGAGTCGGAGTCGGCGTCGGCGTCGGCGTCGGAGAAGGCGTCGGTGTCGGCGTCGGTGTTGGCGTAGGCGTCGGCGTCGGCGTCGGCGTCGGAGTTGGAGTTGGAGTTGGAGTTGGAGTCGGCGTTGGCGTTGGCGCGACACCTTGAACTTCGAACGCACCGATATCCGAGCCATTTCCGTTCGGAGCGTTTGCAACTAGGGGATCATCGACCGGACGAGTCAGATTTCGTTGGTCAGAGGATACATCAGGAGCGGTGGCTCCTTTATCGATAGCCGGACTTCCGGGACTGAGGCTATGAGTTAATGTCGGCCCGCCGTTATCTGCCAAAGGCATAAGGAGCGGGTCGATCGGGGGTTTGTGGAGTACCAACGATGTCGTTGGTACCACTGGAGAAACCAATCGAACTGCCGGCATTGCCGATCAGGTTATATCCGAGCGAATTGAATTGCCCTGCGACGTCAGACGCACCGTTACCGTTTTTAGCAATTAGCGACGTACGAACGTTCGGCCCTAAGCCTGTTACATCACCGCGGTTCATTAGGTTTTCAACATAGACACCTCCACCAACTGATCCGCCAAAGTTGTCGGTAATGGTCGAGTTGGTCAGCGATATCTGGGATCCGGGACCGCCGTAGATACCGCCACCCAGTCCGGCGTTGCCGCCGTCTCCACGAGCCGCACCATTGGTCGAGTTTCCGGAGATGGTCGAATTGACCACGTTAAGCTGGCTAGCAATGGCCAGGTCCGGGCTATCTGGACGGCTGAGGATCCCACTAAGGTATATTGCTCCCCCGTTGCCGCCGATCGTTGTGTTGTTGTAAAGGGTGGAACGCGTGACATTTGCAGTTCCCAGAAGGAAAATAGCTCCGCCACTGAAGCCGTTAGAGTTGCTGTTCTCGATCGTTGATTCGACAAGATTGAGGGTCGAGTTAAAGTGCACGAAGATCGCTCCACCGCCCGAGAAACCTGTCGGGGCATCTGCGCCATCAGGCCGATCCGGGAGCGGGCTCCGGCAAACACCCAACAGCGATCGGGTGATCGTCAAACTCGTGCCGACAGATGTGGCAATACATCCGCCACCGTATTCAAGTCCGTCGAGTATCCTGAGCGACCTTAGATTTACATCCAGGGTTGGTTCGCCTTCAGGTGATTCACCATCCCTCAAATTCGAACCGATGTAGAAGATGCGGCTCCTGCTATTACCGTTGACAATTACCGAATTTGTCTCTCCATCGATGGTCAACGGCTTATCGATCGCGATCTCACCTGATGTCAGGAGGATCTCAAAATTCCCGCTAAACCTGATCGTGCTGAAAGGACACGCATCAATTACCGCCTGACGCAAGCTGCCTGGGCCGCTGTCGTTCGCATTTATAACGACCGGGTCAACCACACATCCAGCCGGCGTCGGCGAAGGAGTCGGCGTCGCTGTCGGTGCCGGAGACGGAGTAGGCGTCGGAGTAGGCGTAGGCGTCGGCGTCGGCGTCGGCGTTGGTGTCGGCGTTGGCGTCGGCGTCGGTGTCGGTGTCGGAGTTGGTGTCGGCGTTGGCGTTGGTGTTGCAACCGTACAAGTAGAACAAACCAACGAGTTCATCACCATCGTTATAGTATCGATCCGCCAGTTTGGATTCGCGTTTACAGCCGAGCTATCCCACCCGGCTCTCCATCTCAACCTCACTGTCTGACCGTTGAAAGCCGGAGGAAGATCAAGAGTCGAGGTGATATAAGTTGCTTGAGCCCCAGACCACGCGGATTGACCGGCAATAGGATTACCAAATCCAGTATCGATCGTAGAATTGTATCCGCCAGCGGAAAACACGCCGCCAACGCTTGTTACATTGCTGTAATTTGTTCCACCATCAGTACTGATCTCGAGAATTCCACCGTCAAAAGTAGATTCGAAGTTTCTAGTCTGTCTGAAACTGATCTGCGAACCACTTCCAGCCGGAATAGCGATCGCCGGCGAGATCAAACTATTTGATGCTACAGTAGAAACACCGTTGGTAAATGCCGCATTAGGTGCAGTGTCAGGCGTCGTCGCGGTCGTCGCAAACAACGCTGGCGGTGTGCCAGTCTGCGCAGTTGTCCATCCGGCTGGCAGAGCCGGAGCCGTTACTCCATCGAAATTCTGCGAGAAAATATTGGTCGTTACAGTGGTACCTGTTGGAATTGTATAAACGACATTTCCAAGATTAGAGGCTCCATCCTGATGGGATACGGTTGCCGTGATGCTAGTTCCACAAACCAGAGATGGATTTGCCGTGAAGGTAAAGTTGCGTGAGACCGCTGCTCCGCCCGCAACGATAGCTCCGTAGGTTTGTGCACCTGACGGCGAAAGGACACCGCCCGAAACCAGGAGAGTGCCGACATCATTTGCAGTATCAGAGGTTCCGACGTTCGAGACGGGGAACGCCATAGTAACGGTTTCGCCAGGGTCGACCACGCCGTTCGCGGGCAGACAGCTTTCCGAGATCAGAGTTGCAGTTCCCCCGGAAAGTACGGGAATAGCAGCGACCGCTACGTTTGAATTGAAAACAACGAGTGCAAAATTCTGGTCGGTGGTATCCGCATTACCCAATACGCCATCGCCATTGATGGCTGTGCCGATAACACGAACAGTGATCGGCCCGGTTGTTCCGGCTGGCAGAAAAACGTTCTCTACGTTATTCCGATTGTCTGCTGCTCCGCCGGTTGTAGACGATCCACCCGCGAGGACATTTCCTTTATAGGTATTTCCACCGACAAGAACTTCAAGATCAAGATTGTTGACGAGAGACGGGTCAGCCGTTCCCGGCGGGTCGGTCCAAACCAGTGAAACGCGCACCGGGCGTGCGCCGTCAGCAACGGTACCGGTATAAATGTAGCTATTTCCAGTCGAGGGGATAACTAGTGATTGATCGACATACGTGATCGTGGCTCCGGTACTCAAAACGTTCTTTAGATTTATCCGGCCCCAACCTTCCGATCCGTTGGGGCGTGCCGCGGTCGCTCCGGTTCCGGACATATCAACAGTACCATTGATGAGAGCGGCCTTTACCATAGCAGGGCTTGGATTGACGCCACTATTAGAGGCTTTCCACGACTGCGTAAACAGTGCGGCTGCACCCGCAACCTGCGGTGAGGCGTGCGAGGTCCCGCTGCTGATACGGTGGAAGGTGTCGATATTTCCGAAGAGAGAATCAGGACCAGACCGTCCGCCGGTAACCGCATCGCCGGGAGCTGTGATATCCGGCTTGACGCGTGTGTCAGCGGCAGGCCCGCGGCTCGAGAAATCGGGAAGCTGTTCTAGATTATCGGCCGCTCCGGTACTACCGCCGGCACTTGGCGATCCTGAACGCACGTTTTCCGAAGCCGCGACCGAGATCATGTTCTTCGCAACCTTCGGACGGGTTAGGCCGGTAGCTCCCTGATTACCCGCTGAAAAAACAACCACGAGCGGATCGATGGTTCCGGCACTCGAAGAATCGCGGACAAAGCCATCAAACTGAGCTGCAAACGAATCGTAAACATTACCATTAGTTCCAGAACCCCAGCTGTTATTGCTGATGTATCCTTTGACGCTGTTGGGCCCGTTAGTCGTAACTGTGTCGTTCGCAGTGTCGGCCTCGGTTCCTGTGTATCCGGCCCGCAAAAGCGGGATGTTTATAATATGTGATTTGGGTGCAATGCCGAGGCCGTAGTTGTAGCCGAGCGGATCCAGGACCGAGAAGGGAGCGTCACCCGCGATGATCGATGCTTGTAAATGTCCATGTCCGGCAGCACCTGCTGTTGCACCGCGAAGTGGGCCATTAACCGAATTACTGGCAGTTACGTAAAACCCTCCGTCTCCAGGAATTCCAACGCCGTCATCAACGACCGAAACAGTAACGTTAGAACCGTTTGCTCCGAACTGCGTGAGCGGATCATAGCCTGGTCCCGAAATGGTCGTCGGTCCAGTGTAGTTTCCGGCAACGATCTGCGCGGCACGCTCGTCTTCCTTAGTTGGCTTGCTGTAAGACTCGACGGATACAACGCCAGAGATATTTGCGAGGTCTAGCGCGCTTTCGACAGGAACCTCAACTCTGACAACATTGAAATAGTTGTTTGGCAACTCGATAAAATAAGGATTCCTACCGCGGTAGGATGAGGAGATCTCATTGGTGATTCCCTCCCGCCCGGCACGTTTGAAAATAGCAACATCAAAAATTGCGGTTCCCGCATCCGAAACCTGCAGCCTCGATATTCCAGGCTGCGTTGCCGTCGCGTTTCTCGCACTGTTAACCTGGTCTTTTACGGCTTCGGAAAGCTTGTCCTCGGGAAGAAGGCTGCCAACCCACCGCACCATTGAATGGTTGGCGACCCGCTGAATAGCCTCGCCGCTTCCATACACGAAATAAGCTTGGTGCGGAACGTACTGAAGCACTTCAACGCCGGCTTCCCTGATGCTGTCTAGCAGTTGGTCGCTCGAAGTTGTGCCAAACTGAACAATATAATACCCGCTCTCATTCGATTCAGGTGTCCCGTCTGGCGAGATCGTTCCACGCGGCTGCTCAGCGATCGGGTCAAACTTTCTTCCTGGCGTGTTGATCGTAGTTTCAAGTAGCTGGCTCTCGAGACCCGCTGAATCAAGCGAAGTTCCTTTATCTGCCGCAATGACAACGAAAGAACCGTAATCACCAACAACGCGGCCGAAGGAAACAGCAAGTTGACGGTCATCGTCACTATTGACTCTCACACGGACGAGATCTTTGGAGGCATCGCGAATATCACGGGTTACTCCCCGGCCGATACCAGCACCTGCGGTCGAGTTATCAGCGTCATTGCCTCTTCGGCTCTGCGCATCTGCCTGCCAGGCGATAACAGCAAAGGAAAAGATCCCTAAAAGCACGCCAATTGATAACAATAAATTACGATTCGAGGCTAAAAACGACCCTGATCTCATTTCCATTTAGATTCCATCTCCAGAAGAATTATCCCGACGATCCATCCATGTGCCTTTACTGAACGCCAGTCGAGTTCCACGAACCGAAAGTTTGAACTTGCCAATATTGTTTTGCGGGGATTATGCTCCTAAATTCATCTAAAGTCAAGACTTAAGTATTCAGAGGAATAGTGGAAAACGATATCATCGAATATCGTGGAGACTTAGCCGAAAAGGCAGTTTGTGTTGATCAACAATTGAGCCAATGTGATTTTCGGCTAAAAGGGGTTTGAGACGGGCTGGGCGCGCGGGTCGATCAGCCAGACCACTTTGGCCGGAGATCTTACTGCTTTTCTACTTTGACCAATGTGGCAAAGCCGTTCGACCAATCTTAGCTTTTTGTGTGACCAATCGGGCAAAGTCCTTTGACCAAAGTCAGTAACGACGGCGGTTTGGCGGGAAGCGGGGTTAAATTCGAAAAATTCGGTGCTGGACAAAAGTTTTCACAAAAATCTCGGCCGAAAATAGCGCGGTTTTGCGCTCTTCCCGCCTACTCGAACTGCTTTCGAAATTCCTCGAAGGTCTCCTTCAGAGTATCGATCTCAGCTCTGAGGGTGGCGACTTCTTCTTCCAGCTTTTCGACCCGCTCGGTGTCGGCTCCGCCGCGCGAGGGTCGGGCAGCGTGGGCGACGGCGAGCGCCTCAATGTCGATCGGGCCGGAGAGCAGATGGGCAAAGCGGGCCTCTTTCTGGCCGGGCTGGACCGGTAGTTTTACAACCAGCGGATCGTCACGGCGGATCAGCCCGTCAAGCGTTTCTTGTATCTCGCCAAGGCCCGAAAACGAGTACAGCCGCTCGGTGCGGGTCCGCAGCTCGCCCAGTGTTTGCGGGCCTCTCAGCAGCATTATATCCACCACCGCCGTCTCGGAAGGCTCGAGTTCGTAAACCGTCGGCAGCATGTGTTTGTACTTCGGCACACGGCTCGTACTTCCGTAAAAAACGTAAACCAGATTACGGTCGCGCAGGGCTTCGAGACATTGCGTGACGGTGGTCTCGTCATAGTGGACGACCGGCTCGCGGTTGTTTTTTTGATTACAGGCGTTGACCAGCGCGTTAAGCGTCAGCGGGTAATATTCCGGCGTCGTGAGCTGCTTTTCGACCAGCGAACCGAGGACGCGGGCTTCGATCTCATTGAGTATTTCGGGCATGTGATGAGTTAACTTCCTAACGTGTTTTCTCGTTTATATCTAGTAATTTACAATTAAAGGCGTGGATATTCTAGTCGCACGAACAAAGGATGAGATGCAGACTGCTTTTGATAAGCTTTCGAGTGCCTCAGTGCTAGGCTGCGACACCGAAACCTCAGGCCTTGGAGCCCGTACCGGACGGCTGTTTTCCGTGCAATTTTCCGACGGCGAATTCAACGTCCTGGTTCCCGTCAGCGAGGGCATCGAGCTTGGGCTATTTGCTGCAATACTTACCGATCCGGCGATAGTTAAGATCTTTCACAACGCCAAATTCGATCTGGATTTTCTGCGGGAGAATGGCTATTCGGTCGAGAATGTTTACGACACCATGATCGCCGAAAAGGTGCTGACACGCGGTGCCAACCAGTCCGCTTCTTTGGCAGAAACGCTGTATAGATATTTCGCGATCGATCTTGATAAATCTCAGCGGGCAAAGTTCAATCGCAACTGGGACGGCGTTTGGACTGACGAACTCGTGGACTATGCCTTATCGGATGTCGTGCATCTGCCGCAGCTTCGGGCTGAGCAGCTGGCCTGGATGGAAAGGCTCGGTTTGCAAGATGTACTTGCCGAGCATTTGGCCCGTGTTATTGCGACGCCAACTTTTCAAGATTCTGCTCGGTGTGGCGACGGTGATGCTCGCCGTGATAGATCGTAAAATAAAGCATTTCGCGAATAGTCAGTTTCCCAAGCAGCGGATGCGGAAGTACGAGTTTGTCGAGCTTTTCTTCGTCATACTTCTCAATACTTTTTGATAGACGTTCGATCTGCCCGCGAAGGTCCGCCAAAAGCTCGTCTTTTTTATTGTACAGGATCGCTTCGGGTCGAAACGGAGCGGGTGCTGATCCTCCGCCGGCTAATTCCGATTGGTATCGAGCAACGAGTTCGTCGTAGCTCGACGATGCATGGTCAGCCTTTCCGAACATAGCTATTAGAGCGAACTCGGGAGCCTTGAGCCCTTTGTTGAGCGGGGCGACGGAACGGCAAAGGTGATCGAGCTGCTGGCCCGGTGTCCATTTCGTTCCATCGGGCGAAAATGTGAATTCCGCTTCGGGCATTTCTGCGATAAGGTCTAAAAACGCCGAGTAATTTTCATTCAATTTATTAATTATCGTTGATCTATCCATTTAACCATCTCTCTTTGAAATTACCAGCGATGATACGCCGGATGCCCTTCTTTCACTGCGACAAAAGTACCGCGGCACGTGTCGCAGACCTTGCCGTTAGCGATCAATTCAGCCTCAACGGTCGCTCGGTCTTCGGACGAATCTACGACCCTCGCCTTCAAAGTTATCTCAGCATCCGCTGGGGTCGGCCTTAGCAATTTGACATGAAAATCCGCCGTTACGGTACAGTCCGGCTTATCCTTTCCGTCGCGTTTCATTAGAAAATACGTCGCTGCCCAATTTGAATGGCAATCGAGCAGAGCGCCGATTATTCCGCCATTAAGCATTCCGGGAAACGCCTGATGGTAAGTTTCGGCGTGCCAGGTTGCAACCAGCTCATCACCAACAGCAAAGCTGCGGACATGCAAACCTTTTTCGTTTGCCGGCCCGCAGCCGAAGCAGATGCTGTTTGGTGAATATTCCTCTTGCAGAGACCGTTCTGTTTCCATATCAGTCTCAGATTATCACAGACTTTATGTCTATTCGAGATCGAGTTTCTTTGGAAACATGATCGACAATACCGACGAGATCGCGATCGTTCCAATGATGATCCCGAGCGACCACGTTATCGGGAATTTACCGCCGAATGCATCGTTCAGCCAAACCATCTTAAGTCCTACAAAAACCAGCACTACGGCCAAACCGTATTTCAGTAAGTGAAACTTATCGATCGCACCCGCCAGCATGAAGTACATCGAACGAAGGCCAAGGATCGCGAAAATATTTGAAGTAAAAACGACCAGAGGCTCCTTCGTGATCGCAAAGATCGCCGGGACCGAATCTACCGCAAAGATCACGTCTGTCAATTCAAGAAACAGCAACGCAATAAAAAGCGGCGTTGCGTAGAGACGACCGTTCTGACGAGTAAAAAACTTCTTGCCGTCGAGATTCGGAGAGACCGGCATGAACTTCTTGAAGAGCCGGATAAGCAGGTTCTTCTCGGGTTCGATCTCCTTGTCCGAAGCGAATACCATCTTGATACCGGTGATGATCAGAAACGCTCCGAACAGATAGATAACCCAATGAAACTGCATCAACCACGAGCCCGCCCCGATGAACAAGGCTCTAAAAAGCAACGCTCCGACGATGCCATAGAATAGAACGCGATGCTGGTAGACAGCGGGTATCGCAAAATATGCGAAAACCATTACGAATATGAAAATATTGTCGACCGAGAGCGACTTCTCGACGACATACCCGGTAAAGAATTCAAGCGAGACATTCCACGCGGACGTCGATGGATCGAAGCCCGGAACGCTCATCAGCCGCTCGTCCTGGGGGAATTTCCAGGCGGCGTAATAATAAAACAGCGTGTTAAAAACGAGGGCCAGCGAAACCCAGACGCCGCTCCAGGCGGCGGCTTCTTTGAAGGAAACAGCATGCTCTTTGCGGTGAAAGACACCCAGGTCAAGGGCGAGCATGCCAAGGACAAAAACGGTGAAGGCGGCGTAGAACCACCAATATTCAGCAAACGGAAACAGTATCATTACGTGAAACTCCTATCAGTCAATAGTTCACGCCCGCAAAAGAAAAAAACCTCGCGCGGACAACAAATGTCGCGCAAGGTCTCGATACTGTTGCCAATGAGCCGGAACGCTACTCGGAACGTTCGTATTGACGGCTTCACCGGACCTCGATAAGGGCTATCTACTCCCCCTGCCTGCTTTAGATAATACCAAACTTTGAGAAAATCGCAAACCCTTCTTTTTGCCCATTATGCCGCTTGCAAAGATAGCTGTTTGCCCATAGTATATTGCGAGAAACACAGCATCCCCGAAATAATATGGAGCAAATTACCGTTCCGAAACAGCGCACCGTTCTGGACATGAACGGCTATCAATGGACTGTCCTCTTTGCCGCATGGCTCGGCTGGGGATTCGATATTTTCGACAGCCTGCTCATGAACTACGTGGCCCCCAGTGCCGTTCCAACTTTGCTTGGGCTGCAGATCGGCACACCCGAGGCTCAATCCGCAACCTTGTGGTGGACCGGGATATTCACGTCGATCTTGCTGATCGGTTGGGCGGTTGGCGGAATTATTTTTGGCAAAGTCGCGGACCGAATTGGCCGCACAAAGACGCTGCTTCTTACGATGCTGCTTTATTCTATCGGAACTGCGGCGTGCTCATTTGCGCCAAATATCTGGGTATTGCTGCTTTTCCGAATTGTCGCAAGCCTCGGTATCGGCGGTGAATGGGCTGCCGGAGCCGCTATGGTGGCTGAGGTCGTACCGGAAAAACGGCGAGTTGAAGCCGGTGCGTTACTATATACGGCAGCTCCGTTCGGGCTGTTTCTGGCGACATTTGTCACATATCAGGTGACCGGAGTTTATTTTACTGATCCCAGCACGTCATGGCGGTACGTCTTTCTTTTCGGTCTACTTCCTGCGGGTGTCGCGTTTATCGTTCGGCTTTTTATTAAGGAACCTGAACGCTGGAAGAAACTTGAGTCCGGTGCCCACGCGAAGATCAGCGAGCTGTTCTCAGCAAAATACCGAGCCCTGACGATCAGCGGATTCTGCATGGCAGTAACGGCTCTCATCACTTGGTGGAGCGGCAACGCTTTTATCCCGATCGTCGCCAAGGGTCTCGCCCAAAGGGAATGGACCGAACTGACCGCGGCAGGAATTACCTCGCTGCCCTCGATGGAAGTAATGGGCCAGCAATGGATCAGAACTGCGACGAACGCTTTCAATCTGGGCGGACTGATTGGAACACTTTTGACAATTCCAGTTGCGAAAATGCTCGGCCGAAAGAAAATGTTCTTTATCTTTTATCTGGCTGCGGCCGTGTCAATAATGGCGGCATTCGGGCTCAACCTTGCACCGCACACACGGCTGTATTTCTACTTTCCCATCGGTCTGTCGGTGTTCGGGATATTTGGAAGCTTTACGTTTTACCTTCCGGAGCTCTTCCCGACGCGGCTGCGAGCGACGGGTGCAGGATTCACGTATAATGTCGGGCGATTTATTGCAGCACTTGGCCCCTTTCTCGTCGGCAGTATTGCCGCGAGCGGAGCAAATGCCCTTGATAGTGCTATCACCGTTCTTTTTTGGATCGGTCTCGTACCCCTTGCCGGCCTTGCCGCATTACCGCTCGTGATCGAGACAAAAGGCCGCGAGCTTATCGACTGACCGAGCGGTCAAAGCTCAGTTAGTTTCTACCCGCTTGACCGGAATCTTATCTAGCGTTTTGGTTGTGTGGTCGGTTACGCTCGATACAGGAGTCCGGAACTCTTCGAGCTGAGCTGTTGTTCGGGGATTCAGTAGTTGCTGTTCCGGCAGATCAGTGGCCGAGTATCCTGATGCCTTCAGGCGAGCGTCGATGAGTTTGGGCACTTGTCGAACCAGCGAAAAACAGATCCCAAAGATCGCGCCAAGATACGCGATAACGATCATAACGACAACTTCTGTTTTAACGGCATTCCCCAGCAGAACTGCAACGAGCCCAACCAAGATACCCATCCCGAACATCACGATCAAAAAAAGCGTCGTCAGGATGTTGTCGAGCATTTTGCCGGGCGTACCGTCCTTGTCCTCAACCTCCGAGGAGAGCTTTGCTCCGCAGGAATTGCAGAACTTTAGAGCACTCGTCAATGAATTTCCGCATTTTGGACAGTACATTTCAGTTAATTCTTGTTTACGAGTGACGGGCTGATCTTATCGTCCAGCCAATTGGTAAGGTCGTCGATCGATTCGATATGTATCGGCTTTCCTTTCCACGCCTTGTACGCAAAGATACAGAGCATTACCGTGGTCACGATCTGAAAAGCGACGTTCCCGACCTCGGCAACGCCCGTAATATTTCCCACCATCCCAAGTATCGACGTAATAATTAGAATCGCAACGTGGGCCGCAAGACCTTGCGCCGCATGAAAACGAACCTTCGCCTCGCTCTTTGGAACCAAAAACAAGATCAATAAACCCGCTATCATCCCGATAAACCATGGAATGTACGGCAAAGCCGTCATCACGTTTTCCGGTAAGCCGATCTTTTCGACCTTTCGTGATAGCGACTGATGCATGTTAGCAAAACCAACGGTTTGGTACTGAGCATTATTCGGCGTTGAGTACCCGGACATCCTCGCGTTCTCCAGAATGCGGGTCTGCTCCTCGCTGCTCAGCGGCGGCGGGGCAAACTGGCGCGTTTCGCCGCCGTGATTCGGCAGTGTCTGTGTCCCCATCGGCTCAGCGGCCGCCCTCGCCTTTTCAGGAAAGTCGGGATCCAGCGGATTTGTGTCGTACTTGGTTGCCATCTCTTGGAATTGTTACGAAATAATAATGCTGATTGTTCGAAAAAAACAGTATTTGCGTTGTCTTACGCGATCTTTATACTGCGGTCGCCTTTGGCGACATGGCTGCGATAAATTCATCCCAGTGCCTGAGAGCTCTCTCAACCTGAAAAATATGCCGTTCCCGCTTATTGCGATATTTCTTTCGCAGCTCCGGCGGCAGTTCCTGGATCAATCCAAATGTTATGTTCACCGGCTGAAAATTCTTCGTCTCGACATTCGAAACATAGCGGCACAAAGCCCCGATCGCCGAAGTCTGCGGAGCTGTGATCATCGGCTGATCACGCAGAACTCTAACCGCATTTATTCCGGCGAGCCAGCCGGTCGCGACGGATTCGACATAGCCCTCGACCCCGGTGATCTGGCCGGCGAAAAAAAGCCGAGCGTTCGTTCGCGTTTCGAGCGATTCATTGAGTATCTTTGGGCTGTTAATGAACGTGTTGCGATGGATCTGGCCGAACTGCAGAAACTCGGCGTTCTCCATTCCCGGGATCAATTTCAGAACACGTTCTTGTTCGCCGTAACGGAGATGGTTCTGAAAGCCGACAAATCCGTACGCGTCCGCCATGAGATTTTCCTGCCTTAACTGTACGCAGGCGTAAGGCTCTTCGCCGGTTCGCGGATCGGGCAAACCTTTTGGCTTCATCGGGCCAAAACGCAATGTATCAACGCCGCGGCGGGCGATCTCCTCGATCGGCAGGCACGATTCGAACCAATGAGTCTCCTCAAAACGCTTTAACGGCACGGATTTAGCGTGGATCAGTGCGTCGTAAAAAACGTCGTATTCATCCGGCGTCATTGGACAATTGATGTAATCATCGCCCCCCTTGCCATACCTCGCCGCCTTAAAAGCGATCGTCATATCGATCGAATCCGCCGCCACGATCGGTGCGATCGCGTCGTAGAAATACAACTGATCGTCGCCGGTAAACTTCATTATCTCAGCCGTCAGGGCCTCGCTCGTCAACGGTCCGGTCGCGATGATCGTGATCGGATGGGGAGCATCCTGCTCGCCCTTTGGTATTTCCTTGACCTCCTCGCGGACGATCTCAATATTAGGGTGTGCCTCGACCCATTCCGTTATCAACTCTGAAAACTTCCCGCGATCAACCGACAGAGCCGCCCCGGCCGGAACCTTTGTTGCCTCGGCCGCCCTCAAAACCATCGAACCGCCCCGCCGGAGTTCCTCTTTCAACAGATATGGCGCCGAGCCCGGTTCGTCCGTCTTTAGCGAATTGGAACACACGATCTCGGCCAACTGATCCGTCCGATGCGCGGGCGTCTGCTGCACTGGGCGCATCTCAAACAGGCGAACCTTCGCCCCCAATTCCGCCGCCTGCCACGCCGCCTCAACCCCGGCAAGCCCGCCGCCGATCACATTTATTGTTTCACTCATTCTTAAATTATAGATCAATAAGCTGATCAGGTTTTGAACCCCGAATCATTCGGTCGCATCCAGTTCTTCTTCTAGCAGCTGCCGCTCATAGAGGTCGGCATACTCGCCATCGAGAGCGACCAGTTCGTCGTGGGTACCGCGTTCAATGATGCGGCCGCCAGAAAGGACGCAGATCAGGTCGGCGTCGCGGATAGTCGAGACGCGGTGCGATACGATTAGCGTCGTGCGGTTTTCCCGCACGTCGCGAAGGTTGTGGAGGATCGTTTCTTCCGTGTAGGTATCGACCGCGCTTAGGGAATCGTCGAGTATCAAAATACGCGGCTCGCGCATTACCGCACGGGCGATCGCGGTTCGCTGCTTTTGACCGCCGGAAAGCGTGATGCCGCGTTCGCCGACGAGCTGCTCGTAACCGCCGGGAAATTCGGAGATTTCGTCCGCGAGCCCGGCAATTCGGGCGGCCGTTTCGACGGTCATGCGAACCGGGCCGGAACCGCCTGCGTAAGCGGGCGGTAGATGCTGCAAATTTGTTGACGCTGTGGCCCCGTTCGCAATTGATCCGTCTGCTTTCGAGTTCGCTTCAACTTTCTTCGCTATTCCGTTCCTTCCGCCCGCTAACACAGGCGGTTCAAACCCTGATTCCACGCCAAAGGCGATATTTGCCGCCAAAGTATCGCTGAACAAAAACGTCTCCTGCGGCACAAAGCCGATCGCCTTTCTCAATTGCGCTAGCGGAAATTCACGTACCGGCTTTCCATCGACCATAACTGAGCCTTCCGGTGCGTCGAGCAGACGCGGGATGAGGCTCATAAGGGTCGATTTGCCGCTGCCGGTCTTGCCGACGAATGCCACGGTTTTTCCGGGCTCGATCGTGAGGTTGATGTCTTTTAGAACGAGATCTGCGGCCGCAGAGGATACAGAGGGAATGGAGACGGAATTATTGTTCCCAGCCCCCTCTGTGTTCTCTGTGGCCAACCTTTTATAGCTGAAATTCAAGCCCCGAAATTCGATGCGGCCTTCGACAGGAGCCTGTTCGCGGGCGTTTTCGCCGTCCTTGATCGTCGGTTCGGTTTCGAGGATCTTGTTAAATCGCTTGAGCGAAGCGGTGCCGCGTTGGTACAGGTTAACCACGTAGCCGAGGGCGATCAGGTACCAGATCATTCGCTGCAAATACAAGATGAATGCCGTGAAATCGCCGGCCGTGATGTCGCCGCGAACTGCCATCGGGATCCCAACGGCAACAATTATCACGAATCCCAGCCCGATAAAGAAAAACAGCAGCGGCCGCATTGCCGCCGCGTATCTCACGAGCCGCAGGTTTTGGGCGGCGTATTCGCGGTTTAAAACCTGGAACTGCTCGATCTCTGAATCTTCCTGAGCGTATGCACGAATTACGCGGACGCCGGTCAGATTTTCCTGGGCCCGTGCCGAAATATCGGAAAAATATTCCTGTATCTTCTCGAACCGCTTATGGATCCGCTCGCCGAGGATCTTGACGGTGATCGTGACGAGCGGCAGGGGGATCATCAGGAGCAGCGTGAGCTTAACCGAGATGTTCAGCATGATCGGCAAAGCGATCGCCAAAGCAAATATCGCCTGAAAGCTGTAAAGGATCATCGGCCCGACGATCTGGCGAATGGCCGCGAGATCGTTCGTAGCCCTTGCCATAAGGTCGCCGACGCGGTTCGACTGAAAATACTCGAGCGGCTGATCAACGAGCGACGCGTAAAAATCCTCACGCATATCAAATTCGATGTGCCGTGAAGTATTGATCAGCAACCGCCGCTGCAAGAACAGAAATATCCCGCTCATTCCGCTGATGCCGAGGATCACGAGCGGATAATAGATTACCTTTTGGCGTGTAACTTCCCGCCCGAGATCATCGACCGCCTGCCCAACCATGTACGGAATAAAAAGCCCGAACGCCATCGACACCAAGATACAAAGGATCCCAAGCAGGATCGTCCCCTTGTATGGCTTGAAATACTTGGCAAATTTCTTGAGCTGTTCCATGACTGGAGGGTGAGCATCTTGCTCGCCCGTTTTTTAAGATCTTTATCTAACTTCTAATTCGACGAGGGTGAACAAGATGCTCACCCTCCGGTCAAATACGAGTATGTGTTGATATTGCGGTCGCGATCAGATCGCCGTTTTCGTTGTGAACGTCCGCGGACACGGTGAAGATGCGTTTTCCGGCGCGAACCACCTTTGCGGTACAGATGAATGTTCCATCGATGTGCGGCCTAAGATAGTGGACGGTCAGGTCAATGGTCGCCGTTCTCTCGTCCGGAGCAACGCGGGTTCTAACGGCATACGCCATTGCCGTGTCGATCAGCGTCGCGGTGACACCGCCGTGCAGAATGCCGCCGGGATGGCGGAGGTCGTCGCGCATGTCGATCTTGATGACTGCGAGATCAATCTGCAGAGCGACCAGCCTCATGCCCATCAGTTTGGCGAACGGCAGATCGTGCAGCGTTTTTGCCGCCCGCTCACGCTGCTCGGCGGTAATACCGGTGTTTTGAGTTCTTGACATCTCTAATTACGGCTTACGTCTCACCGCCTACTACTTTGCTCCGGTCAACAGCTTTTTCATGTCTTCGACCGAAACTTTCTTAAAGTCTTTCGGGAAAGCGAAAAGCGTTGGATCGACCTCATTCTTAAAGCCGGAAAGTTCGATCGTTCGGTCGAGTAGCCGATTTGCTCCGTCGTTCTTGAACAGTTCTTTTTTGACCGGCCGTCCGAGCTTTTCGTCAAAATGGATCACGGTCTCGATATTCTTTGGCGGCGCCGGAGCGATCCGGTATTTTGTGATCCCATTTTCAGTTCCCATTTTCTCGTAAGCGGCCTTTTCGCGTGAATTTATCAGCCCAAAACTGATCTCGGTGGCCATATTTTCACGCTCGTCGAATCCATGGCTCGCTGGGTACTCCGCATACGACTTTGAGGCGATCGATGCCACGTATTCCTTGTCGGTATGCATCGATGATACCTGCTCGGGACTGCCGTAAGCCGAATCTATCCGCCACCGGGCGCCGTCGCGAACGATAAAGAACTTTTCAACGCCGGTCGCCGATGTCTGCCAAACCTCGGTCTGGTATTTCTCGGGTTCGGCATTTTGGAACGGAGGCTCAGTCATCACGGCACCAGCTGTGTTTAGCTCAGTGTTCTCGCCCGTCGAAACTGTCCTGCACCCCTGGAAAATGAACGTGAAAGTAAGGGCCAAAACGGCAATACTGGCCGGCTTTATAAAATAAATTCGCATACCTGGATTTTAACACGGCAGGCAGCATTTGTTGCCCCGCTTCACGGCAGCGGCTTTCGAAATGCGTCGAGAGTCACCAATTTGTATCCGGCCGGAATGGAGAAAACGGCATCATTGACCTCAAATTTCAGATCGCGAAGCTCACACGTCACCTTCACCTGCAAACCCGACGCGTCCTGTACTCCAAGGAATTCCTGCTTCACCATCATCCCGCTTGCCTCATCAATGTAGATCAGGATCGAGCCCTTTGCCCCGGAAGTCTCTTTAACCTTGAACTTCCGAAACTTTCCATCGAGCCCGAGATCTTCGAACTCACGGTATTCCTTTGCGCGAAAGAAACTCACGGCGATCTCATCAGATCCGGTTGCTGCCGAACCGGCTTCGCTGTCCATAACGGCGTAAGTTTTCTTTTCGTGGTCGACGACATAGACCTTGTCGTTTCTGATCTTGCTTGATCTTGGAACATCGCCGGCAAATGTATCGAAGCGGCTTTTTTCACGATCTCGTGCAATGAACCAGCGGCTCTCAACACCGAAGCTTGTGACAACCATTTCGGCCTGATAAACCTCCGGCTCCTTTACCGGAAATGGGAACTCATTCTTCGTCTCAATCTTGATCTCAACTGGTTTGTTCTCATTTGTCGCGGCGGAGCCGCAAGCCTGCAGAAGAAATGCAAGCAAACCGGCGAGAATGAAGTATTTACGGGAATTTGACAAAAACATCTGGGTGGTTAAATTTTAACATATCAATTTTGGTGGACAATAACGGAGATAATCTAAGGCGTTGGCAACGAAAGTTCCTGCTCGGAGCGGCAATGATCGCTCCGATCGCTCCGTTTTTGCTGCTTCAGGGCCAGATCGTCCGTTGGAAGGTTGGAGTTTTACCCGATGCAGAGGGCGACAAATTTGGGAGATATGGTGAAGGTGAGAATGCCGCCAAACTTTTCGTCATCGGCGAATCGACCGTCGCCGGGCTCGGCGCTCGAAATCACAAACTCGCTCTCGCCGGACAGTTTGCCAAATACTTAAGCGAACATATTCACCGCCCTGTTGATTGGAATGTCATCGGTAAAAACGGGGTCACCGCGCGGCGAACGATCGAGGAGCTCATGCCGCACATGCCGGACGGAAAGTTCGACTATATCCTCGTCGGGCTCGGCGGCAACGATGTTATGAAGATCTCCAGCCCCGAGAAATGGCGACGAGACATGATCGAGCTGCTTGGCATTTTGCGGGAGAAGAGCCCCAACGCGATAATCTTCCTCTCGAACTGCCCGATGATCATCCATTCGCCGATCATGCCTTTCCCGATCAAGCCGATCTTGTGGAATCTCTCGCAGATGCACAACGATAATATTAAGGAATTTACCCGCGATATTGACCGTGTTTTTTACTATCCGCAGCCGGTCGATGTTCGCCTCGAAGGCTTTTTCGCCGACGGCCTGCATCCCTCCGAACAAGGCTACCGCGACTGGGCAGAGGCGATGATCCGTTACTTCGTAGCAAACTATAAATGGTGAACGCAGACGAGTTACGCGAAATGGTCAGCAGCCAGCACGAATGGCTGCTGGTGCGTGAACTCGGAAAGTCATTTCCGCTCGAAAGGCATGAGATCGAGGTCATCGATGACGGCGAAAAAGCGCACTTTGGCTTTCTTGACGACAACGGCTTTCATTCCTGGCGTCTCAACGGCTTTAAGCGGGACGCGGATGAGATCGAGATAGATGTCGCGGGTTCGTTCGCCAGAAACCGCGAGACGATGCGTCTCATTCCTAGAGTTTCTGCGTCGGTCCTCGCCGCTGAGATCGAGATTGCACGGCTCAAGATTGCTGATGAGATCGCGGGTCTGATTCCTGCCAATTTCCCCGGAACTAAGCTCGGCCGCGTTGCTCTGAATGAGGCAACTGGCCGCTTCGCTCAGATCAATTTTGATTTGCCCGACAAAACTCCGATGGCCGCGATCGCCGATGTAACTGCTTCGCTTACCGTAGAAACGATCTTCACCGCCGCGATGCTCTGGCTCGACAAACTCGGCCTGCGAAAGAAAAAACCGATTCTCGACATCTGGATCATCTGCGAAAAGCGTCAGGCGAGAAATGCACAGAAACTTCACGCCCTGCTTACCGAACGCTGGAAATCGAAGATCACCATCATCGAGATCAACCGAAAGGCCGATCCGCCAACTTTAGTTGAGTTGCCCAAACGCAAGATCCGCGAACTTTGGCGTGAAAAAGCCAATAAATTGACTCTGCCGAGCGGCCAGCCGCCGAGTAGAATTGCGGAAAGCATCGCCGAACTTTCGCCCAAAAAGATCGACATCATTTATTCCAAACACGGCGAAACGCTACGATTCTTTGGCCTGCCATTTGCCCGCGTCCGGACGATGATGGGAATCGAAAGAGCGTGGTTCGGTGTGGGGCGTGAGCGGCGGTCATTGACGAATGAGAATTGGGACGACTTCGCGAAATTCGTCGCCGAACTCGACCTCAACCGCTCCTTCGAGCCGCCGAACAAACGCCACGAATTCTACCGCACCGCTCCCGAAGCCTGGCTCGAATCGATCCTGCGCCGCGACATCACTTTGCTCGACGCCAATCTCGTTCTGTCGCCCATCTACAATCAGTTCCGCTCATCCGCCGACAAGATCGATCTCCTCGCCCTCCGCCGCGACGGCCGCCTAGTCATAATCGAGCTAAAAACCCAACCCGACCGCGAAATGGTCTTCCAGGCCGCCGATTACTGGCGAAAGATCGAACTCCAACGCCGCCGTGGGTTGCTCGCCGCCGCAAATCTGTTTGATGGCCGCGAGATCGCGGACGCCCCAGCGATCATTTATCTCGCCGCTCCGGCATGGAGCTTTCATCGGGATTTTGAGTATTTTGCGAGAGCCGTTTCACCTGAGATCGAGCTGTGGCGATTTGAACTGCACGAGAACTGGCGAGAGAAGGTAAAGATCGTCACACGACAGGATTATCGATAGAGGAGCCGAAAAGAATTTTGACCGCGAATTACGCGAAAAGACGCGAATAAGAAGAGATATATATTCGTATTTGTTTGCGAAATTCGCGGGCAAACACTCCTATCCGACAGGATTTACATACCGATAACCGACTCCCCGCACGGTCTGCACGATCTTAGGATTGTTCGGTTCGTCTTCTAAATGTTTGCGTAAGCGGACGATGAAGTTGTCGATTGCCCGGGTGTCGGTGTCTTCCTGGAGATGCCAGACGTCTTCGAGGATCTCTTTGCGCGAGACGGCCCGGCCTTCGTTGTCGATGAGATATTGGAGCAGTTTGGTCTCCATCAGGGTCAGCGGGATCAGTTCGGTGCCGTTGCGGAGTTCGAGATTTTCGAAATCGATCGTGCGGCTATTGACCGATATCTGGCGGCCCGTTTTCGCAGCCTTCGCTTCGTTACGCGACCATCGGCGGCGGCGGAGAAGTCCATTGAGACGGGCGATGAAGATGTTTAGATCAAATGGTTTCGGCAGATAATCGTCGGTTCCAGATTCAAATCCCTGCAATACATCCTCAGGCCGGCCGCGAGCCGTGAGCATCAGGATCGGCGTGTAATCGAGCCGTTCACGCAGAGTGCGAGCCACCTCAAATCCATCGACCGTCGGCAGCATCACGTCCAAGACGATCGCGTCAAAAACCTCCGTCTCGAGCAGCTCCAGAGCTGGAGCTCCGTCGCCAACGACCTCGACCTCATGCCCCTCGGCCTCAACATTAAACCGCAGCCCGTCGGCCAGGTGCTGTTCGTCTTCGACAATAAGAACTTTCATAAAATGGGTGATCGTTGATGGTGGGTCGTTGTTCGTTGTTCGTTGTTTCTGAAAAACAACTATCAAAGATCGGCGATCAACGATCAACTGATCGGCAACTGTACAAAAAAAGTCGTCCCTTTTCCCTCGCCTTTGCTTTGCGCCCGGACTCGGCCGCCGTGTTTGGCTATTACGGAACGCACGATCGCGAGACCAAGGCCCGTGCCCTTGACGGCTCCAGTAGATTTGTTGGGGACGCGGTAAAACCGTTTGAAAATGCGTTTCAGGTCGGCTCGCTCCATACCGATACCGCGATCGCGGATGTAAACTTCCGCTTTGTTTCCTCTCGATGTTTTTATTCTGACGGAGATCCTCGGTTCGGTGCCTGAGTATTTTACTGCGTTGTCGAGTATGTTGGCGAAGGCGGTCTGCAGTTCGCTGCGGTCGCCAACGACTTTTACCGCCTCGGCCGGTTTTGAGAATCTGATCGCTGATTCGGCGAGGTGTTTCCGGGAACGCACGATTCCAATAGTTTCTTTTAGCAGTTCAGAGATATCGATCTCCGCGAGATTCATAGCCCGCTGCTTCTCTCGCGTGCGGCTCGCCTGCAGGACCTGTTCGACGGTACTCAGCAGACGTTCGTTGTCCTCGAGCATTATGTCGTAAAACTCAACCTGTTTCTCTCTAGGGAGATCTCTAGCCTTCAATGTTTCGAGATAGAGCTTGATCGAGGCGATCGGCGTTTTGAGTTCGTGCGTAACGGAGTTTAGAAACGCGTCGTGCTGCTCATTTCTGCGTATCTCGCGCACCAAGAAAATAGTGTTCAGTATTAATCCCGTTATTATCAGCGAGAAAAAAACGACACCAAAAACCAACAGAGCGACTTCGCGGATACTAAGCAGGATCCAGCCAATATTCAGGGCAATCGCCAGCACGGACAGGCTGATGCCGAGTATCAAAAAGAATATAGCAGTTCCGCGCCGACGCATATCTTTAATGGTAATTGCAAAATGGTGAATGGTAAATGTCATCAGACATTCACCATTCACCATTTATCGCTAATCACTGTTAATTAAGCCGCTTTCCGCATCTCTTTCGGCGATTCCGATTGGGTAGCGAGATCATACGCATAAACGTTTGATATAAGGCCTAGCTTTTCCATGATCTGCAGTTGGTACCAGTTGATATCAAACTCCTTCCAGGTAAAGCCATGCTTCGCCGAACGCGGGAAAGCGTGGTGGTTATTGTGCCAGCCTTCGCCAAATGTGACAGCGGCGACAAGGCCATTGTTTCTCGAGTCGTCACGCGATTCGAACCGGCGGCTGCCCCAGATGTGCGTGACCGAGTTAACCATCCACGTGAAGTGCCAGCTAACAACGATACGCAGAACGACCGCCCACAAAACCATCGACAATCCGCCGAACGCGAACAATCCGCCCGCGAGGATCAAGGTCGAGACGTAATAATATTTATCGATGAACACCAAATATGGGTCTTTCATCAGATCGGGCGAGTAACGCTGACGTACTGCCTCAGGCTGATTCTGGCCGGTTCCCTGAAATATCCAACCTATATGAGCCCACCACGCACCTTTATTAGGGCTATGCGGATCTTTGTCGGTGTCGGTAAAGGCGTGATGCAAACGGTGCGTCGTCACCCAGGAGATAGGGCCGGACTGCAGTCCGAGGGTTCCACAAGTGGCCAGAAAACGCATCATCCATTTTGAGGTCGTAAAGCCGCGATGCGTCAGCAAACGATGGTACGCGATGCCGATTCCCCAGCTCGACGCGATCCACCAGATGATCAAGGTAGCGGCAAGATTCTGCCAGCTAAATGTAAACAACGCCGCGACAGCCGCAATGTGAAAGAGAGAAACGGCAATGATCGTATGCCAGTTGTATTTCCCGGCCCGCGACGGCTCAAATTCAATAACGTTTTGCATTTCGTAAAAAACCCTCAGTATGAAATTGTTCGATAGGCGGAGCTTTTCCGCACACTTTTACCTTAACAGGTTTGTTTTCCAGTGATTGTAAGAGTTTTGTAACAGTTATTATGGCAATAAGTGCTTTTGAATTATTAGTGTCGAGCATCTAAAGTATTTCTTGCCCGTCCTCGAAAAATGGCCCGAAAAAGTAAGCCCCAGATCTGGACCGAGTACGCACTTGCTAAGGCGATACTTGTTTTTCTCGGTATCCTGCCGCGAAAGGCGGCCGTTTCTTTTTGTTTTGGGATCGCTGGGCTCGGCTATCATCTTTTTAGCAAACTTCGCCGCGTCGGTCTGCGGAGTCTGGAACTTGCCTTTCCCGAAAAAACGGAGACCGAGCGAGAGGCGTTGCTAAAAGCCTCTTTTCTCGGTTTCGGCCGCACACTTGGCGTGGTCGCCGGATTTGCGCGTGTCTCGCGTGAAAATGTCGGTGATCTGATCGAAACCGACTTTGACCCCGAATTTGAAGCGGAGTTTGCACGGCTTCGGGAACAAAAACGCGGCATCCTTATCTTGACCGGGCATATTGGCAACTGGGAATTGTTTGCTTTGGCATATTCGATGTTCTTCGGCCCCGCAAATCTGCTATCGCGAAAAATGGACAATCCGAAGATCGACGCGATGGTCGAAAACCTTCGTTCTAGCTTTGGCAACCGGCAGATCGACAAGATCAACTCAGCCGGCCCGATCCTTCGAATATTAAATAAAGGGGAGACCGTGGGAATTCTGGCCGACGTTAACACTCACCCAAAAGAGGGCGTTTTCGTACCATTTTTCGGTATCGACGCGTGCACGACGGCCGGTGTTGCGATGCTCGCGCAAAGAGCGAACGCCGTGATCGTTCCGCTTTTTGCCGTCTGGAATGAAGAAAAAGGAAAATACACGATGATCAACGAAAAGATCATCGAGCCAGCAAATACCGGCGACCGCAAGACAGATATCGAGACCACGACCGCAGAATTCACTGCCGCTCTCGAACGCGTCATCCGTATATATCCCGACCAATGGATATGGATCCACCGCCGCTGGAAGACGCGACCACCAGGCGAACCGGAGCTTTATGACAACATCTGAACCGAAGATTTGCGGATCCTGTGGCAACTCGTTCGGCTGCGGAGCAAAAGCCGATGGCTGCTGGTGCGTGAACGTTTCGCTCCCTCCCGAAATTGCTGACGACCTGAAGCTAAAATACGAAGACTGCCTGTGCCCGGTGTGTCTGACGGCCCTCGAAACGCTGCCATCAATCGTCGTCACATATCCGAATGGTGCAACGGAGATCATAGCCGGAGCCGTTCGCGCTGACACGGAGAATTATCACGAAGGAATGTTCGATTTTTACGACGAACGAGGCACACTCTTGAAACAGATCAGTATGAGTGCGAATATCGATTGGAAATTGATCGGCCCGAAAAATTCCGAAAATACAATATGAAAATGAAAGCCCGCTTTACTCTCGGTTTTGCCGTTTTTGTTTTGCTGGTTCAGCTCGCAGCCGGACAGCAACGTCTCATGGTTGTCGGCGGCGGAACGCGTCCGGCTGAGGCCACTAAAAAATTCGTCGAATGGAGCGGAGGAACGAAGTCGAAGATCCTCGTTATCACGTGGGCGAGCGGTGAAGAAGATTCGAGTTATGACGGAACGCAAAAGGTCTTTATGGCAGCGAATCCAGGTTCGGTTGAGCATGCGGTCGTGAAGCCACTCGATGCGGAAAGACGGGCGAAATTCATCGAACAGCTAAAAAACGCCACCGGTGTTTATTTTGGCGGCGGCGATCAGAATCGGATCATGGATGTACTAAAAGATGAGGAGCTTCTAAAACTGATCCGTGCCAAATACGCCGCCGGGACACCGTTCGGCGGAACGAGCGCCGGAGCCGCAGTGATGTCCGATCCGATGATGACGGGCGAAGCAGATCTCAAGATCCTCGATGGAAAGAAAGTCGGTGTCCGCCCGGCCATCGGGTTTGTGCCCGATGTGATGTTTGACCAGCATTTTCTTCTTAGACAAAGGCACAACCGCCTCTTCGGCTTCGTAATGGAGAACCCTAGATACCTCGGCATCGGCATTAACGAAGGCATGGCCGTGATGATCGAAAACAACCGCGATCTCACTACAGTTGGTCCGACGCAGGTGATGTTTATCGATGCGAAAGACCGCAAAGGGGCGATGTTGGTCCACTTCCTTAATGCCGGAGAACGATTTGACCTCAAGAAGCGAAAACCGATAAAAAAGTAGATACCAGCATGCTGGTCTTTACGCCTTTAGTGTTGGCGTAAAAATTCTAAAACTTAGAGGTTAGTATGAAGAGCTCCTTTATTTTCCTGTTTCTTTTTTCCTTTCTTATCGGTCAGGTCGAAGTTTCAGCCCAGCAGCCGACCTCGCCAAAGAAGACCCTGAACAGCGACCCGAACATGGCTCAGATCGTCTCGTCAGATATCGATCTGTTTTGGAAAGCGTATGACAAGGCTAAACCCGAAAACAATATCAATGTCTTTCGCGATGAATATCTGAGAAATGGCAGCATCGGGCTCAAAGATTTTACCGAGGCAAGGATCGAATCCGCGTGTGAACTGGTCGCAACAATCGAGGCACGCCCTAAATATTACGCATCGCTTCGGGATGTTTCGCAAAAAGCCAGCACATTCAAAGAGCCCATGCGTCAAGCGTTTCGCAAACTCAAAAACATTTATCCCGACGCCGTATTTCCTGATGTTTACCTGCTGATCGGCCGAATGAACTCCGGCGGAACTTACACAGAAAACGCATTGCTCATCGGCGTCGATATGTATGGAATAACACCGGCTACACCCAAAGATGAACTGAGCGATTGGCACAAACAGGTGCTCAAGCCCATCGACGAAATTCCCTACATCGTCGCCCACGAACTGATACATTATCAGCAAAAATATCCGAAAGGCGACCGCACGCTTCTATCAGCCTCGATCGGCGAAGGAAGCGCGGATTTTATCGCTCAGTTGATCGCAGGCAATCATATTAATAAGCATCTTCACGATTTCGGTGACCCAAAGGAGCGTGAGTTGTGGCTGGAATTTAAGCAGTCAATGACGACAAACGACACGTCGCTCTGGCTCTATAACGGAAATAGGGCGAAAGACCGACCCGCAGACCTCGGCTACTATATGGGCTACAAGATCGCCGAGGCGTACTACAAAAATGCCGCTGATAAGAACCAGGCAGTGAGAGATATTCTTGAGATCAAGGATTTCAGCGCTTTTCGCGCGGCGAGCAAATATGAGGCAAAATTCGGATCCACGAACTAACTCCCCCACGTCACAAACATTGCGATCGCCGCCGCAAACATCCCCGAGTCGGCAAGCCATCCGACAATGTTTGTCCACAGCCCGTTCGTTCGATCTCCCATAACTTTCTTGTTGTTCGCAACGAGCATCACGACGACAAGCAGCGGCGGAGCGACGACGCCGTTGATCACCGCCGTCCAAAACAACGCGCTGATGGGATTGATCCCGGCAAAATCGATCAGCACGCCAACGAGTGTCGAAGCGGCGATAATGCCGTAAAATTTCTTAGCATGGCGCGGTTTCTCGTCGAGCCCTGACGGCCAGCCAAATGTCTCTGCAACTGCATACGCCGCCGAACCGGTCAAAACCGGGATCGCGAGCAATCCCGCGCCGACCAGTCCAATGCCGAACAAAACGGTCGCAAAATGTCCTGCGAGCGGGCGTAGAGCCTGAGCCGCCTCGGTCGCTGACTGAATATTTGTCTGTCCCGTGACATGGAGCGTTGCTCCTGCCGAAACGATCACGAAATAAAAAACAACATTGCAAAAGAGCATACCGACGATGGTATCGATCTTCTCTTTTCTAATTTCGACATCGGTCGCGCCTTTCCGCTCGGAGAGGTTCGCCCGGCCTTCGCTCTTCTCTTCCTCGACCTCCTCGCTTGCCTCCCAAAAGAAAAGATAGGGCGAAATGGTCGTACCGAGGATTGCAACTATCGTGGTGATGTATTCACTCGTGAATGAGATCTGCGGCAGGAAAGTGGCTTTTGCGACCGCGTACCAATCAGGTTTGGCAAGGAACGCGGCGATCACATAAGCAAAAAGTGAGAGTGTTAGCCACTTAAAGATCTTCATGATCAGCCGATACGAGCCCCATATCTGAAGAACGACGATCGCGATAGCGATAGGAATGACCATCGCCGCGATCGGGATGGGGACGAACATATTGATCGCTGCTGCGATAGCTGCAATATCGGCTCCGGCGTTGATCGTATTCGCGATCACGAGACCGAAAACGACTGGAAAAAGTAGCTTTTTCGAATAATACCGATTCAGTACGCCGGCAAGCCCCCGTCCACTCACCATACCGATCTTCGCACAAATATGCTGGACGACAACCATCAACGGCAGCGTCACGATCGCGGTCCACAGGGTTGCATACCCGAGCGCCGCCCCAGCCTGCGAATACGTCCCGATCCCCGAAGGATCGTCATCCGAAGCACCGGTGATCAACCCGGGACCGAGGCGGTCGATTAGACGCTTTACTGGATTGTCGTTTCGATCCATAGGTTTATTGACAAAGAATAGCAGAAAAACTATCAACCAACTTCTTGGTTCGCAGGTAAGATTTTTGGAATTGTTTTCGCGATATTTCTGTGATATAAACCCCGTTAATCAAGGGCAATATGGATCTTTGTCTTTTGGCGTGACTGCCAAAAGGTCTTCTTAAGGAGGGATCGTTAATGAACCGATTCTCCGACCGTATTTCATCACTAACTGTTCTTACGCTCATCTGCCTCGTTGCATTGACGTGTCTCTGGCATGACCGCAATGCGGTATCGGCCTCTTATCGGCCAGCCGACCGGATAAATTTCGCTGCGTTTTCAAAGAAGATGTCTACTGCGATCGAAACAGTAATGCCCGGGATGCCGTTCTATGGCAGTAGATTGCCGTCGAATCAAATGGTGATGCCGCTCAATTTTGCCTTTACATCCTTGGATATTCCTGCAAACCCTATAACTACAGATCCGATGTCAAAGACCAAGTTCATGGCCTCTTGGACGATCTATTTGAACAATGACGGAGAATATCTCAGAGTTACACCCGCAAATGGCTTGATAAAGGAGTTCAAGGATAAGAACGACCTGAGCAGGTGCCCGTCGGCAAGTATCGACGCAGGGATCTCACCCTTTGGCGAAGCGTCATGCAGCGCGTCGAGCAGTTCGGGCCAAACGGGAGCCTCATCGCTCATGGGGCCATTCTATTCCGGTTCGGCCTGGATCGCAGTCCGCAGGCCGTGCGGTCTTTTGGTCGTAACAGGGCAGCTGAATACGCATTCGCCCCCTACACGCGGTCGTGAACACAAACAGGATTCGGTCAACGAGATCAAGGCACTCGCGTCGAAATACGCGAAGGACATTATGGCGGATCTACTGATGGCGTTCGACCCCATTTGTTCTGGAACGGGGGCCGCTCCAATTCCGACACGTACGCCGCCGAGATCGACCACTCCAACGCCCGCTGCGACACCTACGAGAACGCCGTCCTTGCGAATGCAAAAACTGGTTACCTACTACAACGCCCAGCACAACGATAGCGTCACAGTTGTTTCCGATGAGGCGATGCGCGGAGCCGAGGCCGGAGGCTACCGACGTCTGCGCGATGCGGGCGGTTTTGTATTTGTTGACCCGGTTCCGGGCTCTATCGCCCTCAACCTTTGGTACAACTCCAGCATCGGCGACTATTGCCTGACAACCGCAACCGATCACGCTCCGCTAACAAACAGTGGTTATCAATATGTTCGCACTGAGGGCTATGCGTACCCAACCCGGCAGCCGCGTTCCATACCGCTCAAGCTTTTTTGGAGCACCGCTCGGGGAGACTATCTTACTACGGCATCGGCCGAAGCTGAGGCTGACGCGCTAAGGAGCGGCTATGTTTTCGTAAAAACCGAGGGGTATGTTGCTATACAGTGACGAGAATACTAAAACTTTCGAGCCTGCGATTGGACGGCGGTAATTGCAACCGCATCCACAATATCCTCCGCCTTGCAGCCACGCGATAGATCGTTGCAAGGTCGGTCTAAACCCTGAACGATCGGTCCGATCGCGGTTCCGCCCGTTAGGCGTTCGGTTAGTTTGTAGGCGATGTTGCCGGCGTTTAGGTCGGGGAAGATGAGGACATTGGCTCGGCCGGCAACTTCGGAGCCGGGGGCTTTCGAAGTGGCAACGGACTGAACGAGAGCTGCATCGGCCTGAAGTTCGCCGTCGATCGCGAGGTCGGGCATTCTAGCTTTTACGGTCTTTGTGGCTTCGACGACTTTGTCAATGAGCTGATGCTTTGCACTTCCTTTCGTCGAGAAAGAGAGCATCGCGACACGCGGTTCTACCTGCAGCAAGGCTCGGCACGAATCGGCCGACGCCATTGCGATCTCGGCGAGTTCGCTGACATCAGGGTCGATCACGACGCCGCAATCGGCATAGATCATCGCCCCGTTCGCACCGTATTTTTTGTCCGGCACGACCATCAGAAAAAAGCTCGACACCGTCTTAAAGCCCGCTCTTACGCCAATGCATCTGAGAGCTGCGGCGACTGTGTGCGCGGTAGTGTTCGTCGCCCCCGCAACCGATCCGTCAGCTTTGCCTTCGCGAACCATCAGATTTCCAAAATATAGCGGATCTTTGACCGCCTGCTCGGCTTCCTCAAGCGTGACGCCTTTCGCCCGCCGAATCTGATGATAAAGCGTCGCGAGCTTGCCAAAATCACTCGATTTTCGGTGATCGATGATCTCGACGCCGTTGAGATTTGAACCAGTTTCAGATGCCAGCGAGCGGATCTTCTCTTCGTTCCCTAAAAGAGTAATTTTCGCGATCCTCTCCGCCGTGCATATCGCTGCGGCTTGAACGGTCCGAGCGTCTTCGCCCTCAGGCAATATAATGTGTTGTAGATCGGCGGCGGCCCGTTGGCGAATTTGTTGAAGGATCATAGGGGTTGGTTCGTTGATCGTTGTTGATTGTTTGTTGTCAGCCGAGTTTTCTCGCAACGAACAACGATCCACAAACAACCATCAAGCGACAAATTTACCATACAACCATTCTGCGCGAAACTTGCTCAAACATCCGCTATTCTTTAAACTTCGGGAAAGGCAAAAATATGAGCAAGAAAGAGCCCAAAAACAAGCTGCAACGTCGCGAAAAGTCTGAATTGAAGAGCCGTCTGCATGGCTTTCTTATGTTCCTGCCGAACATGGTCTTACTCCTCGGACGGCTTCTTAAGGACGCTCGGGTGCCGATCGCTGAAAAGGCCCTGTTTGCTGCCGCGATCGTTTATGTGATCTCACCGCTCGATTTCATTCCAGATGTTTTCCCGTTCATCGGGCAGGTTGATGATCTGTATGTTGTTGCATTAGTTCTGCTTAGGCTTGTGAATCGATCCGACGAAGCGGTCGTTCGCGAGCATTGGTCAGGCGGCGGCGACATCGTTGCATTGTCCGATCAGATCGCTAATATCGCTCCCAAATTCTTGCCGAAACGCGTGTCGCGAGTTCTGACATCCCGTGTTGAACTTGCTCCGGCAGGACAGATCCTGCGCGGCGTTTCAAAAAAAGAAGGGCCGCTTGTTCGCGAGATCGCCGTTGACGAGAAGATCGAGATCGACGCCCGTTCGCGGATGGCAAATTAGGTTCAAAAATGTTTTTTCGATTTCGGCGTAAATAGTTGATTTTTCTGTGGATTCCCGACCTCTTTGTACATATATTCACTGAAAGCTCGTATTTCATTGAGTTGAAATAAAGTGACACCGCCTGCTGGATTTTCGCTATACTATTTTAAATAGCGAAAGCCCGGAAGAAGAATTCTATGTTTGAACGCTACACGGAGAGGTCCCGCAGGGTGATCTTTTTTGCCCGATACGAAGCCCTCCAATATGGTTCGCAAGTAATTGCGCCGGAGCACATCCTGCTCGGCCTCATGCGTGAGGATAAGACATTGTCTGCCCGCTTCTTCCCGTTTAGGCATGTACTTACCGTTGATTCGATCCGCCGCGATGTCGAGGAACGGATCGTCCTGAGGGATCGCATTCCGCAGTCCTCCGAACTTCATCTTTCACCCGCGACCAAACAAATTCTATTTTATGCTAACGACGAAAGCCGTCAGCTAAAGAACCGTCACATCGGCCCTGAGCATCTGCTGCTCGGCATTGTCCGCGAGGAGAAAAGTGTCGCGGCTGAAATACTTTTTGGTTACGGGCTGCGCTTAAATGACGTTCGCGACGAGATGACGCGGCAGAGCGGGGTTCCGGGCGTTTTAACCGGCAAGCCGGAGAATCCAAAAACGCCGAGCCTCGCGGAATTCACGCGCGACCTAACCATCGACGCCGCCGAAGGCCGTCTCGACCCGCTCGTCGGGCGCGAACAGGAACTCGAACGCATCATCGAAATTCTATGCCGGCGCACAAAAAATAATCCCGTGTTGATCGGCGAATCCGGTGTCGGCAAAACCGCCATCGTCGAGGGCCTCGCTCAGCGGATCGTTGATAAGAACGTTCCGACCTTTCTCGAAAACAAACGCATTCTTTCGCTCGACCTCTCGCTCATAGTAGCCGGAACAAAATACCGCGGCCAGTTCGAAGAACGGTTGAAAAAAATAATGGCCGAGCTGAAGGAAAGCGATGAGAATATCGTTTTCATTGATGAGCTGCACACGCTCGTCGGAGCAGGTTCCGCAGAAGGCACGCTTGATGCGGCAAATATTCTGAAGCCCGCTCTGTCACGCGGCGACATTCAATGCATTGGGGCAACGACGCCTGGCGAATATCGCAAGACGATAGAAAAGGACCGTGCTCTGGAACGCCGTTTCCAATCGGTCAAGGTCGAGCCACCAACAGAAGCCGAAGCCATCGAGATCATTCAGGGTGTCGTCGAGCGGTACGAAGCGTTTCATCAACTTCGGTATTCCAAGGACGCTCTCATTGCGGCTGTTACTCAATCAAATCGTTATATTCCCGACCGTTTTCTGCCCGACAAAGCGATTGACGTTCTAGACGAAGCCGGGGCTCGTGCCAAATTGCGATACCAGCACGAAAATCGTGGCGAACCATCGTGGAAAGAAGCGGTCGAGAACTGGAAACGTGCCGCCGCGAGCGAAGATCAGCTGATCTCCCTGGAATTACGCTCGCTCGAAGATTCGTTCTTCGCGGTCGAGGTTTCTAAGGATGATGTCGATGAGGTGATCGCTCGCTGGACCGGCGTTCCGGTATCATCCGTAAAGCAAAAAGAAGCTGAAAAGCTGCTCACCATCGAAACGGCCCTGCAGGAGCGGATCATTTCGCAGCGTCCGGCAATTTCTGCCCTTGCGCGCGCTATCCGTCGCTCACGAGCCGGACTCAAGAATCCGAGCCGTCCGGTCGGTTCATTTCTTTTCCTTGGCCCGACCGGCGTCGGCAAAACTGAGGTTGCCCGCTCGATCGCTGAATATTTGTTTGGCTCCGAACGAGCTCTGATCCGCTTCGACATGAGCGAATTCATGGAGAAACACGCGGTATCAAAATTCATAGGCTCGCCTCCGGGATATGTCGGCCATGAGGAAGGCGGACAGCTTACGGAAAAACTTCGCCGCTCGCCTTACGCGGTCGTGTTGTTTGATGAGGTCGAAAAGGCTCATCCCGATCTGTTCAATGTGCTGCTTCAGGTTTTTGAGGATGGTATTCTAACCGACGCCCTTGGGCAAACCGTGGATTGCAAGCACGCGATCTTCATCATGACCTCAAACCTGGGTGCACGTGTTATCCAGAAACGCACTTCGCTCGGCTTCCAGGCAAATGCCGCCGCAACCCGCGAGCAGATCGAAGACGAGGTAATGTCGCACGTCAAACAGACATTTGCCCCTGAATTTATCAATCGTCTCGACGAAATCATTCTCTTTGACGAGCTGAACGACGAAGATCTTTTCCAGATCCTCGACCTTCAGATCGGCCGTCTCAACAAGATCGTTGAGAATCGGGAACTGAAGATAATTCTCACCGATGACGCCCGAAAGTGGCTCATCCACAAAACCTGCGGTGACCGCAAATACGGCGCCCGTCCGCTCAAACGAGCCCTGCAAAAATACGTCGAAGACGAACTCTCGGAGGCACTTATCCAGGGCGAAGTCACCAGCGAAAGTACCGTCGAGATCTACGCCGCAACAGACAAACTTGCCTTCCGCGAAGTCCGTGCGAAAAAGGCCGCAAAAGAACTTACACAAAAAGCCTAATTAAAGCGCGGGCATTCGTGCCCGCGCTCAATTCCGTTTTCCCTAATTTCCCTGTATAATTCGAAAGTTTGCTAGTCAGTTCTCGAGGGCAACCTGCGCGTTATCTCGAGAATCAAACTAGGCAAGTAAAATCCGACTTTGATACGCCGTTATTGTTGATTTATCTTATTATTCTGCAAGACTTTAGCGGCTAAATGAAAAGCCTTTCAGGGGCTTTGAAATTCGCATTAATAGGGAAGTTTCCGGTTTATGAACAATCTTCGCGCACTCGGATATGTCGTCTTGGTGTCGGCAATCCTGGCTTTTCCGGCAATTGCCAACACCAAAAGCAGTGCGAAAAAAGACATCGCTCCGGCCGCTGCTAAGTCTCAACAGATCGTCGAAAGCGTCGATATTCAGGGCAACCGCCGTCTTCGTGACGACGATCTGCTCTATTTTACCAAGGTCCGTGCCGGTGACGTTTACGATCCGGCCGCTCTCGAACGCGATCTCCAGGAACTACTCTCGCTGAACTTCTTCGATAAAGTTAAAACGCGTGTTCTCGTCGAAGACGGCATTCGCGGCGGCGTTAACGTGATCTTCGAAGTAGTTGAATTGCCTATCATTCGTGATCTTCAGTTCAAAGGGGCGAAGGCTTTAACGGAGGCTGACATTCTCAAAGAGTTCCGCGAAAAACGCGTCGGCGTTTCTAAGGAAGCCATCTACGATCCTGTAAAAGCTCAGGGAGCTAAAAGGATCCTTCGAGAAATGCTTGCTTCCAAGGGATTTCCGAATGCCAAAGTGGAGCTCGAGGAAGAGGCCGTATCTGCAACCTCGGTCGCTATCACCTTTAACATTGAACAAGGATATCGATCTCGAATTATCGAGATCGACTTTGAGGGAAACCAGAAATTTAAGGATGGCGAACTGAGGGATGCCCTGACGTTGGTAAAGGAAACCGGCTTGATCTCGAGAGTTAAGGGTATGGACATACTCGACCTGCGAAAACTCGAGTATGACCTGCAAAAGAATGTCCGTGCTTACATGTGGTCGAAAGGTTACTTCCAGGCTCGTATCGGAGAACCTGAGGTCGTTGGCCTCGGCTATAAAAGAACCGGATTCCCGCTGTTGAAAGCCTTCCCGCTGCCACTTGTCACTTCAAAAGACGACACCCTCAAGATCAGGATCCCGGTCACGGAGGGCAAGGTTTTCCGCGTCGGTGACCTTAAGGTCGAGGGCAATTCGATCTTCTCCGAGCAACTCATCCTCGCGTATGTCGGACTTAGAAAAGGCGAGATCGCTGATGGAAAAAGACTCCAGGATGCGATTTATGAAGATCTGAAAAAAGCCTATGGCCAGCAAGGCTTTGTTCAATACACGGCAGAATTTGACCCGCAATTCAAAGACAATCCGGCAAAGCCGGATGAAGGTATTGTCGATATCACGATCACCATCGAAGAAGGTAAGCAGTTCACGCTTCGACGTCTGGAGTTCACAGGTAATACGTTTACCCGTGACAAGGTTTTGCGTCGTGAGGTTCTTATAAATGAAGGCGACATCTATAATCAGAATTACCTCGATATCTCGGTCGCCCGCCTCAACCAAACTCAGTATTTTGACCCGATCGACAAGGACCAAGATGTCGAGATCCGCACGGATGAAGAGAAAGGCGACGTCGACCTGATCGTAAAGGTCAAAGAAAAAGGCCGTCAGCAGATCTCGTTCAACGGCGGTTTGTCGGGCATCGGCGGTTCGTTCTTCGGCCTCGAATATTCAACCAACAACCTCGCTGGAACGGGTGAGATACTGTCATTCAATATGGGAGCTGGCAACCGTCAGCAGAGCCTGCAGTTTACGTATCAGCAGCCTTATTTCCGCGATCGTCCAGTCTCAGTTGGTTTCTCGGTATTCGCGAGCCGCTATAAGTTCTTTGGCGAAGGCACATACCTGACACAGAACCAGGACATCTTGAATGATCTCTACAATCCGTATGGAACTGTCACTACGGACGAGAGCAACCTCTTTACCCAAACAACGTATGGCGCAAATGTGTTTGCTACTGCACCGTTGTCGGAGTTGTTCTTTAAGAAACGACGCTTTACGCAGTTCTCACGAGTTGGCCTGACTTATCAGTTGTCAGCGACAAGCATTGCCGATCCTGAAGTCAATGCGAGTGCTGATCCGGCGGCTACCATTCCGGTCATCTATCGCCAGCCGAATATCATCACGAGCCGCATAACTGGAACGTTTGCGTACGACACGCGCCAGCCAGCAGCCAACGGTATTGACACGCTTAACGGTAAATCGCTCTCGATCACGGCCGCCTTCGCTGGGCTCGGCGGTGACGTCAGAACGTACCAGCCGAATATTACCTATTCGCAGTTTATTCCGGTCAGAAATAAACGGTCCAAGAATCCGCACATCCTTGCCTTCAGAATTCAGGCCGGAACTATCGGAACCTGGTCCATCACGGACAAGATACGAAATGCTAACTCGATCTCGTTCGTCGGCGGCGTCCCGGCATATGAGCGTTATTACTTAGGAAGTGAGAATGATATTCGCGGTTACAATTCGCGTTCTATCGGGCCCGTCGCCCCGTTTGATACTTACGTAACGAGCCGGAATGTTGTACTTACGACAAACTCCTCGGGAACTCATGATACAAACACCGGCTTGCCGACCCGAGACGTTAACGAGCTCATCACACTGGGACAGGTAACAGGAATCAGCGGTGCGAATCCGGCCTTGTTCTCGAAAAATTACCGCTTCATCGGTGGTGACACGCAGCTTTTGACCAACGTCGAATATCGTTTGCCGATCTTCGGGCCAGCCACGCTCGCGTTTTTTGCCGACGTTGGCTCAGTTTTTAATTTACGAAAATCAGGCTCGCAGGGCATCAACAGCGAATTTCTGCCGGACGAGACTTTCCTTGGTGCCGGGCGTCTAACCGCTCTCGGCCTGATCAATACGCCGGTATTGGAAAGCAGCTTCGGCAGTATCCTTTACTATCGTGGGCGCGTAATGACCAAGACGGATTACATTAACGAGTTTTGCCGCGGAAACCGGTTCGGATGCCCAACGAGTCTTTCGCCGCAGGTTCAGCAGCTATTCCTTCGCGGCGACGTGCAGCAGAATTCACTGCTCGACGTCGATAATGCTAAGTTCAATAAATTGAAAGATTTCAAGGCGAGCCTCGGTGTCGAATTTCGCATCCAGGTACCGATCGTTAACGTTCCGTTCCGCCTGATATACTATTACAATCCGAACGCGAATCTCGGTTTCACCGAAGAACTGCCAGGTATATTCTTGCCGGGCAAACGGAGTGGATTCAGATTTACTGTCGGACGGACATTCTAGGTTATGGTTCTGCCCCAAGGCGGAGCACCGGTCAAATTGATTTTAACAACGGTTTTCGATAACATTGCTATTCTTTTTTAGAAACCGTAAGCAACAGTTTTCGTAAAATAGGTTTCAAAGAAATATGAAGATTAGAGGGGCGATTAGGTCTTTCTGTCAGATTAAGGAGTTTCACAAGATAATGAAAAGATTTACTACGTTTGCCCTCAGCTTTGTTTTCGCAGCGGTGTTTGCCGTTTCTGCATTTGCTCAGGCTGGTGCTCAGCCTGCAATGACCAAGATCGGATGGCTCGACACTGGTGCATTTGCCGATCCAAAAGAGGGCGTCACCAAATACAATACCGCCCTCACGGCGCTTGATAATGAAATGAAGCCCCGCGTTACCGAACTGCAGAGTATTCAGACCAAGGTTCAGACGATCGCCAAGGACCTCGAAGCTCTCCAGAAGCCGGGCGTACCGGTCGACCAGAAGGCAATTCTGGCAAAACAGGATGAGGGACAGCGTCTGCAGCGTGAGTTCGAGTTCAAGAAGAAGGAATACGACGCAGCAGTTGAAAAACGTAGCGGCGAAGTACTAGGCCCCGTTTCCGCTGACATCAGCAAAGCGATCCAGGATTTTGCGAAGGCCAAAGGCTACGCCGTCGTTCTCGACATCGCTGCTCTGGCGAGTGCAAATGCGATCCTTGCTCTTGATCCGGGTGCGAACATCACTAAGGAATTTATCACTTATTACAACGCTCGCCCGGCAGGAACCGCCACGGCCGTTGCACCTAAATAAGGTCTTCTCAGACAGTTTCTAAGGCTGAAGGTCAGACGAGACACAGATCTCTCTGGCCTTCAAACATTTACGCAGGAGTATTTTGCACTATGTCCGTCACTCGTTCTTTCGTTTTTAGTATTCTTTTTGTGGCTTTTTCGAGCATTTGCATTTCAGCCCAGGCTCAGTCGGCGTCGGCTCCGAAGATCGTTGTCATCGATACTGCGGTCTTTTTTAATGAAAAGCTCGGTATCACAAAGATAGTTTCCGCCTCGAAGACCCTTGCAAACGAGCTTGCTCCGAAGCGCAATTCCGTTCAGCAGCTCGTTGCTCGAATTGATGCTCTGAACAAGGAGATGGCGACATTTCAGGCGAACGCCTCGAAGGGCATTCCGATTGACGAGAAAACGGTCCAGAGCAAGGTCGATGAGCTTGACCGCCTGAAACGCGAAGGTAAGTATCAGGAAGACGAATTCAATGCCTTGGCTCAAAAGCGCCAGAACGAGATCGTAGGCCCGGTATATTCCGAGGTTCTGAAGACGCTTGGTGAATACTTAAAATCAAAGGATTACGGCCTGGTGTTCGACGCATCAAAGGATCAGAGTGGAATACTGATCTATGCGTCCGAAAAGTACGATATCACGAAGGAATTTATCACCTACTACAACACACGTCCGGTAACGGCCATTGCTCCGGTCCCCCGGTAGATAGGGATTTGCCTCCGGCAAAATTGCCTTTTGCCAGCTTTTTTGATTACATTTCGTGTAAAGATTATGTCAATCCTTGATTCGGTCGCGATACAAAATATTCTTCCGCACCGCTATCCATTCTTGCTGGTCGATAAGATCATCGAACTCGAACCGCGGGTACGGATCGTCGGCATTAAGCAGGTAACGGCAAATGAGCAGTTTTTTCAGGGCCATTTTCCGGGTGCTCCGGTAATGCCGGGTGTTCTGCAGATCGAAGCTCTGGCTCAGGTGGGGGCGATACTTGCTCTGCGCGAATTCGAAGACCGCGATTCGAAGATCCCGTTCTTTACCGGTATCGACAACTGCCGGTTCCGCCGTCCGGTTGTACCAGGCGACACGCTCCGTTTAGAGGTAACTGCCCTTCGTATTGGAAGCAAAGTTCAAAAGATGCACGGCGTCGCGAGCGTCGACGGCCAGATCACGGCCGAAGCTGAGATACTGTCGATCATCGCGAACAGATCGTAGGGAGAAAATCGTATGGATCAGGCACAAATGCAGGAGCTTTATCAGCAGTATTTTTACTACATTTTGGCTGCGGGGATAGTAATCGGGCTGATCTTCGGCACGATCCCTCTAATTCTCGGGATAAAACGTAAAAAAAGGAATATGGGCCTTGTCGGGTTTATTCTTGCCGGCGTTGCCGGAGCATTTTCACCATTGATCGCGGTTGTCCTTACGATAGTATTTACCGTACTTATTTTGAGAAAAAAGGGCACCGATCCGAAAGTAGACGACGACGCCGTAGTTTTCTAACTTCCGCAATGACTTTCTATAAGCACGAAACTGCGATCATTTCCGACGGGGCGAGAATCGGTGACGATTCTTATATTGGCCCTTTCTGTTCAATTGGAGAAAACGTCGAACTCGGAAACGGCGTCCGTCTGGAATCGCATGTCGTCGTCGACGGTCGAACAACTATCGGCGATGAAACCCACGTTTTCCCGTTCGTCTCGATCGGACTTGCTCCGCAGGATCTGAAATACTCGGGCGAACCTACGGGAACCGAGATCGGTAAACGAAATCACATTCGCGAATTCGTCACGATCCATCGCGGTACCGAGGGCGGCGGCGGAATGACCAGGATCGGCGACGGCAATCTACTGATGGCTCAGGCCCACGTCGCACACGATTGCCAACTTGGCAGCGAGATAATCATGGCCAACGCTGCAACGCTGGCCGGGCACGTCGAGGTCGCGGACCGCGCCAGCGTCGGAGCATATTCCGGGGTCCATCAATTCTGCCGCGTCGGGCTCGAAGCCTTTATCGGCGGCTATTCGGTCGTCGTAAAAGACGCGATGCCGTACGCCACGATCCAGGGCAACCACGCCAAATGCTACGGCCTCAATAGCGTTGGCATGCGCCGCCGTGGCTACGCCAAAGAAACCATAGACCACCTAAACCACGCCTTCCGCCTGCTGCTCTCATCAAAGCTAAACACCACCCAGGCCGTCGAAAAGATCAGCGAGGAGATCACCGGCTGTAAAGAGGTCGACCTGCTGCTCGACTTCATCGCGAACGCGAAACGCGGTGTCGTAAAATAACCGGGAGATCAGTTTTTGGGGGGTGAAAAAAGGTGAATTATTTGCCTCCGAGAAAACTGGGTCTCAAAAAGTGTGAATCGTTTCACACTTTTCACAAAACGCCCTGTTTACGGCTTTATCAAACGCGAAACGACCGGATTGGTCACAGGAATAGGCCGGCTTGTCGGTCACAAATGCCCCGATTGGTAGAGGTATCCGGCAGATTGGTCAAAGGTCTACTAGGGCAAAACTGCTCTACCTAAACGCGTCACAGAATTCCGAATTCAGACCTCGTCGTTCATTTTCGTCGCCCATCCAACTCCTCGATCACATCACCAATCGAAACGCCCTTCGCCCGTAGAAGTACCAGATAGTGAAACAACAGATCCGCCGCCTCTGACCTAAACCTGTCAGCGTCGTTATCCTTTGCCTCGATCACCAGTTCGACCGCTTCCTCGCCTACTTTTTGTGCGATCTTGTTAATTCCCTTTGCAAAAAGGCTGGCGACATACGAGTCCTCGGGCTGCTCACGACGCCGTTCGTCGATAGTGTTTTCAAGCTCTACCAATAGGTCGATCGGCTGCTGCATTACATTCGCCGCCCCAAAACAAGAGCCTGCTCCCGTATGACAAACCGGCCCAGCGGGCCGAGCGGTTATTAGCAGAGTGTCTTCATCACAATCGGCTGTTATCGAAACAACGTCCAGGAAATTCCCGCTCGTTTCGCCTTTGGTCCAAAGCTGCTGCCGCGAACGCGAGTAGAACGTTACCCGGCCTGTTTCCCGCGTCAGCGTCAAAGCCTCGGCATTCATGAAGCCGAGCATCAGAACCGTTTGCGTATCCGCATCCTGAACGATCGCCGGAACCAATCCATCGGCGTACTTTTGATAATTCAAATTCATATCCGCACCTCGATCCCCCTCATTTCGAGGAATGCTTTTAACTCTGGAATTTCGATCTCGCCGTAGTGAAACACGCTCGCCGCGAGTGCCGCATCCGCATTGCCGATCGCGAAAACATCCGCAAAATGATCCATCGTTCCGGCTCCTCCCGAAGCGATGACGGGAACGCTGACAGCATTGGAAATATCACGCGTCAGCCCGATCTCAAATCCGTCCTTTGTGCCGTCGGCGTTCATTGACGTAAGTAATATCTCGCCCGCACCGAGTTCAACACCGCGTTTTGACCAATCGACAGCATCGAGATCGGTCGGGACTCTGCCGCCGTTCAGAAAGACCTTCCAGCCGTCATCAGTTTCCTTTGCATCAATAGCGAGAACGATGCATTGTGAACCAAAATTCGCTGCCGAATCGCTCAGGATCGAGGGTTCTTTCACCGCTGCCGTATTGATCGAAACCTTATCAGCTCCACAATCCAGCAACGCCCCGATGTCTTCCACCGTTGAGATACCGCCGCCGACCGTGAACGGAATATTGATCTCCGCCGCCACACGACGCACGATATCGGCAAAGGTCTTGCGGCGTTCGTTGGTGGCTGAGATGTCGAGCAGGACGAGTTCGTCGGCGCCCTCAGCCGAATACCTCGCCGCCAGCTCGACCGGATCGCCCGCATCGCGGAGCCCGAGGAAATTTGTGCCTTTGACGGTGCGTCCGTCCTTAACGTCCAGGCACGGGACGATGCGTTTAGCCAGCATATTTAGCGAGGTCCTCCAATTTTATGTTTTGCTCGTAAAGGGCCTTGCCGACGATCACGCCCGAGCAGCCGATCCGGTCAAGCTCGTCGATATCCGCAACCGAGGTGACGCCGCCGCTTGCTATCAGATGTATCTCAGCGATCGCCGCCCTGATCTGCCGATAAAGCTTGAACGACGGCCCTTTCATTGCGCCGTCACTCGCGATATCGGTGACAAAAGCGTTGGTCACGCCTCGCTCAGCGAAATTCCTGAGGAACGCCAGAACGGGCGTTGTCGTGTCGGTCTGCCAGCCATTTATCGCAACCTTCCCGCCGCGGGAATCTGCCCCCAGCAGCATCTTTTCGCTGCCGAACTTCTCGACCCACGACAGGAAAAGCTCGGGCTGTTTTACCGCAACGCTGCCAACCGTAGCGATCGCCGCACCGGTATCAAAAACCGCTGCAACGTCCGATTCCGTCTTCAAGCCGCCGCTGAAATCGATAGTGAGTTTCGTTCCGGTCGCGACCTTTTTAAGCACGTGCAGATTCGCCGGTGCTCCCGTCCGGGCACCGTCCAGATCGACCATATGCAGCCGCCGCAAACCTGCATCCTCAAACCGCTTCGCCGTTTCAAGCGGGTCGTCGGAGTATACCGTCTTCCGCGAAAAATCGCCCTGCGTGAGCCGCACGCATTTGCCGCCGATCAGATCCATTGCGGGAATTATTTCGATCATATTTATTTCAGCAATAATTACTTCCTGTCCACATGGCTTGAGACGAGCCTGTCAATACTGGTTCAGTTCGATTTCTCCGGGGTCTCCGTGTCTTCGCCTCGGCGGCCTCTGTGTTAAGAAAAACTCTTTTAAACACAAAACCCCAAAAAAGGGGGCCCGAAGGCCACCAGGACACCTCCAACTAAAACAGGCGGGTAACAAATCTAAGGAAATCTTCAGATGTTCCCACGAAGCCCGATTTCTCGGGGTGAAACTGGATCGCGTGAAAATTGTCGCGGCCGATCGCGGCACTAAACCTTTGGCCATATTCAGATGTCGCGGTTGTGCTCTCACCTGTTTCGACATAATAACCGTGCACGAAATAGACACGCTCGCCTTCCGCAACGCCGTCAAATAAAGGTGAATTAAGCTCTGTGATCCGGTTCCACCCCGTATGCGGTATCTTCAGCGTGTCCGACTCAAACCGGCGAACGCGATACGGCATTATGCCCAGACATTCCGTCTCGTTTTCCTCCGACGCCTCGCACATCAACTGCATCCCGAGGCAAATTCCCAAAACCGGCGTCGTCAGCGAACGGATTACCGAATCGAGCCCGCGTTCACGCAGATACTTCATCGCCGTCGAAGCCTCGCCAACGCCTGGAAAGATAACTTTGTCCGCCGCTCGCAATTCGTCTGCAACGTCAGTAACCAAAGGCTCGACACCAAGACGGATCAGAGCATTCGCGACCGAGGCCGTATTTCCGCCGTTGTATTTAACGATCGCTACTTTCACAAAACTCCTTTAGTGGTCGGCAACTGGCTTCCCTCTCGGCGGACCGCCATCTTGATTGCCTTAGCAAATGCTTTAAAGATCGCCTCGATCTTGTGGTGTTCGATAGTACCTGTCGCGCTGATATTCAGGTTGCACAAAGCCTTGTCCGAGAACGACTTAAAGAAATGAAAGAACATCTCCGTCGGCATCTCGCCGATCATTTCGCGTTTGAATTCCGCATCCCAAACGATCCAATTCCGCCCGCCAAAATCGATCGCGACCTGCGCCAGGCAATCGTCCATTGGAAGACAATATCCGTAACGCTCCATTCCGCGTTTATCAGCCAATGCAAGCGAAAACGCCTCGCCGAGAGTTATCGCGACGTCCTCTATCGTGTGGTGTTCGTCGATATGCAGATCGCCGTCGGCCTTGATCGAAAGGTCGAGCCCGCCATGGCGAGCAAGCTGTTCGAGCATATGGTCAAAGAACGAGATCCCGGTCGAGATTGATGAACTGCCGGCTCCGTCGAGGTTCAATTCGACCGTGATCTCGGTCTCTTTCGTGTTGCGAGTATGCGTAACGCGTCGTTCCGGAGCACGGAGCAGATCGTAAATGTCACTCCAATCATCGACCGTAACCGCCGATTCATCGCCCTCGAGCGGAAAAGACGGATTGCGAATATAGATCGCCTTCGACCCGAGATTCTTCGCAAGCTGAACATCCGTCGGCCGGTCACCGATGACGTATGAATTCGCGAGATCGTATTCGCCGGTCAAATATTTCGTCAGCAGCGCCGTTCCCGGCTTTCGGGTTGGTGCATTTTCGTGCGAAAAGGTACGGTCGACAAAAATGTCCGCAAACTCAATTCCCTCGTCCGCTAGAGCCTGAATGACAAAATTCTGCGCCGGATGAAATGCGGTCTCGGGAAAACTCTCCGTTCCAAGGCCATCCTGATTCGTCACCATAACGAGCACGAAATCGGTCTCGCGAGCGATTTTCGCAAGATTGGTTATCACACCCGGCAAAAACCGCAGTTTCTCAAGCAGATCGACCTGAAAATCATCGGGTTCCCGTATCAATGTCCCGTCGCGGTCAATGAAAAGTACTTTTTGCATAGTTTTGTTATCAGTTATCAGCTATTAGCTATCACTTATTCCGAATCGAACAGAGGCGGCCAACAGCCGTTCATTTTCTTCCGGCGTTCCAACCGTGATCCGCAAACAGCCTTCGCAAAGCTCGACGTTGTTTCGATTGCGAACGACGATCTTCTCCTCGATCAAGTATTGATAAATGGCGTTGGCATCATCAACCTTAACCAGCAGAAAATTTGCGTCAGATGGATAGACTCGCTGCACGATGTCGAGGCCGATCAACGAATTTTCTAACCGCAACCGCTCGGCTTTAGCAGCATCGATCCACGCGTTTACCGTCGCTTCGCCGTCCAGAGCGTCGATCACGGCCTGCTGGGCAACGCCGCTGACGTTGTATGGCGGCTTTACGCGGTTAATCAGGTCGATTATCTCGCTGCTCGCAAAGGCTAGTCCAACGCGAACGCCAGCCATTCCCCAGGCTTTTGAGAATGTCTGTAGAACGACGAGATTCGGCTGTTCGGAAAGTTCAGCGATCATTGACGGTTCGTCCGCAAAATCAATATACGCCTCGTCAACAACAACGATCCCGTCAAACTCCCGTGCGATCTCCAGCACCGATCCGCGGCTCATCAGATTGCCCGTCGGATTGTTTGGCGAGCAGATAAAGATAAGTTTTGTTGAAGCTGAAATGGCTGCGAGGATCGCCGGAACGTCGAGCTGAAAATCATACGTCAGGCGTATCTCGCGGACCCCTACATCATTTATATCCGCCGAGACACGATACATTCCGTACGTCGGCGGGCACGTGATCACTTCGTCGCGTCCGGGCTCGCAGAAGATGCGAAACAGCAGGTCGATCGCTTCGTCGCTGCCGTTCCCGACAAATATCTGCGACGGCGAAACGCCTTTCATCGCCGCGATCCGATCTTTCAGTTCACGCTGAAGAGGGTCAGGATAGCGGTTGAGCCCAAAGCCAGCAGGCGAACCGAACGCATTCTCGTTAGCGTCGAGAAACACCTCGGCCGAGCCCTCGAATTCGGATCGTGCCGACGAATACGGTTTTAGACTCCTGACGTTTTTACGCACCAGGCTCTGCAGATCAAACGTCATCCCGACCTCCGCTCCATTCGCGTCTGATCGCGACGGCATTTTTGTGCGCGTCGAGCCCTTCGGCGGCGGCCATCGTTTCGATCGTCGGGCCGAGATTTTGAATGCCTTCGGCAGTCAGACGTTGAAACGTGATGCTTTTTGTAAAGCTCGCGACCGACACGCCGCTGTACGCCCGGGCCGCACCGCCGGTCGGCAGCGTGTGATTCGTCCCCGACGCATAATCTCCTGCACTCTCGCACGAGTAGTTTCCGATGAAAACGGAGCCCGCGTTGATGATCGTTTCCGCGATCTCGTCGGCGTTTTGTGTGGCGATAATGAGATGTTCTGGACCGTATTCGTTGAGTAGTTCGATGCCGTCTTCCAGTGTCTCGACCAATATCGCTTTCGAATTCTGGATCGCTGCCGCTGCGGTCTGCTTTCGTGAAAGCGTCTCGATCTGACGATCGACCTCGGCGAGCGTTTCGTTGATCACGGTTTCCGAAGTCGAGACCAGAATAACCTGACTGTCCGGCCCGTGTTCAGCCTGCGAAAGCAGATCTGTCGCGACAAACGCCGGTACGCTGCCTTCGTCCGCCAAAACGGCAACTTCTGACGGCCCGGCCGGCATGTCGATCGCGACACCTGAACGCAGAACCTGCAGCTTTGCCTCAGTAACAAATTGATTCCCCGGCCCAAAGATCTTGTAAACCGACGGAACAGTCTCCGTCCCATACGCCAAAGCCCCGATCGCCTGAGCACCGCCGATCTTGAAAACCTTGGTCGCCCCGCAAAGCCGCGCTGCATACAGCGTCGTCGGATCGATCTTTCCTTCCTTATTCGGCGGCGATGTAACGACGATCTCTCGGCAGCCCGCAAGTTTCGCCGGGATGACAAGCATCAGCACCGTCGAAAACAGTGGAGCACTTCCTGCCGGAACGTAAAGTCCGACTTTTTCGATCGCAACGTTCTTTCTCCAGCAAAACACGCCCGGCGTTGTCTCGATGACGTTTCGAGCGCTGTGGTCGACGGCGTGAAACTTCTCGATATTAGCTTTCGCAACCGCGATCGCGTCCTTTAGTTCCTGAGGAACGAGGGCATCTGCTTCTAGAAATTCGTCTTCGGTCACCAAAAACTCTTCCATCTCGACCTTGTCGAAATGCCTGGCACAATGGCGCAGAGCCGAATCTCCATGTTCGCGGACGTCTTTGAGGATGTTCGCGACCGTGCGTTCGAGAAAGACGGTGTCGATCGTCGGGCGCTTGAGCATCGCGGCCCAGGTTTCTTTTGATGGCTTCTTTATTATTTGCATTTCGTTCACTAACCTTTCTTCCCATGTCTTTTGTGAAGGAACTTTGTGGTCTTTGTGTTAAGAAGCGTTCTTAAACACTGAGAACACGGAGCAAAGCCCACAGAGGTCACGCAGAATTTATTACCTGATCATCTGATCGATCGAGAGAACGAGGATTCCCTCAGCTCCCGCATTTTTTAGCTGGTCCACGACTTCCCAAAAATCTGTTTCGCTCACGACCGAATGCAGTGAAACCCAGCCTTCATCAGCGAGCGGCACCATTGAAGGGCTTCGCATTCCGGGCAGGAGGCGTTTGATCTCGTCGACCCTTTCGACGGGAGCGTTGAGCAAAATGTATTTGTTTTGAGCTGCAGCTTTTACGCTGCGGATGCGGAATAGAAGCCTGTCGAGGATCGCCTGTTGTTCTGGCCCGAGATCACGCCGCGTTATCAAAACTGCCTCCGACAACATCACAGTCTCAACCTCTTTCAAACCGTTCGAAAACAAAGTGCTGCCCGAGCTCACCAGATCGCAAACCGCATCGGCCAGCCCGATCGACGGAGCGATCTCAACCGAGCCGCTGATCTCGTGGATGTCTGCTGACACACCTCGCGATGTGAAATAATCTCTCAGAATATTCGGATAGCTCGTCGCGATCTTTTTGCCCGCGAGCTGAGACAATTCCGAATACTCAAACCCTTTCGGCACCGCGAGCGACAAACGGCAGCGTCCGAAGCCGAGCTTTTCGATCGTGTCGACGGCCTTTGGATTCTCGGCGATCACGTTCTCGCCGACGATCCCTATATCAGCAACACCATCAGCCACATAGTCCGGAATGTCGTCATCCCGCAAGAAAAATATCTCGAGCGGAAAATCCGCCGCCTCGGCCCGCAGCTTGCCGAGCCCATTCGAAAAGCCAATGCCGCATTTTTTCAGCAGCCCGGTCGAACCGTCCGACAACCTTCCTGATCTTTGTAAAGCTATCTTTAATTTCATATCTAAAAACGACAAAGCGACGCCCATCGAGACTTGATTCGAAGTTTCGCGGCGTTTGGATTAAAACTAATTTACGATTTTGTTAAAACGAGTATCAGTTCACGCAGCTATTTGCTTACGTGATGATGGTGGAGATGAATGTGTGAAAAAGCTCTAAGCATCCTGACTTATATTAAAACCACACCGCGAGATCATTTGCAAGCACTGCCGGAAAAACTCCATGTGATAAAATCTAAAAACACATATGGACGACCACAGCGAAGAAGAGATATTGCAGGAATTTGGTAAACGCATCCAGCGTTGCTACGGCTGTTTTATCGCCTATCATCTCAAAGACATGTACCTCGGCGAAGACGTCACGTTCTTCTGCGAACATTGTAAAGACGAGACGATGTTCCACTTTGACCAGTTCTCAAAGCTCCTCGACCTTAGCAAACTGAACGAGGTCGCCGGCGAGCATCATCATTGAGCTTTAGAAATGCGAAGCTATGAACTGCTGCCAGCCGTCGGGAGTTAGCTTTTCAGTTTTTAGGAGTTTTAGTTTGAACGTTTTCCAATCCGGATTATTGGCGACGTCAAATTCCATGTCTTCAATATAGCTTCCCTTCGTGTTAACCCAGATCAAGCCTTTCCCGCCGATCCCTGGACCCGATGCTTCGTAGAGGCGGCATTTTTCGCCGTTACGGGTTTCGTCTCGCTGATACCTGATGTTGAGATCACCACGATAGGCGAACATCGGGCCGTCCGGTTTGAACGTCGGATCCGCGATCCCCACTACAAATGACTTTTTCGGATCCCTGAGGTGAGGGAACGAAACATTCAAGCTCGCGAGATCAAAATTGTAGAGGTGGAATGGAAGCCTGGCGATCTTTGCCGATTCTTTATCTGGTTTGAAAGCCGGGATCAGCACGTCAACCTCGCGGGAGGATGGTTGAAAAGTCAGGGTTGCGAAGAGCCGGCGGTCTTCTTTGGAAAAGACCTGATAGGATTCGATCTTCTTGGGGAAAAATCCCGCCCAATCCATCTCTGCAACTACCAAGCCGGCTTGTGTACCTTTCTCGTGAAACTTGAACGATTCGATACGGGCATTGGTCGCGACATAGAGCGAGACGTTCTCCGACTTGGTGCCGTCCGTATTGGTTTTCAGGTAATGAAAGACCGTGCCGACCGCGACCCTTTGCGGCTTAAAATTAAATGCAGCTGATTGGGCCGATGCCGATATGACGACCAGCCCGGTCAAAAACAGCGGATAGACGATTTTCTTGATCAATAGCATAGTGGCTCTCCGTTGAAAGTCTAAGTTACGCCTTATCTAAAAGATATGTTCCATCGTTTTGGACAATGGCGGATCCAATTCTTAGACTTGGAAAAGTAATGGAAGAGGCTCCGATACCAAAAAACACCCTAACCGGGCTCGCCGCCCGGCTAAGCAGGCTGCCGAGCGACAAACGACGGGCCGCACTGGAAATAGCGGCTTCGCTGGCCGGCGTCTCTCTTCGAGTCAGCCGCGAGTTTGTTGAGGCAGTACCGAAGGCGGCGAAGATCCTGTCCGCCGATGATCTGCGGCATTGGGGCGAGCTCGGGCGGCGGCTGGCGATGGGGAATGCTGATACAGGTGCCAAATTCTTTACGGATGGCGTCGGTGCTCTTAAACCCGTGCCGGACGAGGCTCGTTCGGCGGTCTTTCAGATCTGTACGCGGCAGTTGGTTTTGTCGAGTTCGATCTCGCTAGAAACATTCAAACTTGTTCCAAAGATCGCAAGTGACATCGGGGACGACCAGCTTTTCGCAGACGTGCTGAATCTCGCGGCCGAGATCGCGCAGCGGTCGGCGAAGCACAGCTCTGAATTTCTCGAAAACACTCCGGCGGTCGCGAAAGTCCTCACTGAATTTGGCGATGAAAAGCGTGCGGTCGCCGACGGTGTGCTCGCACTCGCCGCCCAATTTGCCAACCGAACCGGCGGCATGACCGCTGATCTATGGTCGAATCTGCCCGCGTCGCTCGAACGGCTAAATGCTGAAAACGCCAAACTTCTGATGATCCGTGCCGGTGAATTCCTTGAATTCGGCGGCAGTGTCACGCTGCATTTTGTCTCATCGGGCAGCGAAGTTTTGGCGGCTTCGGAATCGGCGTTTGAGGATTGGTGTAAGCTTGCCCGCTCGATCGCTCGTCACGGAAATGCGGTCCTGATCTCATTCCTGAGGGCCACACCAAAATTTTTCGCATCCTTCACCAAAAAGAAGAAAGCTTCCCCGGCAGACATTCGACGCGTGCTCCAACTAACTACGAAGATTGCCGAAACCGATGCGGAAAGTGCACTCGCGGCGTTCAAATCGAGCTCGGGAGCGTTGAGAAAGGTATCGATCGAACAGTTCGAGGAATGGGTCGATAAAGGGTTATCTGAACGCAGTAACGAATCTTCAAAATCACGCCGCAGCTATTTTGCTCTCGAAACGCGTGCTTCGAATGAACGTCTTCAGGAAACTCGACTGGGACTTCCACTTGAAAAAATTCAGTCTATTTTGCGGATGTACGTAGAGGCTCTAACGGGCAAAGAGATAGAGATCGCGCCGCTCACGGCGATGCCGCAGGAATCGCGGATCGGCGACGGCAAGACGATATATCTGCCCGCGTCCGTTGCCGAATTTGACAACGACGACCTCGATTTCAAGCTCTACAAAGTCCTCGCCGCCCATGGTGCCGGCCAGATCGAATTCGGCACTTTCGAGCGCGACACCGACGAGCTAAAGCAAGCATACGCTGAACTTACGGAGCTTTATTCCATCTCAGAGGATGACAGGGATGCGTTCGCTCTTGGCGGTTATCTTGAGGACGTTCGCAAAGCAGAAAAGGCTCTATCGGAAAAAGAGATAAAGGCCGAGGCGAAAAAACGGCGGAAGAAATTGCCGAAAGATTCCGACTACAAGACAGTCCTGACTGCGTTCCCCGAACCCCGTCTCGCTAAAAAGATCTTCGGCACGATGGAGAATGCCCGCATCGACAATCGCCTGCGCCAAACCTACCGCGGCCTTGTTCCGGACCTCGATCTGATGCAATCGTTTTTGCGGTCAAATCGCCCGTACATCTTCGACCTGCCGATGTACCAGGTGCCGTTCGAATTGCTATTCCAGATCACGCTCTGCGGCGGTGCGACGGATGACGCAAAGCAATTCTATGGCCAGGTCGTTAGCGAGATCGAAGCTATCGTTGAGAAATACGTGTCGGGCCAACGGGTCAGAACCGGGAGCGATAGCGACTGGGCTCCCGCACCTGCTCAAAAGGCCGACTCCAATCCATCGAAGAACCCGGTCGCTACCGCTCCCGGTTCTGACAGTGTTGCCGATTCCCTGATGGCAACGAGCCGCATCTACACACTCTTTCAAAACATCTCGCCCGAGCAGAATCAGGAAACTGAGGCTGAGAATGAGGAAGACAAGAGCGAGTTTGCCTACGACGACAAAGACACGTCCGAAGGCGTCGTTGATGACAAGGCCAAAAAGGAGCGTGAAAAGCAGGCGCAGGACATTCGTGACCTGTTCAACGCCTGGAACAGCCTCGACGACGAAGGCGAACCTGACGAGCTGCAGGGTGCCGAGGCCTGGTCGCAGAACGAGATGCCGGAACAGGCTCTCGAGGATGACGATGTCGCCTTTGCGTACGACGAATGGGACCGCGATCTGAACGATTACCGCGTGGGCTGGAGCCGCGTGATCGAGAAAAAGGTGAAGCAGGGCGATCGGACCTTTGTCGAGCTGACGCGTTCGCGATATCGCGGCGTGATCTCATCGATCAGGCATCAATTCCAGCTCATGAAGCCCGAAAATCTCACGCGGATCAACCGCGAGATCGACGGCGAAGACTACGACCTCAACGCCCTCGTTGATTACGTCGTCGACAAACGTGCCGACGGCCAGCCGTCCGAAAATATCTATACCAAAAAGCTCCGCCGCCAACGCGACGTGGCCGTTTCGATCCTCCTCGATCAGTCCAGCTCGACCGCTCGCACGATCACGCGAAACCCTCTGCAGCCGTACACCCATCCCGGCCGCCGCATCATCGAGATCGAAAAAGAAGGCCTTGTACTAATGAGCGAAGCCCTCGAAGCCGTCGGCGATGTCTATTCCATCTACGGCTTCACGAGCGAAGGCCGCCGGAATGTTAAGTTCTATGTCGTCAAGGATTTTGCCGAGAAGTATTCGGCCGATATCGAGAAACGCATCGGCGGCATCACGTTCCAAAACAACACACGCCTCGGCGCCGCGATCCGTCATGCCTCGGCAAAATTGTTAAAACAGGAAGCCCGCACCAAGCTCCTCATAATCCTGACCGACGGCCGCCCATACGATCACGACTACGGCGACGCCCGCTACGCCCGCGAAGACGTCCGCGAAGCCCTAACCGAAGCCAAAACGATGGCAGTAACCCCATTCTGCATCACCATCGACCGCGAATCCGAAGCGGAGCTGAAGGATCTGTACGGCAACGTCGGGTACACTATCATCGATGACGTTTTGTCACTGCCAGAGAGAATGCCGAATATCTATAGGAGGTTGACTAGTTAACACATGGATAAGGCTGAGACAGTTTTCCTCTTCGACGTCGATAACACGCTGCTTGATAATGATCGCGTGACGGCGGATCTGCGGCGGTTTTTGGATCGGGAGGTTGGGGCTGAGCGGAGCGGTGTTTACTGGCGGATATTTGAGGAGCTGCGTAGCGAATGCGGTTATGCGGATTATCTTGGGGCGTTGCAGCGGTATCGGCTCGGGCATCCGTATGACTCGCATTTGCTGGCGGTTTCGACTTATCTGATCAATTATCCGTTCGCCAATCGCCTGTTCCCGAATTCGCTCGACGTTATCGAAAAATGCAGCCAGATCGGGCAGGTTGTGATTCTCACCGACGGCGACGTGGTCTTTCAACCGCGTAAGATCGAGCGTTCAGGCCTGTTCGAAGCGGTCGGCGGCAATATCCTGATCTACATACACAAGGAACACGAACTCGAAGACGTCGAGCGCCGCTACCCCGCGAAAAAATACGTTCTCGTCGACGACAAGATCCGCATCCTCTCCGCGATCAAAGACATCTGGGGCAACCGCGTGACGACCGTCTTCCCACGCCAGGGCCACTACGCTCTTGACACTGAACACGTCGCGAAATACCCCGACGCTGACATCACCGTCGAGCGGATCGGCGACATCTTGGATATAGATTCCTTCTGAACCTTTGCGACTTTGCGGCTTAACTTTGCGGCTTTGCGGGAAACACAGCGTAAAGGAGAATTTCCCGCAAAGCCGCAAAGAAAGGACGCAAAGCCGTAGAGGAAGAAAACCGCACAATGGCGACTAGCTCGATATTCTGCTAACGTTAAAGTTTTGCTATGAATATCGTCTCGCTCGAAAATGTCTCTAAAAACTACGGATTTAAGCCGCTTTTTGAGAATGTAACGCTTGGTCTTGAGGACCGTGACAAGATCGGCATCATCGGGGCGAACGGCTCGGGGAAGAGTACGCTTTTGCGGATAATTGCGGGTGTCGAGGTGCCGGACACGGGCCGCGTGGTCACCGCAAAGGGCCAGACGCTGGCGTTTCTCTCGCAAAATCCACCGTACGACGAAAACCTGACCGTGCTTGAGACCATTTTCGCGTCGAGCAGCGGTGTGATGCAAACGATCCGCGATTATGAGGCTATTTGTCACGACGTGGCGGCCGGTGCTCATGACGACGCAACGATGGAGCGGATGTCCGATCTCCAACACGAACTCGAGATGAACGGCGGTTGGGATATCGAGGCTAACGCCCGGGCCGTCCTCACCAAGCTCGACATTACCGACACCTCCGCCAAGATGGGCACGCTCTCGGGCGGCCAGCGAAAACGCGTCGCTCTCGCCCACGAGCTGATCTTCAAACCCGACATTCTGATCCTCGACGAGCCGACCAATCATCTCGACGCCGACACGATCGAGTGGCTTGAGAATTACCTCGCCCGTTATACCGGAGCCCTTTTGCTCGTCACGCACGACCGTTATTTTCTCGATCGCGTGACTGACCGAATCTTTGAGGTAGATCGCGGGACGGTGCAGAGCTTTGCGGGCAATTACGCCTATTATCTTGAGAAAAAAGCAGAGCAGGACACGCTTCGCGAGGTCGAAGGGCACAAACGCGAGCAGTTGATCAAGAAAGAACTCGCCTGGCTCCGCCGCGGTGCGAAGGCGCGCACACGTAAATCCAAGCACCGCATCGAGGCCGCTCACACGCTGATGGCCGTTCCAAAAGAGCAGGCAAAGGGCGAGGTCGATATCGCGATCGGCTCAAAACGTCTGGGATCGAAAGTGGTCGAGATCAACGACATTTCAAAATCGTACGGCGAAAACCGCCTGATCGACCACTTCACATACCTGCTGAAACGCGACGACCGCATCGGCATCATCGGTGCAAATGGTTCCGGCAAAACGACTTTGCTCGATATGCTCACCCGCCGCATCGAGCCGGACAGCGGAGAGATCGAGATCGGCCAGACGGTCCACATCGGCTATTACGACCAGGAAAGCCGCGAGTTGAACGACGACCAACGCGTCATCGACTACATCCGCGACGTCGCCGAATACGTCACCACCAACGAGGGCATCCAGATCACCGCCGGCAAAATGCTTGAGCGTTTTCTATTCGCTCCCGCGGCCCAGTACGCCGTGATCGGCAATCTCTCAGGCGGTGAACGGCGACGCTTGTATTTATTAAGAATTTTGATGGGCTCGCCCAACGTCCTGCTCCTCGACGAGCCGACCAACGACCTCGACATCCCGACGCTCATCGCTCTGGAGCAGTACCTCGACGAATTCGCAGGTGCCCTGATCGTCGTCAGCCACGACCGTTACTTCCTCGATCGCACGGTCGAAAACATCTTCCGCTTCGAACCCGGCGGCCACGTCCGCGAATACGCCGGCGATTACTCAGCCTATCTGGAAGCCGTGGAACGTCAAGAAGCCGAACGCAAGGCCGAGGCGTCTACTCCTGTCAATGCCGCTAGCAGTAGCGACGCGGCAACCGCCCGAGTCAGAACCGGGAGCGATAGCGACTGGGTTCCTACAACAGCTGAAAAGGAAAAGCCAAAAAAACTCACCTTCAACGAAAAACGCGAGTTCGAAACCCTCGAAAAACGCATCGCGGAAACCGAATCACGCCTTCCCGAGATCGAACGCGAAATGGTCACAGCGGCCAGCGACGCGGGCCGTGTCCACGAGCTTTTCACGGAGCAGCAACAGCTAACCGAGCAGCTCGAAGCCGACATGGAACGCTGGGCTGGGCTTGCTGACCGTATCGAAGGCTAACTAAAAAAATGAATATACAAGAACTTGGGTATCAGCAGACGCCGCTTGGCGATCTGACGTTGCGTCGGCGGCTGGAAACGCTTTTGGATTACCGCGAGGTCTACGAGGTCAAGCTCGGCGACGATTATCTGATGTCGAGCCTCTTTACCGAGGCCGAACAGCAACTCGCAACCCTCGGCCTCGCGCCGCTTAAGGGCAAACTCGACGTCGTCATCGGCGGTCTTGGACTCGGATACACCGCTGCGGAAGCTCTCAAAAACGACAATTTAGAGAGCCTGCTCGTCATCGACCTTTTCCAAACAGTTATCGACTGGCATAACCAAGGCCTCGTCCCGCTCGGTTCCGGGCTGCGCGATGACCCGAGATGCGAACTCCGCCAAGGCGATTTCTTCGCCCTCGCCCACACCGGCTTTGACACAGCCACGCCGGACCGAAAATTCGAGGCCGTCCTTCTCGACATCGACCACTCGCCAAAACACTTCCTCGACGCCACAAACGAGTCGTTCTACACCACAAAAGGCTTCACCGCCATCCGCCACCAACTAAAACCGAACGGCACATTCGCCCTCTGGTCCAACGATCCCGAAAATGAAGCTTTCACCACACATTTGAAACAGATCTTTGGCACTGCCGATGCTTATGACATCGAATTCGCCAATCCTTACACTGGCTCGACATCGATCAATTCAGTGTATGTTGCACAAAACGGCCGTTAAATTTTCGAGATTGAAACTAATTCGTGTGATATGCTAGCGGCAAGACTGAGCATACAGGATCTGCATTATTATGGATCTGCGAGATATCTTCCAACTATCTTTCCGCACACCACACCGGTTTCAACTGTATCGATTGAACGTTTTTCTCTCTCTTTTTTTCTTCTGGGCAGCGAGTTCAGTGCCCGCTCAGGATAAGCCTAAACCAACGCCCGCACAGACTCCGCCAACTATCACCGATCCCGACGATGCTCCGTTAAGAGTTCAAACGGACCTCGTTACGCTCACGTTGACGGTCCAGGATACATGGGGACGGGTTGTGTCGAATCTGACCAAGAAGCATTTCTCGGTATTTGAGGACGGTGTTGAGCAGGAGATCAGTTTTTTTGAGGACGTCGATGCCCCAGCCTCGATCGGAATAATCTATGACGTTTCCGGGTCGATGGGCGGCGGGAAGATCGGGCGGTCGCGACGAGCTCTAGAGCGCTTCATGCTCACAAGCCATCCATCTGATGAGTTTTCGCTGATCACATTCAGCGACAAGGTCCAACTGCTTGCAGACCGCACCCGCGATATCAATGCCGTTCTCGATAAGCTTACGCTCGTAAAACCGGGGGGAAATACCGCATTCTATGATGGGGTCTATCTTGGAGCGGATCGAGTCATGCGCGGTTCTCACAACAAAAAGGCGTTGCTGATCATAAGCGACGGGGTCGATAACAACTCGCGCTACACCTTTAACGAAATGCGGCGTTTTCTTAAGGAATCGGACGTTATCATCTATGGTATCGGCATCTACGGGAATGGCGACGGCGGCGGAGAAGGTGCTTTAACTCGCCTAGCCGAATCCACCGGCGGCCGAGCATTTTACCCGGGCTTGACCGACGGAAGTTTCGACGAGATCTGCGAACGTATCGCCCTTGAACTTCGCCATCAATACTCCATCGGCTACGTACCGAAGGATTTCCGCCAGGACGGTAAATGGCGTCGGCTAAAGGTCAAGATCACTCCGCCCCGCGGTATGCCCCGCCTGTCAGTTCGAGCGAGAGAAGGGTATTTCGCCACGCCCCTTATTCAAAATAAGTAAAAAGGGCTGTCGAAAAGCGACAACCCAATATTCATTTTTGGAGATGATGGTGGCTGGAGAGGGACTTGAACACTCGACCTCGGGGTTATGAATCCCGCGCTCTAACCAGCTGAGCTACCCAGCCACGAATATACGATTATAGTTTCGCGGGCGAAAAAATCAAGGCGTAATTGTGAAAGCTGAGTATTTTGCCGTCGATCCGCCATTCGCATTTGTGAACAACCCATCGCGAAATTGAGCCGTCGAACCTTGTAGGGGTATTATTAGCTCTATGACGAAGCCTTCTTCACACGGCGTTTTTATCGTTGCGTTTTTATTATTGACTTCCCTATCGGAGCTCGTTTATGGCCAGGCGGCAAAGCCTGCAACTTTCAGAGCGATCACGATCGTGACCGAACCTTCTGCGTCCGTTTGGATCGACGGCGTTGGCTGGGGAAAGACCGACAAGGCCGGCCGGATGGAGATAAAGACGGTTTCGGCAGGTGCTCATTCGCTGCGCGTTCGAGCGAATGGATTCAAGGAAAAGACCGTGCCTCTGACCGCCCTGCAGAAAGGCGAGATCAGCATTGCTCTCGTCAAAACCACCGACGAAGCTGAGCTCGCCTTCCAAGAGGGCGAGCGAATGGCGTTTTCTGACCGTGAAAAAGCGGTCGAAGCGTATCAAAAAGCAATAAAACTCCGACCAAATTACCCCGACGCTTACCTCGCTCTGGCCCGCGTTCAGACCGAGATGCAGGATACCGAGGACGCGCTGGAATCGATCCTTGCGGCTCGCAAGCTGCGACCCGGCTTTGCCGAGGCTGCGGCGGTCGAGGGACGTATCCACAAGGAGAACGGCGAAGAGGCTAAAGCGATCGCGGCTTTCAAGCGCGCGATAGCCGAGGGCAAAGGCTTTCAGCCGGAGGCTTACGCTGGATTGGGCCTTTTGTACAAGGAAAAAGCGGAAGGGGCTGGGGCCTCGGGAGATTTTGAGGCCGAAGACGCCAATTTCGCCGAAGCAGCTAAGAATTTGAAGATGTCGTTGAGGCAGCTCTCAGGAGCTCCGGACACGGTGGTGATCTATCAGCTGCTTGGCTTGATCTACGAACGCGAGAAGAAATACGCCGAGGCTATCGCTTTATACGAGGAATTCCTCCGCATCTTTCCTAACAGCAGCGAGGCAACCGCGGTGCGGTCATTCATAACTCAAATTAAAAAAAATATGGCCGACACGCCCAACTAACTGGCGTGCCGGCCGGATGCCGCGGCTCCAATCGTTTAGAACGCTTGCGAGAAACGGAAATGGATGTGGCTTTGCCGCAAGCGATATTCGGCCGGCGGCCCGATCGGTTGCGGTATCAGGAATCGCGGCGGGTTGAGCAAATGGCCATAGTCTACGCCAAATTCGCCGCCGACCGGCGTCTTGATCCTGAGCCCCAGGCCAACCGAATGGGTCCAGACCGCACGCTGATTCTGAGCAGCGATGTCGCCTGCAACGACAGCCGGAGCACGGAAAACATCTTTCGCGGTACGGAAAACATTTCCGCCATCATAGAATGGAACGACCCGGATCGAGCTTGAAATTGGAACGCGGGCTTCGAGATTGACGACCGCCAAAGCGTTACCACCGAACGGTATGGTGAAAGGATCTAGCGTCACGATCTCACCGCGGCTGTTGCGAAACGTCCCTTGCGGTACGATCGCCACACGCGGGCCCGCTTCTTCAAAATCGAATCCCCGCAGGTTATTCGCTCCACCGGCAAAAAATCGCTCGCTGATCGGAAGCAGGCCGTTCAGCGAAGGGTATTGAACACTAGTGAATCGGTTGTCATCGGAGAAAACGCTGCCGAGTCCGATGATCGCCCTCGCGGCAAGCGTTGTGTTCTTCAATGCGGCAAAGGTGTGGTAAAAATTATAGCTTGCCTGGAACTTCTGAAAACCGATATTTGCCCCGAGTGCGGGCACCGAAAAATTATAGTCAGCCGTCAAATAACTTCCATGGGTCGGATCGCTCGCGTTGTATCGGCACGGTTCCGATTGCTCGCCTTTGGCTATGAGATCGAGCAGCGAATATTTCACAGAGCAATTGCGACGCGTATCCAGGACAAAAGTTGCCCCAAACCCTGATATCCGTGTTTTAGCGTCGGGCCGGAGTAGATCTTTAACAAGTAGACTTTCGATATTGAATAGCCGTACATCTTCGAACTTATAACGTAAGAAGAGTATGCTCCGTTTCTTTCTACTGATAGTTCTGTTGGTCTCGACCGAGAGACTGAGCCGGTTGATAGTGGGGTCACCGACGTTATTCCCAAATATATCGATCGGGTTACCGTCTGCGTCTATCCGCTGGACGATCCCGAACGTGCCTTTATCAAAAGTCGATCGGAAAAACCGTGTGACCGTAGTATCACGCTGATATTGTGCCGAAAACGTCAGCGGAGCAAATCGCTTCTCGCCGTCGCGCAGGAATCGCGGGTTGATGAAATCAAGTTGAACGAGCTGCTGCCGCTGAGAAACTTTTACCCTGGCTCCGCCCTGCCAGAGATTGCCGAAGAGATTGACATTTCGAATGTCGAAAAACCCACTCAACCCAAGGTCAGTTGAAAAACCACCTCCGTACGACAACAGCCGCGAAGGCTGCTCTTCGAGGTTGACGATCACGTCTGTCAGCCGGCGAGCCGCCGTTTTATCACCCGCGGGCTGCGTTTTGATGTCAACACGGGAAAACGCATCGGAACCGTAAAGATTCTGCTCGCTCGAATAAATATCGGTCGCCTTGAGCAAGTCACCCGAGCGAAAAGCGAGTGCCTTCGAAACTGCCGAGCTTTTCGTTAGCTCATTACCGTTTATCAGGATGCGGTTTATTTCTACCTGCTTACCCTCATTCTCGACGCTGAACTGTACCCTCACTTCATTCCGGTCACTGGCCGTGTCCTCAGGGTCGATCACCTTTGACGTAACGCGGGCATCGTAATAGCCAAGATCAGAGTAATATTCCGATATCTTTCTAACCGCGTTTCTGGTACGTGCACGCGAGTAGTTGACCCCGATCAACGATGGCAGTTTTGCCTGAAGGTCAGCAGTCGGGATCGTGCTGTTGCCGACTATGTCGATCCCAGTCACAACGGTTGGAATTCCTTCGTCGACCTCAAACGTGATAATGAGATTCTCGCCATCGAGCGATACGCCCTGATTTACGCGGACCTTTGCGGATTGATAACCAAGCTCAAACATCAGCGACTCGATGGTACTTTTGTCATCCTCGAGGATCGCCTCACTGGTGTAACCGCGGCCATAGCCCAGTACCGGGACAATACCCAGCAGGTTCGCTTCTTGCGAAGCGAGCACGGTTTGTATGTCCTCGATCGTTAATTTATTGGTTCCTCGGATCCGTATATCCGTGAGTTTCAGCCGTCGATCGAGGTTGACGCGATATCTGACCAGAACCTCACGGCCCATGAGGTCTTCGCCACCCAGCGATTGACACAGAAATAGTGTGTCATTCGGAATCAAATTATTCTCGGAATCTGAGATCGCTGGCGTGACGGAACAGTAGGCCGTCGCTTTTGCGAAAAAATAGCCTTCTTCCTGATAGTAATTTGCGAGGCGGCGTTCGCCTTCCACGATCGCTGAATAGTCCAGGGTGCCTTCTCGTTTTATCGGCAAGAGCCTCGTTTGGGAGCTTTTGCCTAACTTGCCTTTTTCCGTCTCAACGGTAACTTCGACCTTAGGCCCGACCTTGCCCACAAGCGTTACGGTGATCCGATTCGCGTCGCCGTCATAGGTAACTCGAGGCTCGTCGAGCAGCGGGGCGAGAAAATTATCTTTTCGGAGGATCTCACGCACCTTAGCCACATCCGCCATCAGGCGTTCGCGCGAGTACGAGCCGCCTTTTTTTAGCCTGAGATCTTTCTCGGGTATGGGCTTGTTGTATCCGTCGATCTTGATCTGAAAACCCTCGACCTTAGCCTGCTCATTCGGCTTGACTTTGAAAGTGACGCCAACTTCGTTCTCGTTCTGCAGCGGCCGCCGTTCGTAGACAACTTCTGAGCGGTAGAAACCCCGCTCGCGCAAATAGTCGAGTATGTCATTAGCGTTGTCCTGGAGTGTCTGCTCCGTTATTGCGGTGCCAGGGGTCAACAAATTAAGCTTGAAAAGCAGGTCCTGTTCGGTGATCTTGTCGCCATCGCTCGCCCCGACCACGACTGAAACTCGTTCGGCCTGTGTCTTTCTCTTTACGTCGAAACGCAGCTCGACATCCCCCGCAGTATTGGTCGCCGCGGTCACAACAACGGTATCGACTTTATTTGTCTCATACAGCGCAGCGACCGCGTCACGAATTCGCGGGGCAGAATATGAACCGCCGATCGCGAGCCGTACCATCAACCGGTATTGCTCAGCCAGAGCATCATTTTTGCCTGAACCGGTAAAGACTACATCGATCTTTGAGACGGGCAAATTATCGTATTTATTTTGAGAAAGGACGGAAAAAAAGCAGAGTACTATCAGAAAAACCAAGCCTACAGTTCGTTTCAACAGCGCGGCAAAACCCGGCGGCGCGTTGAACGCCGTCTGGAGTTTTGTGTTTTTGCTGCTTTCAAACCCCATCTTCCCCGTCGCTAAAATCGTCTCCTGAACCTGATCTCAAAGCTGAAATTATCTCTGTTTCGCGTGACGTTCGTCAGTGAACGCTGTTCGTATTGAGCGACGAATGAAAGTTTGTTCGAGACGCGGTACTCGAGGGCTAAGACTTGATTCTGGTCCTGCGAAAGGTTCGTCGAATACGTCACCCGCAGATTATTGTTGATCTGACGCCCGACCGTCAGCCTCGCTCCCGGATTGACCGTCTGGCCCGAGATCAGCGGATCGATCTCAAAGACATTTAGGCCGAAGAGTTTGTCCGTTGCCTTTCGCGCCGGGTTGTTAATGATCGAATCGGTCAAGATCTCAGCCGCCGTGTTGATGCCGGTCGACGCCAGAGTTGGAATGCCCCCAGCCGCATTTGTAAGGCTGCCGGTCGTGATCAGCGAAACCACATCGGCTTGAGGTAGTGCAGGACTTGATCGAACCGTCGCCGAAAGCTCTTCCGAATCCTTGAGCGGGCCCGCGAGGTTCACAAAAACCTGATAACCGCCGATCTCGGACTCAGCCTGCAGATTGATCACCGGCTCGATCGCCGTGTCCGGCGGGAATTCTAAAACGCCGCGTTGTACAACGTATCGATCCTTGCGAAAGAGGATCGTTCCGCTATTCGCCGTGATCCTGCCCGATAATCGAGGTTCATTCGTATCGCCCGTCAGCGTCAGCGAAACCGATGCGGTTAGATCCGCAATGTTGTTTTTTACGACGAGAGCATCGCGTCCCTCGATGACTAGATCGAACCGCGGCGGCTTGATCGCCCCTGCTCCGCCGCCCGAGAGGACCGGATCGCGGCGGCCGCTTACGAGATTGGCAAGGTCAATATCTTTCGAATAAACTGCCCGGCGTGCAAAGACCCGTCCACCGATAATTAGCTGCAGATTCTCGTTCTTAGCCTCGCGGAGCCCAGTGATCTCAAGCCGGGCATCGCCCGTCGTCACAAAATCCTTTGGCAAGGGAACTGTCACATTCTTGCCATCGAGCGTAAATCTAAACCGCTGAACGGCAAATCCATCGAGCGTTCCGCCGCCGCTGCCGGTAAACCTGCCGCCGCCCAGATAACCGGCTGCCTCTTCGATCTCAACCTGATTCGAGGTAAAGATCACTCGCGCCTTCAGACGGTCAACGGTAAATCTGTCAGAACCGAGAAACGTCGCTACCGAGCCGTTGACAACATTCGCGGTGCCTGAGATCAAAGCCGTCTTATTCGGCCCGGAAAATCTAACTGCGGCATCAGCAAACCCTGAAAAGAAGGTATCTTTGACAAAAAGGTTGATCAGATTCAGGTTAACGCGGCCATCGATAGCTAGGTTATTTATGCCGGCATCGGTCAGGGCTTTCGCTCCCGTAATAGTCATATTCGAACCGCCGCCCGAGAATCGTGCTTTCTCAAACACGACCTCGCGCGGGTTAAATCTAACGAGGATCGGTTCCGCGGCCGACAGCGGAGTGTCCTGGATCAGCATCGCAAGCTGGGAAAATTCTGCTTTGCCGGTCAAAGCCGAGGTCGAAAATTCGCGAACCCCTTTATCATTTAGCTGACTGAGATTCCCGCCAAACTCAACGCGGCCTGTTCCGGTTCCGGTGATCGCCATTCCTTTAAGTTGCGGCACGAAAGCCAAAAACGGAGCGAGCGGGTTTTGGTTAAAATCGGTTGCGACCATGAATGGCAGATCTTCGCTGCCGAAATTCGCCGTCGCATTGATCACCTGCGGCCGTCCGTCGAGTGTCGCCGTGAGATCAGCGGTCAAAATTTGATTTGCCGTCTGTCCTTTGAACACCACCTGCCCGAGTATGTTGTCGCCGACCTGAACATTCGGAGCGATGCCGCTGAAATTGATGTTGTAGCTCGCTGTTTGATTCGAATTTCCGGTCGCGTTCGCCGCAAAATCAAGATCACCGGTGATGACCGGAATGTTGTCGGATCTTGGCAGCAAAGCGATAACGAGCGGCACTGGAACCGACTTGCCGACGAGGCTGAAATTAAAATTGCCCGCGGCGCGATCGTACGTTCCCTTGGCAGTTAGTTGTCCGGCACCGATCCGCATATCAGCCTGCTGCAGATCGATGGTAGTGCCGTTGAAAACCGCCTTCACATTCAGTCCGTCAAAAACCTGTCCGGCAATGATACCTTTCTTTGCGAGTAGATTTACCTCGCCGCGGGATTCGTTTGGAAGCCCCGTAATGTCAACGGTTCCGGATGTTTGGCCGTTGAGGTCGCGGATCTGTTCCGGCAGCGTTATAGGCAAGGCCGCTAGCAAATTTCCAGCATTGACATTAGTCAGCGTGGCTTTTATGGCGACGTTGTTGCTGCCGGTCCTTGGCATATTTACGGCGAATTCCGCGTTGCCGCCCGAGCCGTCGACTAGTTTTCCGTTTTTCAGATCAACGCCGTCAGGCGAGACGAAAACATCGGTCGTGACCCTGCCCAATTCCCTTCCGCGAAGAGCGATCGAATCGAGCGAAGCCTTGCCATCAACGATCGGATCGGTCAGATTGCCCTTAACCATGCCGTCAAAATTGAGATTTCCGGCGACCTGCACCTCCATTGAATTGAGTTGCTCCTCAAGCGCCGGCGATAGATCTAAAACCCTAACAAGGCGATCGATCTCAGCCGCATCCATCGAACGCAACGCAACATTCAAATCGGAATTTTCATCCTTCAGATCAAATCGTCCGGTCGCAGTCAGCTTACTTTTTTCGGTATTCAGATCTGCACGATCAACATTGAACAGGCCGTTCGTTGCCGTTAGCCGAACATCGCCGTTCACTGGAATAAGTCCCCGTTCAGCAGTTCCCGCGTTTGCCGTGATCGCTGCATTCAAGGTGCCGCTTGCATTGCGAAAGTTCGTTCCGTTGAACGTCAGATCGATGTCCCCCGTAGTTTTCCCCTCGATCGGCGTCAGGCTTCCGCCTTGCAGGGCGATGAGCTTAGAGATATCAAGATCAGAAAACAACCCTTTCAAGCTTGATCGGCCGCGATCATTTAGAGCGATCATGGCGTTTCCATTCAGCTTGCCGTCCATTACGTCGGCGTTTAGGTCATTTAACAAAACACTGTCATTGTTTGCTTCGACCTTTGCCGAAGCCGCCCCCAGAGCAACGCTGCCGATCAAACCGCCGCCGAGCGTCATGTCCGCCGTCGCTCGATAGCGTCCTGAAGGCTCGAGAATGAAAACGGGTCTCGCGATCTTTACTGCCTCAAGCTTGCCGCCGTCCGGAAGAGAAGTCGTTTTTTTGAGCGCTACATTTCCGGCGTCGATATCATTGGAACGTGCCTCGACTCGGCCTTGTCTGATCGTCACTCTCACGCCGCCGATGTTTAAGCTTCCCAGTACCGCCGCTCCCGTATCGATCTTTGCGACGCGTGATCTATCGGCATAAATGACCAATCCGGCTCTAGTATTTTCGATCTCGGCGAGCGGCGTTTCGACTCCGTTTACGATAACGCCGTCTTTTGTAACCTGATCGGCACGCAGATTTTCGAGGGTCACGGCGGTCGAATTCGGCAGGTCCTTGAACCGGAATTTATCTGCGGATGCATTCCTCACCTTTGCATCTTTTATCGCTGCGGCCTCAGACCTAGCTCCATCGAGGCCGACTTCGGTCAGGCCATCGCGGTGCTTTACCGTCACATTGCGGCCGGTCACGCCCTGCAGGCTGAGATCTTTCGTTTTAAACGAACGCGTCGTCGCGCTCGCTGAGTTCAGGCTGAATGCACCGCCGTTTTGCGAAAGTTTCAGATTCCTCGCCGCCAGTTCCTCGAACTCAACATCACCGATCGCAAAACGCTTCGCCCGCCCGTTTCCCGCCTCAGCCCGAATCTGTTTGTCCTTGTATTCAGCTAAAGCGTCGGACAGAAAAAGTCCGCCAAGTGTCAGATCTCCCTTTTTCGCCGCCGCGGCCTGCAGTTCGCCGACCCAGCGGAAATCAGTCCCCGTACCGCGAACATTACCCGCAAGCTTCAAAAGATCGATACGGAAATCATCGAAGGTCAGGAGCTGTGCGATCGCCGTCCCGTCGGCCTCGTAATTGGAATTCGTCCCGCTAACGGTCGCTACGACATTCGCACCTTTCAACGAAACGCCGTCGGCACGAAGCGATTCCGTAAAGATCTCGCCATCGACCTTATAACTCTCGCCCTCACCCGTGACCTTGCCCATAAAATTCCCGACGCCTACCAGCGAGGTCCCGAGCGGCATAATGCTCGAAGCCTGCGTCAGGTCGACGCTCGAGTTGATGTCGAATGCATATTTCGGCGATGCCCAGTCGGTCAGGGTTCCCGTCAACGCCATTTCACCGATCGGAGTGTTGATGTCAAATCGGGTTAGTTCTGCTCCATTTTTATGAGCGATACCTTGCGCCCGAATGTCGATCTTTTCGATCGCGCGTTCCTCGTAGATAAAATTAGAATCCGTCGATGCTAGGTCGAATTTGTAGCGTTTTTGATCGTCCGCGACGTCGCGATCTTCGGGTGAGAGAAGAAAAACCACGTTCTTCGCATTGCCAGAGATCTTTCGCGATTTGTCGCCAAAATGCACAACGCTGTCCTTTAGCGAAAAATCGACCGAGTCGTACTTGAAGTTCACCGCCGAGCCCTTCTGATCCTCGATGAGCTTCAAATTAGAAAAATTCGACTTCCCATTCTCATCAAAGGTTACCCACGCTTCGGCCCCGTTTACGTCGGTCTTGTCGAGGATCACGTCGCGTGCAAGCTGCCAGGAATAGAGGTCTTTTACGGAAAGATTGAGGTGGGCATCGCGGATAAAAAAGAGCTTTTCTCCGCTGACCTTGTCATTGAAAGTTGCGTTCTTAAGCTCAAGTTCAAGCGGATTGAGCGTCACGCGAAAAACGTCGGCATCAAAGACTATCCCGATGTCGGCCATTTTCGCCCCGAACTGGGTTTTCACATAATTATCGAAAACGCCGTATTTGTATGCAATCAAACCGATGAGCGAAATGAGCAAGCCAAGCAGAGCCATGCTGCCCAGGCCGAGGAACGCCTTGCGACGGGTCAAGAAACGGCGCCGTGCGGGGCTCGGATCGCTCTGTTCGAGCTCGCTTCCTTCCTTGATCTCGTTCTCCGCCATTATTTCGATGCCTTGATGCGAAAGCCCGCGCGTATGCAAGGGCGATTCATTCAACGTACGCAATTCACCCATGCTTTTACGCATGGACTTCTGCATGAATCCTTACAACCTTACTGTCTCCACGATCTGCAGATCGAACGCGTCCAGCGCGTTCACCTTGGGTGGGTGATTCGAAAGTAGCCTGATCTTGGTCAGCCCGAGGTCCTTTAATATCTGGGCGCCGATGCCATAATCGTGAACTTTCCCGTACCCTGTCTCGATTTTGGCCGCCTGAAAGTCCATGCCTTTCTCATGCATCAACGCATAAGTCTTCAATTGGTTCACTAGGTCTAAATTATTCTCACGCTGGCGAAGGTAAACAACGACGCCGCTGCCGACCGCAGCGATCGTTTTGAGCGACGCCTCGACCGCGCTTGATGCCTCACCAAGCTTTGCCCCGAACATTGCAAAGGTCACGTTCTCCGTTTGGACGCGTACAAGCACCGGCTCAGTTGTATTAGAAACGTTTCCCATCGCAAGCGCGAGATGCGTTTCGCCATTGATCACATTCTCGTAGAGGATCGTCCGGAATACCCCGAATTGTGTCGGCAGGTCAGCCTCGACAACCCGGCGAACAAGCGGTTCTTTCTGCATTCGATAGCGAACCAGGTCGGCGACCGAAATGATTTTCATAGCGTGCTTCGCCGCAAAGACTTCGAGCTCCGGCATCCGTGCCATCGTGCCGTCGTCATTCATGATCTCGCAGATGACCGCCGCCGGCCGTAAGCCAGCGATCTTTGAAATATCCACGCTCGCCTCTGTCTGCCCGACACGAACCAAAACCCCGCCATTTTTTGCCCGCAACGGAAAAACGTGTCCCGGCCGCGCCAAGTCAGTCGGCCTCGAAGCCGGATCGACAGCCGTCAGGATCGTTTTCGCCCGGTCAGCTGCCGATATACCCGTCGTCACACCTTCCTTAGCCTCGATCGACGTGGTGAAAGCCGTGCCCATGCTCGACGTGTTCTCTGTCGTCTGCGGGTAGAGCTGCAGCTCGTTACAGCGCTCCTCGGTCAGCGGCAGACAGATAAGCCCGCGGCCGTGGACCGCCATAAAATTAATGATCTCGGGCGTAACTTTTTCAGCCGCGCAGACGAGATCGCCTTCGTTTTCACGATCCTCATCATCGACGATGATGATCATTTTTCCGTCGCGAATGTCTTTCGCAGCGTCTTCGATCGAGGAAAGAGCCATGTTGTATTTCCGCATGCCGGCCCAAATCCGGCGTAAGTCACTTTGTAACTGAATTTTAACGAAAAAGGCTCGGATATGCGAACAATCATCGGAACTGTCCATATATCAGGTTTCCCTAAATTCACTTTTTAGACTGTATGCGTGCCGACATAATGAAAACGATAACCTGCATGCCCCGGCCATATGCCCCAATTTTGCCTCGCAAATGCGACAGGTCGGCTCTCGGGCTGAAATCTTGCGACGTACCGATTTGTCTTTCGCCCGCAGCCTGACACAATATCTGTTTACGCGAATGACACAGCCCGACAACACACGTAAACTCTCGATCATTCTGCACGCCCTGTTTCTGATCTCTGGAACGGTGACCGTGCTGATCGGGCAATTCCTGCCGATCATGGCGCGTCACTACGAGCTGAACGACCTGCAGGTCAGCTTTTATTTTCCGTCGCAGTTTGCGGGTTCTCTTCTCGGAACTTTCCTGACCAGCATCTTTGCGAGGCGGAATCAGTTCCTCGCGGCGTCGTTCGTCGGGGCCCTGTGCATGGCAACCGGGATATTGCTGATGAACGTCGATTCTTTCCCCGCATCACTTGCAGCGTTTGCCCTGACCGGCGTAGGTATCGGCCTGACGCTGCCGGCGATCAACATGACGGTGCTCGAACTGAACCCGATGAATTCCGCGTCGGCACTCAGCGTACTTAATTTCTGCTGGGGCATCGGAGCGATCGTCTGCAAACCGTTTGTCGATGCGACGCATGTCGGCGGCAATATCTGGGCGACGACACTGATCCTTGCGTTGCCGATGTTCGCGGCGGCAGCGTTCCTGTTCTTCCAGCCGACACGCATCATTACCCTCGCCGAAACGCCCAGTGACGCGCCGGTCGACACCACACCGATCTGGACAACGCCGCTCGCCTGGGGCATTGCTCTGTTCAACTTCATCCACGTCGGATTCGAAAGCGGCATGGGCGGCTGGCTAACGACCTATACAGAACGCATTGACGCCACGCACGCAACACGTTTGGTGACGCCGACGCTGCTCTATTTTGTTCTATTCGTCGTGGGACGCGGCGTCGCACCGCTGCTGTTCAGATTCCTGAACGAGAACAAAATGATCCTGCTAGGGCTGTTTACAGTTCTCGCCGGAATGGCCGTCACCGTCACCGCGTCATCAGTTGCGTTGCTCGCCCTCGGAGCCGCGATCGCCGGATTTGGCACATCCTGGATATTCCCGACCAACGTCTCGCGGTTTTCACACACCTTCGGCCCGACCGCAACGCGACGCGCCACGCCTCTCTTCATCTGCGGCACATTGGGAGCCGCGTCATCGACATGGCTGATAGGGTTTGTATCGGACAAGACGGGAAGCTTGAATTCAGGAATGTACGTGTTGGTCGTAAGTATTTTGTTGCTGCTGGTGTTGCAGTTTGGATTAGCGATGCGAAATGCGGAAGCCCGCACGAAGTAAGGGCTCTCTGAAAAATTCCGAAGTACTGGTATTTTGGAGGCGATCGACCTAAAAGGTTCTTTGATAACTAAAATGTCATTATCCCGACTGAGCCCTTACTTCGTGCGGGCTTCCGCAACTGGTCGCCAACTGCGATAAACCAATACGCCTAGGGTGCAGCCGCTTCGGCGGAACGCTAGGAACGAGGTGCGGAAAGGTTCGGCTCCCTGAAGGGGAGCAACCAGCCGTCAAGAAATGGCAACGAATTCTAATATCATGATTAAGATAGCAATTGTACTAATTTTCCTCAGCACGGCCTTTTGTCTAAGCTCTCACGCTCAAGTGGTGGGTGGGAGTTGGCGTGGAATAGTTTTGTTGAAGTCGGATAAAGCTGAGGTTGAAAAGCTCTTGGGAAAACCGAAGGGAAAGTCCGATATCTACGAAACTGAAAAAGAAACAGTCACTGTTTGGTACAACAAAGGATTTTGTAAGGAGAACAAGAAAAGCACCTGGAATGTAAAAAGAGACACAGTTGTCGGAATGATCGTATCGCCGAAGCTTAGCGTAGATATTTCAAAATACGTAGGCGGCGATCTGAAAAACTTTGAAAAAAATGCCGACAAGGAGTTTAAAGGAACTTTCCTATATCTCAATTCGGATGAATCGCTTGAGATAGAAACAAAGATCTCGAACGATGGCGTTGAGGAAGTCATCTATACGGCGTATCGTCCGCTTAAATCGGAACTAAATTTGCGGTGCGAGAAACGATAGGTTCTTACCGCAAATTGAGGCCTTTCAGATATTCCCTAAACTCCTTCCCCAGATCCGCCCGCTTCAACGCAAGCTCAACGGTAGCGATCAAGAACCCGAGCTTATCGCCGGCGTCGTGGCGGGTGCCTTCGAGTTTGACGGCGTAGAAAGGGCGTTTTTTGAGTAGGATACGCATCGCGTCGGTGATCTGGATCTCGCCGCCGGAACCTGGTTTCGTTTGCTCGATCGCTTCGAAGATGTCGGGTGTGAAGATATAGCGGCCGATGATCGCAAGGTCGGACGGAGCCTCGGCGTAGGCAGGTTTTTCGACCATGTCTTTTATCTTAAAGACGTTGGGCTCGACCTCGTCAGCATCGATCACGCCGAAGCGTGAAATGTCCTCGCCCGCGACCTGCATCGTGGCGATCACGGGTGCGTTATATTTCTCATAGACCTCGACCATCTGCTGCAGGGCCGGTTTTTCGCTATCAACGATGTCATCGGCGAGCAGAGCGGCAAAAGGCTCGCTGCCGACGAAATCCTTCGCCTGATAGATCGCATGGCCCAGGCCGAGGGCCTGTTTTTGCCGTGTGTAGCTGATGCGGGCGATGTCTGAGATAGCCCTGATCTGCTCGAACATTTCGGTCTTGCCGCGTTCGATCAGCATCTGTTCCATTTCGAACGAGATGTCAAAATGGTTCTCGATCGCACTCTTATCGCGGCCCGTGATTATCAGGATGGACTCGATGCCGGATGCAACCGATTCCTCGACCACGTATTGGATCAGCGGTTTATCGACAAGCGCCAGCATCTCCTTAGGCGAAGCCTTAGTTGCGGGCAGAAATCTGGTACCGAGCCCGGCAGCGGGGAAAACAGCCTTGCGAATTTTATTTACCATAGTAACTTTGCTAAATTCGATAAGTCCTTGGCGTATCGATGAACTCTAGATTTTAGGTTAAAAATGGCCGATAAACAAACATTCGAAACGGTGCTGGTTAAGCACGAAAAACTCGACGCGACGGGCATCGAGATACCGTTCGATGTCGAGGCGGTTTTCGGCGCGAAACGCGTTCCGGTCAAAGCCGTGATCAACGGAGCCGAATATCGCGGCTCCATCACCCGCATGCGCGGCAAATACATGCTCGGCGTGCCAAAGGAATTCCGCACACATGCCGGAATCGCTGCTGGTGAGCACATTGTAGTTACATTGGAAAAAGACACGGCTGAGCGTACAGTCGAAACTCCTGAGGATCTCGCCGCCGCACTCAAAAAGGCCGGGGTTTCCGCAGCGTTCGATGCATTGAGCTACACATTGAGAAAAGAAAACGTTCGATCGATCAAGGACGCTAAATCATCAGAGACCAGAGCTCGGAGAATCGCAAAAACGATCGAATTGCTTACAGCCAGATAACACGACTGATAACTGACCATGCTAGACCTTAACTTTGTTAGAGATAATTTGGAAGCCGTTCGCGAGGCACTTGCGAACCGTAATTTTCCGGCTGAGCCGCTCGAAAAGTTTGCCGAGCTTGACGCTCAGCGCCGCCGCGTGATCGGCGAAGCCGACGCGGTAAACGGCCAGCGAAACGCCGTGAGTAAAGAGATCGGTGCCCTGATGCAGTCGGGCAAACGCGATGAAGCTGAAGCAAAAAAGGCCGAGGTCGCTGGCCTTAAGGAACGTCAGGGAGAACTCGAAAGGCTCCGCGACGAGGCGGAATCAGCAATGCGTGACGTACTGATCAACCTCCCAAATCTTCCCGCATCTGACGTTCCGATCGGCAAGGACGAAACAGCGAATCAAGAGATCCGCCGTTGGGGCACACCTCGGGAATTTGATTTTGAACCTAAAGATCACGTCGATCTCGGCGAATCTCTCGGCATTTTGGATCTCGAGCGTGCGACCAAGATCGCCGGTTCCCGGTTTTCAATACTGCTCGGAGCGGGTGCGAGACTGGAGCGGGCCTTGGTCAATTTCATGCTCGAAATCCACACGACCGAGCACGGCTACACTGAAACCCTGCCGCCGTATCTTGTGAACCGCACCGCCCTTTTCGGAACGAACCAGCTGCCGAAGTTTGAGGAAGATCTGTTTCATACGACCGACGAACGACAGTTCGCCCTTATCCCGACCGCCGAAGTTCCCGTGACAAACTACTTCGCGGACGAGATCCTCGATGCAAGTGATCTGCCAAAGCATTTCGCCGCATACTCCATGTGTTTCCGCAGCGAAGCTGGAAGTTACGGCCGCGATACGCGGGGCTTGATCCGCCAGCATCAGTTCGAAAAGGTCGAACTCGTAAAGCTCTGCGCACCGGAAAACTCCGAGGAAGAGCACGAAAAACTGACCGCAAACGCTGAGAAAATATTGCAGCTATTAGGTTTACCGTACCGAACGGTCGTCCTCTCAACCGGCGACATGGGCTTCGGAGCAAGGAAAACTTACGACATCGAGGTCTGGCTGCCTTCGCAAAAAACATATCGCGAGATATCAAGCTGCTCGAACTGCGGTGACTTTCAGGCACGCCGCATGAACACCCGCTTCCGCCGTGCCGGCGGAGCCAAACCCGAATTCGTCCATACACTAAACGGCAGCGGTTTGGCAGTTGGACGAACGTGGATCGCGATAATTGAGAATTATCAGCAAGAAGATGGATCGATCCTGATCCCGGAAGTTTTGCGGCCGTATATGAATGGAGTTGATTCGATAGCATTAAAGTAAGCGGTAATCAAAATGATTTAACCGCAGATGACGCAGATACAACAGATAAAATCTGATCTTCTTAAATCTGCTTCATCTGCTTCATCTGCTTCATCTGCTTCATCTGCTTCATCTGCGGTTAATTTTACTAAGCGACACTAAACTTTTCTTTGACGAGAAAGAATGTCGTAATTACAATGTAATTATGAAAGCCCAGATCATTCAGATCGGTAATTCGCAAGGCATTCGAATACCGAAAGCTTTGCTCGAAGAAAGCCGCATTGTTGGCGAGGTCGACCTTGAGTTGCACCCGGACGGCATCCTGATCCGCAACGCTCAGAAACCGCGCGCGGGTTGGGAAGATGCGTTCAAGCTGATGGCTGAGAATGATGACGACGAACTCGCGAGCGATGCCTCGACCAGCGGTTTCGACAAGAAGGAGTGGCAATGGTAAATAGATTCGACGTCTATCTCGCGGGCCTCGACGCCGTGCCGTCCAAGGACGCCAAAAACACGCGCCCATGCGTGGTCATCTCACCCAACGAAATGAACGCCCATCTCGCCAGCGTGATGATCGCTCCGCTTTCGTCCGTCACCACAAAATACCCGACGCGGATCGCAGTAAATTTCCTCAACAACGAACGCATGATCGTCCTCGATCAGATCCGCACGGTGGATAAAGTTCGGCTCGTCAAGAAAATAGGTGAGATCGACAAATCGGCACACAAGGAAACGATCGATCGGCTTCAAGAAATGTTTGCGTAGTAATTCCGAGGTTTTTCCTTTGCGTCTTGCTCCTTGGCGACTTTGCGTTAGGAAGTTTTTTTAACGCAAAGTCGCGAAGACCGCAAAGGAAAGAACAAGAAGTTCAAGCTCTCTGGGGTTTAGCCTTGTTCCACAGATCATCCATTTCCTTGAGGTTGGCATCTTCCAGCGTTTTGCCTTCGCGTTTTAGTTCGTCTTCGATGTATTTGAACCGCTGACGGAATTTGCGGTTAGTTTTGTTGAGGGCAGTTTCGGGTTCGACGTCGAGGTGGCGGGCGAGGTTCATGACGACGAAAAGCAGATCGCCGATCTCTTCGTCGATGTTGGTTTTGTCGCCGTTTTCGATCGCGGATCGCAGTTCGGCAGTTTCTTCGTTGAGTTTATCGAATATCTGGTCCGCATTTTCCCAGTCGAACCCGACTTTCGCTGCTTTTTTGGTAAGCTTCAGCCCTTCGAGCAGGGCGGGAAAATGAACTGGCACTTCGTCGAGGATCGAATCTTTCACCTTCTCAACCTTGCCGGATGCCTTTCGCTCGTCAGCTTTTAGCTGGTCCCAGTTGTCGAGAACGTCCTCGGCACGGGCAAAATTAGCATCACCGAACACGTGCGGATGCCGCAAGATCAGCTTTTGTGTAACTCCCGCGGCAACGTCATCGATCGTGAAATCACCACGTTCCTTGCCAATGGTCGAGTGGAAAACTACTTGCAGCAGCAGGTCGCCGAGTTCCTCGCGTAGATTTGCAATGTCGCCGGTTTGATCGGCTTCCTGGATCGCGTCGAAGGTCTCGTAAGCTTCCTCGATCAGGTATTGCGACAGCGATTGATACGTCTGCTCCGCATCCCAAGGGCAGCCGCCCGGAGCACGCAGTCGGTCCATTATTGTGACGAGTTCGTCGAAGGATTTTGACATAGGTTTGGTTCTTTGATCATGGTTCGTTGATCATTGTTTTGGAAGAAAGAAAACGACTTCTAACGAACAACGATCGACGAACAACCATCTAACAACCAAGATTTTGAATTCTTTTTTCCCAAAATGCTACTATCGAAATAAGGTAAAAATATATGATCGGTCACGACGACGAGAACGAAGAAGTACATTATAAGGTCGCTGACAAGCGAAAATTCAACGCTGACGGCTCGCTCCGCGAAGGCGTAACGCTCGATGCTGCTCCTGCAAAACCGGCTGCTCCGGCGGAAGAAAGACGCGCTGCGGCTCCGACTGCCGCGGCTCCGCAGTCGGCCGCAGTTCAGGAAACTCACATCGGCCCGATGGACGAGGAAGAGGAGTTTGCGGACGAAGACAATGGCGACGAGATCCCGGGAGCAAAAGATCCGGCGAGTTTTGTAAATTTCCTCTCGACCCTGGCGACCAACGCTGCTGCTGCTCTTGGAGCCGTTCCGCACCCCGCAACCGGTCAGCGTTCGCTCGATCTCGAATCCGGTAAATACTGGCTGGACATCTTGGGAATGCTCCGCGACAAAACCAAGGGAAACCTACACCCACAGGAAAGCCGCCTGCTCGAAGGCCTGCTCGGCGATCTGCGAATGCAGTATGTTCATCTGGTAAAGGCAACCGAAGAAAAGCTCAAGGCCCAGGCAGCTCAGAAGTTTTCGAGCGCGGATATTTTGGGAAAGAAATGATCGACCACATAGGAACATTGAACACATAGTTCTCTTCGCCTATGTGTCTATGTTCCTCTGTGGTAAAGACCTCAAATGAAACTCACCTTCCTCGGCACAGGCACATCGACCGGCGTTCCCTCGATCGGGTGCGATTGCGAAACGTGTCTTTCTGAGGACCCGCGTGACAAACGCCTGAGAGTTTCGATCCTGATCGAGCATCGCGATAAGAAGATCCTCGTTGATACCTCGATCGATTTTCGGCAACAGGCTTTGCGGGCGAAGATCAACCATTTGGATGCGGTTTTGGTTACGCATTGTCATGTCGATCATGTTTTTGGCCTCGACGACATTCGACCGTTAAATTTTCGCCACGGGGCGATGGGCGTTTATGCGAACGAGATCGCGTGGACCGACCTTCGGCGAATTTTCCAGTATATTTTCAACCCCACGCACTTCGGCGGTGGCTTGCCGCAACTGATCCCGCACACCGTTACGCCCGGAGCTCCATTCTGCATCGGCGAAGATATCGAGGTCACGCCGCTCGAGGTCATTCACGGAAAATTGCCGGTCATCGCATATCGCTTCAACGATTTTGCATACGCGACCGATTTGAAAGTGATCCCTCCCGCATCGATGGACGGCCTCCGCGATCTCGATGTTTTGGTCTTGGATTGTGTGAGGATAAAGCCGCATTCGACGCATCTATGCTTGGAAGAAGCATTGGCGATCATCGCTGATCTTCGGCCCAAACAGGCTTTCCTCACCCATCTGAATCACGATATTCTGCATGAGCGAGATACGAAATTATTACCCGAAAATGTTCGATTCGCCTACGATGAGCTTGTGGTCGGCTAGATCGGCACTTTTCCATAGATTTTCCTCCATTTTTCCACCGAAACATTGGTTATCTAACTGCTTAAATGCTTGTGCTTAAACACGTTACCGACATGTTACAGAAAATATCATCCTTTTCATTACCCCACGCGCGCTAAGTGTTGCAAAAACAAGGGTTATGAGAAAGTTTCAAAACCACTATATTTTGTGTTGACAAAGCCAAACCTCTACCATATAGTCTATATCCACGCGAGCGAAACACATTCCAAAACCCGCGTGATTAAAATTTAAAACGAACGGTGAAATTGCAGTCGTGCCGGAGAAACATAGACACGACAGCGGGATTTTCTCGCTAAAAATCACCTGAAACACATCAAAGCGTGGCCCATTTTGAGCCTAAACGCGTGACTTACTGACTAAAAGATATGGACACATTCTTTACACAGACAGGAACAGCGGCGACCCGCCAGGAAGACAACGCAGCACAGACCTCGATGCAGGTACGCAAGCGAAATGGCAATCTCGAACCGGTAGATATCAATAAGATCGTACGCGCGATAACCCGCTGCTGCGTAAATCTGCCGTCGGTTGACAGCCTTCGCATTGCGACTAAAACCATCAGTGGCCTATATGACGGAGCAACGACCAAGGAACTCGACAAACTTTCGATCCAGACCGCGGCGAGCCTCATATTTGAAGAGCCCGAGTATTCCAAACTCGGGGCGCGCCTTCTTAATCAATATATCGAAAAGGAAGTTCGCAATCAGGAGATCCACTCGTTCTCACAATCGATCGCCTTTGGCGTAAAAGAAGGGTTGATCGGCGAGCGTGTTGCTCAGTTCGTCGTAGACAACAGCCGCAAACTGAATGACGCGATCGACAATACACGAAACGACCTGTTTGAGTTCTTCGGCCTTCGTACATTATATGACCGCTATCTGCTGAAGAATCCGGAAACCCGCGATGTGATCGAAACACCGCAGTTCTTCTGGATGCGTGTCGCCTGCGGCCTTTCCGAAAGTCCGTACGAAGCTATCAGCCTGTATCACCTTTTCTCGTCGCTCGAATACGTTCCGTCGACACCGACCTTGTTCAACTCGGGTACACAGCACGAACAGCTTTCGAGCTGCTTCCTGCTCGATTCGCCACAGGATACGCTCGATAGCATCTACAAAAAATATTCCGACGTCGCGATGCTGTCTAAATTCTCGGGCGGCATCGGCATAGCGTATCACCGTGTGCGTTCACGCGGCTCGCTGATCCGTGGAACCAATGGCCATTCGAATGGCATCGTCCCGTGGCTCAAGACACTGGATTCCAGCGTTTCGGCCGTAAATCAGGGCGGCAAACGCAAAGGTGCGTGCTGCGTCTATCTCGAAACCTGGCATGCTGACATAGACGATTTTCTCGAACTGCGCGACAACACCGGCGATGACGCCAGCCGCACGCACAACCTGAATCTCGCGAACTGGATCCCGGACCTGTTCATGAAGCGCGTTCAGGCTGACGGCCAGTGGTCGCTGTTTGACCCTAAGGTCGTGCCTCACTTCCCTGACCTGTTCGGCGAAGAGTTTGAAGCCGCTTATGTTAAAGCCGAGGAAGAAGGCCTATTCATGCGTCAGATCAACGCCCGCGATCTTTATGCAAAGATGATGCGGACGATGGCGCAGACCGGCAATGGCTGGATGACTTTCAAAGATTCGTCGAATCGCAAATCGAATCAAACTGCACGTCCCGAGAACGTTGTTCACCTTTCAAATCTCTGTACGGAAATCATCGAGGTTACGAGTGACGACGAAACCGCCGTCTGCAACCTCGGTTCGATCAACGTGGCTCGTTATGTAAAGGACGGCCAGGTCGATTACGACAAGATCCGCCGCAACGTCCGCCTTGCGGTTCGTCAACTGGATAAGGTCATTGATCTGAATTACTACGCTATCCCCAGCACTTCGCAGTCCAACAACCGCTGGCGCAATATCGGCCTCGGTGTGATGGGATTGCAAGATGTTTTCTTCCAGCTTCGCCTGCCATTCGACTGCGAAGAGGCTCGCAAGATCTCGGCGAAAATTCAGGAAGAGATCTACTTTGCAGCACTCGACGCTTCGTCGGATCTCGCGGTCGAACGCGGCGTTCACCCGGCGTTCCTCGACACGCGTGCGGCACAGGGCGATCTGCAGTTCGATTTCTGGGGCGTAACGCCGGACGACATGCCGCGTTGGGATGCTCTGCGTGAAAAGATCAAGGCGACCGGACTGCGTAATTCACTGATGATCGCCATCGCCCCGACCGCCACGATCGCCTCGATAGCCGGCTGTTACGAGTGCATCGAACCGCAGGTCTCGAACCTTTTCAAACGCGAAACCCTCTCGGGCGATTTTGTCCAGATCAACAAATACCTCGTCCAGGAACTCAAAGCTCTGGGTCTTTGGAACGAAGAGATCCGCACAAAGATCAAGCTCAGCGAAGGCTCGGTACAGGACATCGCCGAATTCAACGACGAACTCAAAGCTATCTACCGCACCGCCTGGGAGATCCCAATGCGTTCCCTCATCGACATGCAGGCCGACCGCGGAGCGTTTATCGACCAATCGGCTTCCTTGAACCTTTTCATGGAAAGCCCGAATATCGGCAAGCTTTCGTCGATGTATATGTACGCTTGGCAAAAGGGTTTGAAGACGACCTATTATCTTCGCTCACGCCCAGCTACGCGGATTGCACAGGTCGCCGCCGCTGATAATATCGCATCTGTTATCGAAGAGCCTAAAAAAGTCTATACGGATGAGGAAGCGTTGGTCTGCTCGCTGGAGAATCCCGAAGCGTGCGAGGCGTGCCAGTAAGACGGCCGGTTTAAAAGATTCTCGAAGTTCAGCTTCGAGTCAGAAATAGAAAAGAGCCTTCCCGACTACTTGGCAGCGGTAGGAAGACTCTTAGGTTTACTCCAAATTTCCGTGGAAACGTGGAGGTTAGCTCATCGGGCATTTATTGTGCCTGACGAGCCGATAGCGTTTCCCCATATTTTCATAAGGAGGTACGCTAAATGTCTACGACAACAGACGAGTTTGAGATTATCTATGTCGCCAGCTACTGGCATAAATGGGCTAAGAAACGCATTTATGCTCGTTCGTTTGGTATCAAAGCTTTTCCAATTCGCGTTCGCACAAGAAAGCGAAAAGAAAAAGCCTAATCCACAATAGCGGTTCAGTTCAAAGATCTTCTTAAAAGGGCCGGAATATCGAACCAACTGAAAATCTAATAGAGCTTAATGACAAATGAAACTCTATCATAAAAACGCCATTTCGCAAATCTAGGCCCTCTCAAATTTACAAGGAGTAAATTATGCCCAAAAAAAGTAATGAACAGACTTCATCGCGGGTCGCATCGAAGGCCAGTGCTTTATTGCGGAATCCGCGGACGCCCGCTAACGTTAAGAGCGTAGCGGCATCCGCTCTAACTCAGAGCCCGAACAAATCGGGCGGCAAGCGAAAAGGTAAATAGAAACTACCTGCATTCTTTAACGACGGTCCCGACAATGTTGGGGCCGTCTTTTTTTGATAAAAATCTCCTTTATCTGCATCGACTTAGTGAAATTCCACGAACACAAGACAAGAGACGTTGTCCACAATCAACCACTACCGCTTGGTATTTGTCCTGTCAGAGGATACAATATCGTCCATTCTGTAGTGGTAATCGTTTTCATTCGTTCTTTGTTATTTACTAAAGAAACATCTTTTATAGTTGACGATTCGCACGTTTCGTCAAATGTAAATTAAAGTGCGGCTCGTGGCGATTTTTAACGCGGCGTGGGCGATTTAAAACGACTCTATTTGCGTATTCATACGAATTTCAGGAGATTCAAAATCATGTTGCTCGATAATGGCTTTAACCTAACTCTTCGTCCAATGAAGTACCCGCAGTTTTACGAGATGTACAAAAATGCGATCAAAAACACTTGGACAGTAGAAGAGGTTGATTTCTCGACCGACGTAAACGATCTCCGCAACAAGATGTCTGCTTCAGAGCGTCATATGATAAACCGCCTTGTCGCTTTTTTTGCGACAGGAGACTGTATCGTTTCTAACAATCTCGTTCTCAATCTCTACAAGCACATCAATTCGCCCGAGGCGAGGATGTATCTGTCGCGGCAGCTTTTTGAGGAAGCGGTCCACGTTCAGTTTTACCTGACGCTGCTCGACACCTACATTCCGGACCACCACGAACGCGAGCAAGCTTTCGCCGCCGTCAACAATATTCCGTCGATCCATAAAAAGGCCGAGTTTTGCTTCAAATGGATCGATTCGATCCAGAATCTGCACGCTCTCGAAACCAAGGAAGACCGCAGACAGTTCCTGCTCAATCTGATCTGCTTTGCGACCTGTATCGAAGGCCTGTTTTTCTTTGCCGCATTTGCATACGTCTATTTTCTCCGTTCTAAAGGCTTGCTCCACGGCCTCGCGGCGGGAACGAACTGGGTTTTCCGCGACGAATCCGCCCACATGGCTTTTGCCCTCGACGTGATCGGCGAAGTCCGCAAAGAAGAGCCAGATCTATTCGACGAATCGCTCAACCGCCAGATCGTCCAGATGATCGACGAAGCGGTCGATTGCGAAATGCAGTTCGCCGAAGACGTCCTCGGCCTCGGCGTCTCGGGCCTCTCGATCGCAAATATGCGGCAGTATCTCGAATACATCGCCGACCAGCGTTTCGTCATGCTCGGCCTGCCAAAGGTCTACGGAGCGAAAAATCCGTTCGACTTCATGGACCTACAGGACGTCCAGGAACTAGCCAACTTCTTCGAACGCCGCGTTTCCGCATATCAGGTCGCGGTCGCGGGCGAAGTCAGTTTTGGGGAATCGTTCTAGCAGCGAGAGCTAAATAAGGTGAAGCAGGTAAAAAACTCGGGCGAGGATAGTCCGAGTTTTTTGCTCTCAGTCTGGTGAAAATATTCTGGGCTCATCTACTTTTTGGACGTTCACTTTCGGTAAGATCACTTTTGGCTCAACTTTACCAAAAAGTCCTAATAAAAAAGTGTGAATCGATTCACACTTTTGACTTGGTCTAGCTCAGAATGCCTATAAACAGGGCATTCTGAGCGATTCACATGCCGCTCTGCGAGCCAGAATCACCCCCTCAATTGGTAGAGGAAAATAACCTGTTTCCACCCATTGACCGACAGATTGGTAGAGTTATTCTTGCGATTGGTCAAACGTTATATATGCTCAAGAATCGTCGGTTTTGTTGGCGAGAATGTGGGATTTTTGTGGAAATCGGACTTTTTGAGATGGGTGCGGCGATGGGTTAGAGATGGGATATCATGATGGCGTAGGTGATGAATCTGATGGACGCGAGCCGATGGCAAAAGGTCAAATCGCTGCTTGAGGTGGCAATCGACACCCCGGCTGAACAGCGCGAGGTTTTTCTCGCTCGTTCGTGCGCAGGCGACCAGAGCCTCATCGATGAGGTGAACGAACTGCTGCGGTTCGAAACCGATGGCACCGACCCGCTCGAAGATATCGCATTTTCATCGCTCCCGAATGAACGAACGTCGCGGATCGGCACAGAAATTGGGCGCTACCGGATCATTGATGAGATCGGAGCCGGCGGAATGGGAGCCGTATTCCTGGCGGAGCGCTCGGATGGTGAGTTTGAACAGCGTGTTGCGATCAAGATCATCAACAGTGCGGTCGGTTCGGCTGAGCTGCTGCGTCGATTTCGCAACGAACGCCAGATCCTTGCCACGCTTGACCATCCAAACATCGCCCATCTTATCGACGGCGGAACGACCGGCGACGGCCAGCCTTACCTCGTGATGGAATACATCGAGGGCGCGTCGATCATCGAATTCGCAAACGCAAAGAACCTATCGATCGACGAACGCCTCGACCTGTTTCGCGAGGTCTGCTCAGCGGTTTCGTTCGCCCATCAAAAGCTTGTCATTCACCGCGATCTCAAACCGTCGAATGTTTTTGTTACGAGCGACTGCACGGTAAAGCTCCTCGATTTCGGCATCGCAAAGCTCTTAAAATCCGACGGCGGCAACGAAACGCGGACGCAGGCGTTTGCCTTCACACCGGAATACGCCTCGCCCGAGCAGGTTCGCGGTGAGCCGCTTTCGACCGCGACGGATATCTACTCACTTGGGGTTATCCTTTTCGAACTCCTGACTGGCTCGCGGCCCTTCGAGCTGAATGATAAAAACATCGCGGAAATGATCCGGACATTGACCGAATCCGCTCCGCCAACGCCGTCGGCGGTTACGGGACGGGGAAGTTCGGACGTCGTCCTGAACAAGGGCCCGCGTTTAAAAGGCGACCTCGACAGTATCGTTTTGATGGCTCTCAGAAAAGAGCCATCGCGGCGATATCTCTCCGTCGAACAGTTCAGCGAAGACATCCGGCGACATTTCAAGCGCCTTCCGGTTTCGGCGACGAAAGATACGTGGAATTACCGCACAGGGAAATTCGTCCGGCGGCATAAGGTTGGCGTTGTCGCGGCGGTTATCATTCTGATCACGCTCATGGGAGGCCTTGCGGCGACGATGTATCAGGCACGCATCGCGAGCGTCGAGCGGGCTAAGGCCGAGCGTAGATTTAATGACGTTCGGCAGTTCGCAAATTCCTTCATGTTCGAGATCAACGAACAGATCATGAGCAGCCCGATCAAGGCCCGCGAGCTGCTCGTGCAGCGGGCGATCGAATACCTCGACAGGCTAGCCGCCGAATCTTCCGACGACACCGAACTCGAAAGCGAACTCGCCACCGCCTACGAAAAGATCGGCGACGTGCAGTCGGAGCTTTTCAAGCCTTCGTCCGGCAAAACCTCGGAAGCACTGACGAGCCATCAGAAGGCTCTTGGGCTTAGAGAAAATCTATTCAGATCCGATCCCTCAACAGCAAGAGCGATCGCGGTTAGCGACAGCCGCATGAAGATCGGCGACATCCTGGTCGCGATCGGACGGCTCGCCGAAGCGCGAGAGAACTACTCTAAAGGCAATGAGTTGCTTGCATCTCAAGCCGCCTCATCGAACAGCGAATTTCGCCATCAGCAAGCCCGTTTGCTGGCACGGCTCGGCCAAACCTCGGTTCGCAGCGGAGCCCTGAGCGAAGCACTTCGTTACTACGAAGATTCGCTCGCTCTATATCGCGTCTTAATGGCGGAAAACCCGGAAAATACGAAGTACCGCCGCAATTTCGGCATCATTTCATCGTTCCGCGGCTTCGTTAACATAGAAACGGGCCAAACCGCTGAGGGCTTGAAAGACTACGGAACGCTGCTCGCGATCGAACGCGAAATACTGGCTAAAGACGAAAGCGATAACGTCTCTCGCGGCGTCGTTAGCGGAGCCCTCGTCTGGTACGCCGTGGCGCTGAGCGAGGACGGGCAGATCGCGGAATCCATCAAGCACTTCAGCGAAGGCATCAAGATGCAGGAAGCGATCCTCGCCGCCGATCCTGGGAACCTCGGCGAGGAATACGGCCTTGCCGATTGCCGTTTGGAATTTGGCAAAGCGATGGTCAGAAATCGTCTGTTTCGTGAATCGATCGACCCGCTCGAAAAAGCCCTCGTGGGTTATCGAAAGGTCTCCGAACAGGACAGACAAAACCTGATGAACCGCCACCGCATCGCCAACGCCCAGCGATTTCTGGCCGACGCCCTATTTCAGACCGGCAGCAAGCCTAAAGCTCGAGAGCATTACGAGCATGCCCACGCGGCTTTTAAAGAGCTGACAGCCTCAGACCCCGAAAATGTTGATTGGCAACAAGACCTTGCAATGAGTTACCAGCGCCTCGGCGAAGCCGCCCTCGACAACCGCGATCGAATTGCCGCTCGCATTCAGTTTGAGACTGCCTTACCAATATTCGAAAATCTCGCGGCAAGATCGCCTGACAATATCAAACGTCGAAACGAACTCGCCACAATTCGGTCTCTGGTCGCAGAGATGTAATTTACCAGCCCGAATTGATCTGCGTCGGCACCTTGCGATCCTGCCCGATCGCCGCGGTTTGTGAAAAGCAAACAAAAGAGATAAACAAAAATAGATTCTTGGCCATTTTTATTTAGTTCGATCCATACGGATCCGTCTCCATCTTTTGAATTTTCCTCATTAAAGCAGTTCGTGCACCGAGTTGGCAACTTTTTGGGCGGCCGTTCAGCCTGTTCAGAAGCTTCTCCATACAGTCAGAAGTGTCGCGGTGTGAAAAGCGGCGATCAAAAGATTGCTTATAACAACGGGGTTTTTGAAGGTTCTAACGGTAAATGGCGTGGTAATTTTATATACGATCTGCACGAATAATAACGCCGAGGCTGCTTCCGGTCTTGAGACGATCAAGAGTAGGGAAGACGCTAGAAGGATCGAAATGTATATCGACAGTAGAATGCTTCGAGCAGGCGTGTGATCGCCGTAACTCTGGCGGACCCATGCTGCGTTCGTTAAAAGCCCCGCACAGACCGGGATGAGTACTGCAATGTTGAGAACTAATGAAAGGACGATCATTATCGGCATAGTTTCCTCGATACTGGAAATTAATCTAACCTATATTGCATACTTTTTGTTCGCTGTTAACTTCGAAAACAGAGCTCGAACAGATTCATTTAGACCGCTAAAGACCGACAGTAAAAATGCATGACAGGCCCGGAATGCGGTATTATTTCCTTTAAATACTTGCAGCAATTCGCGGGCAATTTAATCATGAATAACCAGATCACCGATTTTATCAAACACCATTACCGCCATTTCAATTCGGCGGCCCTTATCGACGCTTCGGAAGCTTACGTCAAGCACCTCGATGGCGGCGGGAAGATGATGATCACGCTCGCGGGAGCGATGTCGACAGCCGAATTGGGCTTGAGTCTGGCGGAGATGATCCGTCAGGACAAGGTGCAGATCATTTCCTGCACGGGAGCCAATCTCGAAGAAGACCTGTTCAACCTTGTCGCCCACGACTTCTACGAGCGCGTGCCGCATTACCGCGACCTGACGCCGGCTGACGAACAGGACCTGCTCGACCGCCATATGAACCGCGTGACCGACACGTGTATCCCCGAGATGGAAGCGATGCGGCGATTGGAAAAGGCGATGGTCGATGTCTGGACCAAGGCCGATCAGGAAGGCAAACAGTACTTCCCGCACGAATTCATGTATCAGGTGCTAAAAAACGGCTCGCTTGAGGAGTATTACCAGATCGACCTCAAAGATTCGTGGATGTACGCCGCGATGGAGAAAAACCTGCCTATGGTCGTGCCGGGCTGGGAAGATTCGACGATGGGCAATATGTTCGCGGGCCACGTCATCACCGGCGACATCAAAAACGTCCACACCGTCCGCACCGGCATCGAATACATGATGTCCCTCGCCGAATGGTACACCGCGAACGCGACCGACGACTCAACCATCGGATTCTTCCAAATAGGCGGCGGCATCGCCGGCGATTTCCCGATCTGCGTCGTGCCCATGCTTCACCAGGACCTCCAGCGAGACGGCGTTCCTGTCTGGGGCTATTTTTGTCAGATCTCGGATTCGACCACATCGTACGGTTCGTATTCAGGAGCCGTGCCGAATGAGAAGATCACCTGGGGCAAACTCGAAGCGACGACGCCTAAATTTATTGTGGAATCGGATGCATCGATCGTGGCTCCGTTGATGTTTGCTTATATTTTGGGGTGGTGACGTCATGACTGAAGCTCAATCCATTGCGACAGAGATCAACAGGACAGTTTCAAAGATAAAGGCCGGTTCGCTAAGATTCTTCGGCGAGTGGTTTGGGCGTCCCTATGACAACGGACACCAAGTAGTTTCGGCATCGGCGGTAGAGAATGTTTTGACGATTCGGTTTAATGAAGATGAGACTTTGTCAGTTTGGGATCCTTCGAAATCAAAGATCAGTGGATCGGAATTCGAGATAAAATCTGCTTCATGGGTTCGATGGGAATGGTTTTTGTACGGCCGGGAAAGGACAGAAGAAAACCTTAGATTTGAAGACTTCAAGGTTGTCGACGGTAAGATTCAGGCTACACACAATATTGATTGGTATGAACCGAAATTTCGAGCAACTGTAGATTTCCCAGCAGTTCAGATGTATTCTCCGTTTGACCTCTGAAGCATTTGTTCTGATTCTTGATGAGCGCAGAGGCCCGTCCATTGACACGATTGAGTGATCGGAGTTATGCTTCTCACATATTCCCCCGTTTGTTTCGACAGGCGGGTGCGAGGGCGGGGTAAGCAATTACTTCGCCTTCTGCGTTTTTCACTCACGTTTTGATGAACATAAACGTTTATATCGATGGGTTTAATCTTTATTACGGTGCGACAAGGGGAACGCCGTATAAATGGCTCAATCCATTTAAGGCCTGTCAGCTACTGTTCCCAAATGACTCAATAAATAAGGTCAAGTATTTTACCGCCCGAGTTTCAGCTAGAGCCTCTGACCCAGATCAGCCAATTCGTCAAAACACATATTTCCGAGCTCTATCGACGGTACCGCAAATTGAGATCATCGAAGGAAGATTTCTGACGAAGGACGTGATGATGCCTTTAGCAAATACGAATCCGCAGCAATATGCGCGAGTCGTAAAGACTGAGGAGAAAGGCTCGGACGTCAATCTGGCCGTCCATTTAGTAAATGACGCCTACAAGAAAGATTTTGAAATGGCCGTGATGGTCACAAATGATTCTGATCTGTTGGAACCGCTAAAGATCGTGAAAGACGAGTTAGGCCTGGCCGTCGGGATCGTTAATCCACAAAAGCATCCAAGCTTCCATCTCAAACAACACGCAACATTCATGAAAAAGCTTAGAACAGGCGTTCTGCTGGCAAGTCAATTCCCGAATACTTTGACAGATGCCAACGGAACATTTCACAAACCGTTAATCTGGTAAATTTCGAAAGGACTTAAATGCAGCATTTCGACGTCCTCATTATCGGCGCGGGCCTGTCCGGGATCGGGGCTGGGGCTCGGTTGCGGATGGACTGTCCGGATAAGACGTTTGCGATACTAGAGGGACGTGAGGCTTCGGGTGGGACTTGGGATCTGTTTCGGTATCCGGGTGTGCGGTCGGATTCGGATATGTTTACGCTGGGTTATCGTTTCAGGCCGTGGCGTGACGGCAAGGCGATCGCGGACGGGCCGTCGATACTCAGGTACATCCGCGATACCGCGAATGAGTACGATCTCGACAAGCACATCAGATACGGACATCGCGTGACGCGGGCCGAATGGTCGTCGGATGATTCGGTTTGGAAAGTCAGTGTCAGTGTCAGTAGCCCGCACGTAAGTAAGGGCTCGACTGCGGAGGAGACCTCGCCGGGATATGTGGAAGGCCCCGCCGTCGCTGGATCTTTCCCGCAAAGCCGCGAAGGAGCAAAGAAACCGCAAAGAGAGACGCGGGTCTTAACATGCAAATTCCTCTACCTCTGCACCGGCTACTATGATTACGAGGCGGGCTACACGCCGGACTGGCCGAACATTAAGGAATATCGCGGAACGCTCGTGCATCCGCAGAAATGGCCGGAAGGTTTAGATCATGCGGGGAAACGCGTTCTCGTGATAGGCAGCGGGGCGACGGCGGTCACTCTCGTTCCGGCGATGGCTGAAACGGCGGAGCATGTCACGATGCTACAGCGTTCGCCGACGTATATCGTGACGATGCCTTCGCAGGACGGGATAGCCAACCTCTTTCGAAAACTGTTTCCCGACCGAGCCGCATATATGCTCTCGCGGTGGAAAAATATTCTGCGGCAGATGCTGTTTTACGAGATATCGCGAAAGCGGCCGGAATTCATGAAGCGGCTGATCGCGAAAGGTGTTAGGGCTGAGCTTGGCGACGAGCAGGCGATGGAGAGCTTTCAGCCGAGATACGATCCATGGGATCAGCGGCTGTGTGTCGTGCCCGATTCGGACCTTTTCCGCGCGATCCGCGAAGGTTCGGCCTCTGTCGTCAACGGCGAGATCGAAAAGTTCACCGAAACCGGCGTCCGGCTCACGAATGGCGAACAGCTCGATGCCGATATCATCGTCACCGCGACCGGTTTGGTGCTAAAGATAATGTCCGGCCTCACGCTCGTCGTTGATGAAGAAACGGTCGATCTCTCGAAGGTAATGGCCTACAAAGGCATGATGTACAGCGATATTCCTAATCTCGCTCAAGCATTCGGCTATACGAACGCATCGTGGACGCTCAAATGCGACCTGACGAGTGAATACGTCTGCCGCCTGATAAAGTACATGGACGAGAACGGCTTTGCGAGCTGTGCACCACGTCTTACCGACCCGACGGTGAAGCCCGAACCTGTTCTGGATTTTAATTCCGGATACGTGGTTCGTGCTCTGAGTGAACTTCCAAGTCAGGGCACGAAACCGCCGTGGCGTTTGTATCAGAATTACGTCAAAGATCTCGGAATGCTCCGGCGTGGACGGCTCGATGACGGAACGATGGAGTTTCGCCGCCCCGGTTCGAAGACAGTTCCCGAATCGTAAGCGGTCGGTGTATCATCGTTTCTAATGAAGATAATTGTTACAGGCGGAGCAGGATTTATCGGTAGTGCAGTCGTCTGGCGGCTCAATGAGCTGGGCCACGACGACATTCTGATCGTTGACCGCCTAGATGAGACCGATAAGTGGAAGAATCTGGTTCCGCTGAAATTCGCTGATTATTTAGATGCGGACGATTTTCTCGACGATCTCGGCGATTTCAAGGATGCTCAGGGCATCTTTCATCTCGGAGCCTGTTCAGCGACCACGGAACGTGATAGCGATTACTTGATGCGTAATAACTATCAGTACACAAAGGATCTCGCGGATTTCGCTGTCGCGAATAATATACGCTTTGTTTACGCTTCTTCGGCGGCAACGTACGGTGACCGTTCAGCCGGAATGGATGACGGAACGGAACATCTCGACGCCCTGCGGCCGCTGAATATGTACGGCTATTCGAAGCATATTTTTGACAAGTATGCGGCTCGAAACGGCATGTTCGACCGCATCGTCGGGCTCAAATATTTCAACGTCTTCGGCCCGAACGAGGACCATAAGGGCGACATGCGTTCGCTCGTGAACAAGGCTTTTGGCGAGATAAACGCGACCGGGATGATCGGGCTCTTTCGCAGCTATAATCCAAATTTCGAGGATGGTGAATTCGGGCGGGATTTTGTTTATGTGAAGGATGCGGTCGATATGACGCTGCATTTTCTCGAAAACAGTGTCGGCGGGCTGTTCAATGTTGGCTCGGGAGAAGCGGCGACGTGGAATTCCCTGGCTAACGCCGCTTTTGCTGCATTGGACAGGAAACCGAACATTCAATACATCGACATGCCCGAGCAGCTTCGCGGCAAGTACCAATATCATACGCAGGCCGACCTGACGCGGATACGAAATGCCGGATATGCAAAGCCGATCACGCCGCTCGCTGACGCCGTCGCCGATTACGTTCAGAATTACCTTGTCCCGGACAAGCACCTCGGCGACTAGTTCCCTATGAGCCAGATCGACGACATCTTTGTTTCCACGCACGATTGGTGCGGTACCGTACTCGTTTGGGACGAGCAGGCGATCTTTCTCGGCCGGGCCGCGGATGCTAGCCTGCACGAATCGCCGGCGATCAAGGTATGCGTGGCACTCGAGCAGAGCTTTGCGTTGAGAACCCACGAAGACGACACTTTCACCAACTACGAATCCGCCATCATCGCACCCGGCCAGCCCCACGCCATCGATGGACGCCACAATTGGATGGTGATGCTCCTTCTTGCTCCGGAGACCAAACTTGCACAACCGCTGGCGCCGATATTCTCCAAGAAAGGAATTACAAGGCTTACGACAGAAGCCGTTACGAAGATCCGTGCGATCTTTGCGGATTTTGACGAACGTTTGGCGGCAGGTGATGTCGATAATATTTGCCAACAAATGGTCGCAGCCATCGATAACGGTGAAAGCCTGCCGATCGACAGCCGCGTCGCACAGAGCATCGAATGGATCAGGGCGAGCCGCGATGAGGGCATTTCTGTACAGGAGATCGCCGCTGGGGTCGAGCTTTCAGAAAGCCGTTTCTCGCACCTTTTTACTGAAAACGTACGAGTTCCGGTCCGCCGATATCTACTGTGGCTGCGTCTGCGTGATGCGATGCACTTGTTCGCAAAAGGTGAATCTCTGACCGAAGTTGCCCACGAGGCGGGTTTTGCTGACTCCGCACATCTCACTCGCACTTTCCGCTCGCTGCCTGGGGATCGCCCCGTCCGCCCTCACCAAGGAAAGCACCATCATTTCATTCCTCAAATAGCAGAAGCGTTCAAGCATTTCTGCCCCCGATGGTTCAAACTCGCTGTTACTAAGCGATGAATAAAGATAATTTGATCTATCCGGAACCGATAGTCATCGGTGCCGACGAAGCGGAAAGCTGGGAAAATTGGGGTTTTCGCGACACGAGTTTTGCGATCAACGAGCGTGATGTTGTCGAGATCACCGGCAGCCGTTACGAACTGAGCGGACAGGAATTACCCCGTCTGCTGCCGTGGATCCGCGAAACTCTGGCGATCGACCTGGATCCGAAAGATCAACATCGAAATTCCTATCCGACCGAAATTCCCGCCGCGATCGAGTCACCTGCTTTCAGCAAGGCCATCCGCGAATTCCTGAAGGAAGAGCAGATCGACGCCTCCGGCGAAAATCGCCTGCGCCACGGCCACGGCCACACGCAGGAAGAGATGTACGCCATCAAGCACAAACGCCTCGGTCGCATCCCGGATGTGGTTTTGTATCCGGAGAGCGAAGCTCAGGTCGCTTCACTCATCGCGACGGCGAAGGATCATAATGTTGTGCTCATCCCATTCGGCGGCGGCACGAACGTCACCGACGCATTACGCTGCAGCGACAATGAAAATCGCGTGATAGCGACTGTCGACATGCGGCGGATGAACCGCATTTTGTGGATCGACAAGGAAAATATGATGGCCTGTATCGAAGCCGGAGCCGTCGGCCGTCATATCATGACGCAGCTTGCAAAATACGGCGTTTCGATGGGCCACGAGCCTGACAGCGTCGAATTCTCAACCCTCGGCGGCTGGATCGCGACCAACGCGAGCGGCATGAAAAAGAACAAATACGGCAATATCGAGGACATCGTCGTCGATATCACCGTCGCCGCTGCCGACGGCGAGCTAAAACGCACGACCGCCGCCCCACGCGAATCCGTCGGCTCCGATCTCCGCCGTTTGATGTTCGGCTCGGAAGGCACGTTGGGTATCGTTACGTCGGCGATCGTAAAGCTTTTTCCTCTGCCGGAATCACAGGCTTATGGCTCGGTTTTGTTTCCGAGTTATGAGGCCGGTTACGCCTTCATGCAAGAGCTTGCTCACACATCGACACCGCCCGCTAGTGTTCGTCTGGTGGACAATTTGCAGTTCCAGTTCGGGCTCGCTCTGAAGCCAGCATCGAACGGACTAAAGGTTTGGAAGAGCAGCATCGAAAAGTTTGTCGTCACGAAGGTTAAAGGATTTGATCCTTACAAAATGGTCGCTCTGACTTTGGTTTTCGAAGGCACAAAGCAAGAGGTTGACCGCCAGCAAACGGACGTTTACCGCATCGCCGCCAAGCACGGCGGGATGAAAGCCGGTGCCGAAAATGGCCGTCGCGGCTATCAGCTGACGTACAGCATCGCTTATATTCGTGACTTTTTGATGAATTACTACATCATCGCTGAGTCCTTCGAAACCTCGTGTGCGTGGAGCGATGCGCTCAAGATCTGTGACAACGTCAAACGCGTGCTGCGCGAGGAATATACGAAACGCGGCCTTCCCGGGACGCCGTTCGTCACATCTCGTATAACGCAGGTCTATCGAACGGGCGTCGCGATCTATTTCTACTTCGGCTTTTACTACAAAGGTGTTGAGAACCCATCCGAGGTCTATCTGGAGCTGGAAAACATCGCTCGCGAGGAAATATTGAGATGCGGAGGTTCGCTTTCGCATCACCACGGCATCGGCAAGATCCGCGAGCAGTATCTGCCGGAGATCATGTCCGAAACGGCTTTGAAATGGAAGAAAGACATCAAGAAAAGCCTTGATCCGCAGAATATTTTTGGAGCAGGAAATCAGAGCCTGAGGTAAAGAGCTATGATGCGAGCCGAACGATTGATCCAGTTGATCAAGACCGCAAAACTGAGCGGCGGCGTGGACGATCCGCCGTTGTGGCAGATCGAGAAGACGCGTTTTCAGTCTAACCTGTGCCGTATTTTGCTGCTTCCGGTCGGCGGCTTGCTGGTCGCGGTAATGAAATATGTCCAGGGCTACCGCATCGAGAATATGGCGGAGATCCGCAAACAGTTTAGGCAGATCTGGGAGGACAAAGAGCGGGGGCAATATCCGCTGGTCATCTGTTCAAATCATCTGACGTTTATCGATTCGGCTTTGGTTATCTGGGCGTTAGCATCGAATTTGTGGTATCTGTTCAATTATAAAGCGTTCATGTGGAACGTTCCGGCCGGTGATTTCTTTAAGAAAAAGCTGCACTATCACGCCATTCTTTACCTAACGAAATGCATCTTCATCGACCGCAAAGGCTCGCCGGCTCATAAAAATGCGGTCCTCAATCTGTGCCGATATTTATTGGCAAAAGGAAATGTCGTACTGATATTTCCCGAAGGCCAACGCAGCCGGGAGGGACGTTTTGATGTGGACAAACTCCGCTTCGGCACCGGCAAGATCCTGACATCGCTCGAAAACGCCCGTGTTCTTTGCGTCTACATCCGCAGCCCGCTTCAGAAGGCCTTCTCGAATTATCCGCCGAAAGGCTCCAATTTCAGCCTCAATATGAAGCTCATCCAGCCAAATATCGAAGGCACGTCCAAAAAACAGGCCAGCATCGCGGCTGTCAAAGAGATCGGAGCTGTGATCGCGCAGATGGAGAAGGAATTCTTCGCTGCACACCCAACGCCATGAACGTACTCGCCCTGACATTGCTTCTCTCATGTCTGCCGTCGGCTCTGATAGATTTTGCATTGCCGAAATGGAAGGCGGACAAGAATGTGCGTATCGAGGACGCCTATAAATGGACGTTTCAGGCGACACGCGGCGGTGAACACGCCGTTCCGGATACCGAATCTGCCCGAAACTGGATGATGGGCGAATGGGATTCACTAAGCGCAAAAGCTGCCGTTGAGCCGATCTGGGACCCACTTTGTAAGGGCGACGACATCGGGAGGCTGAACCTGCGGCCCTTCAAAGCCCGCGGCGGCAAGCCCGATGACCTGCTTGACGCATTCCTCGCCAGCAGCCGCGAATACCGATCTGACGGCAAGAATTTTGTGACAGCGTGGAACGAACTCGGCAGGCGTTTGAAGAAACGACCCGCCGGAAACTTGAAATATGGTGATTGGCTCTCACTCGACACCGAAATGAAGGCGAGAAACTATCCGGCAGTTCACCATAGCAAAGCTTACGATGAAGCGGTTCAGCCTTCTTATCGAATCTTGACAAAGGCGGAAATGAAGAAGCTTCTCGCTCCCATAAAATAGGCTAATTTTCTGGCCGGTTGCCTATTCCCGCCTGCTCAAATAACATTTCCCTGATGAAGATATTTCACGGAACCGAAAATGCCAACATCACGCGGCCGACCGTTCTGACGCTCGGCGTTTTTGACGGACTGCATCTTGGGCACCAGGAAATAATGCGAAAGGTCGTCGAGCGGGCCAAGGCGGTCGAGGCGGTTGCGACCGCTATAACCTTTGACCCTCATCCACGGGCTGTTCTGCATCCTGATTCGGCTCCGCCGATGCTGCAGACGCTCGATCAGCGGCTCGCGAACCTCGAGGTTCTCGGCATCGAGCAGACCATCGTAATTCCGTTTACACGTGAGTTTGCAGGTCAGCCCGCTGAGAATTTCCTTGCTGATATCATTCATGACCGTTTGCAGGCAAGGGAGGTCTATCTCGGCAAAGGTTTTGCCTTTGGCAAGGATCGCGGCGGTAATATCGAGCTTCTGCGAACGATGAGCGAGAAACTTGGCTTTGTTGCAGATGAGGTCGACGAGATCCAGCTTCGCGGAATGCGGATTAGCTCTTCAAAGATCCGTAGGCTTCTCGCCGAGGGTTACGTCAATCTCGCCCGCCGCATGCTCGGGCGTCCGTACGGCGTCGAGGGCGTGATCATCCGCGGTAACCGCCGCGGCCATACCATCGGATTTCCAACAGCAAATCTAAAACCGCGGAATCGCGTTATCCCGAAATTCGGCGTTTACGCGACCGCAACCCTGATCGACGGTTCCTGGCGCAAAAGCATAACAAATATCGGCGTTCGCCCGACTTTTGAATCCGATGCCGACCCTTCTATCGAAACATATGTATTCGACTTCGACGGCGACCTCTACGGCGACGTGCTTAGAGTTCGTTTTTTGCACCGCATTCGCGACGAACGAAAGTTCAACGGCATCGATGAACTGAAGGCCCAGATCGAAAATGACTCGAACCGGGCGAGGAACTATTTCCACCATCAGGGCGTAAAGAACATGCTAGAGCTGTTATGAAAATAACCGAACTAACGCCATTGATGCGGACCGAAGATCTTGCTGGCACGATAGAGTTTTATACTAGTGTCCTCGGTTTTTCCGAGGGTGAAGTCAACTTCGATTGGGGCTGGACAACGCTTTGGATCGATGAGGTTGCCGTGATGTTTGCGAAGCCGAACGAGCATATGCCTTACGAAAAGATCGGGTTCACCGGCACGTTCTACTTCACGACCGACAATGTCGATGCGATGTGGGAAAAGGTTAAGGATAAAGCAAAGATCTGCTACGGCATCGAAGAATTCGAGTGGGGAATGCGTGAATTTGCGGTTTACGATAACAACGGTTACATTCTGCAGTTCGGGCAGGAGATCAAGGCGGAATAAATGTTAGAAAACGGAACACTTGTGAAAGAGCGTGAACTGCTTGAGCCAATTGGAAATGGCTCGAACGGATTTGTGCCGACAAAAGACCTGGCGATCGCGAAAAAGGTCACGAATGACCAGCTTATTGACGAAGAACGCGAACTGCAGAACGTGGAAACCAGCGAGAACAGCAAGTTCCATGGCATCCGCGGCTATCTGCGTCTGTTTCAGATATCGCGTGTGATCGCGATGCTCGCTCTGTATCTTTACCTCGACCAACTCGATCTGCATCTGAAAATGCAGACCAAGCAAAAGCTCGAACGGCTGAGATCAGCGATGCGTTTGACCCGGGCGGCATATTACGGCGAAAAACTCTACGCGATCCGCCTTTGGTTCTTTCAGAAATTTCTCAAAAGCCTCCGCCGGTTTTTCCTTGGGACGGAAACCAATCGCGAAAAGATCCAGGAGCGTCAGGCCCTTTGGCTGAAAGACGAGCTGATCAGACTCGGGCCGACGTTTATCAAGATTGGCCAGTCGATGGGAACACGTGCCGATCTCCTGCCGCTGCCGTTCGTAAAAGAGCTCGGCACGCTCGTCGATCAGGTACCGCCATTTCCGAATGATGTCGCTTTCGCGATAATTGAACGCGAACTCGGCCGAAAGATCAACGAAGTTTACGCCGAATTTGAACTCGAACCCCTCGCGGCTGCTTCACTCGGACAGGTGTATCGAGCTCGCCTGCACACTGGCCAGGAAGTCGCCGTTAAAGTACAGCGGCCCAATCTCGACGCAACTATCAAGGGTGATATCGTGATCCTCGAGAAGGTCGCCAAATTTGCCGAACGATTCCCGCAGCTAAATGAAAATGCCGACTGGGCAGGAATGCTTCGCGAATTTAACACGACGGTTCACGAGGAAATGGACTATCGTGCGGAAGGCCGCAACGCTGAGCGTTTTCGCGAGAGCTTCAGGACATGGACCAATGTCCATGTACCGACCATTTACTGGAATGCTTCAACCTCGAAGGTCCTGACGATGGAATTCATTCACGGCACCAAGGTTACCGATCTCGAGGAATTGGTTCGCCGCGACGTTGATCCGGCAATTATAAACCGTTTGCTCATAAAGACTTACCTTAAACAGCTTCTCGAAGATGGCTTTTTCCACGCCGATCCGCATCCGGGCAATTTGCTGGTAATGCCGGACGGACGCCTCGCGTTCTTCGATTTTGGCATGGTCGGCCGTATCACGCCTGAACTGCAGGCAAAGATGATCGATGCGTTCTTTCATGTCGTCAGCAAAGACCCGGCGGGCATTGCTCAGGATCTGATCGATCTCGATTTCCTCAAACCCGGTACGCCGCATTCGACGGTAAAACCCGTCGTTGAAAAGATGTTCGAGTTTCACTTCAACCTGAAGCTCAAGGACGTTAATTTCAAAGAGCTGACCTACGATCTGGCCGACGTGATGTACGATTATCCGTTCCGTCTACCGTCGAATTTTACGTACATCATGCGTGCGCTGATGACGCTCGAGGGTATCGGGATCATCACCGATCCGGAATTCAATTTCTTCGAAACGGCAAAACCGTACGCCAAGGAATTCATGCTCAGGCGCGAGAGCAAAGATTTCCGCAAATTCTTTGTCGACAAACTGATGGGCCGCGACGAAGGCGGCAAGATCGATTGGGATCGTACGTGGAAACTCGCGAAGATGGCATTTCGAACAGTTTTGAATAACTAGTCAGTACCCAGGCGGCCGGGCTTTCATGTTATTCTTGTAATTTATGGCAATGAATGTGAAGCTACCGCTGGCCTTCCTGATCTTTTCGAGCGTTTTCGCTATCGCTTGTTCACAGACCGATGCGAATACGCAGAAACCAGGAAATTCGAATCTGTCGCAATCTACCGCCGCTAATTCGGCCGTTCCTACGCCGGCCTCGGCTAACACCGATGTGGTTCCGCAAGCCCCGGCGAATTCCAATGCGCCTGCACAGATGCCGGCCAATGCGAATGCGGCACAAAACGTTCCGACGGCCACCATCAGAGCTCGAAACGTGACAGCGACTGCCGGACGCGAGGTAACTTTAGAACTCGATCTCGATTCAAATGACGACGTCACCGTCATGGTTTTCTCGCTTGAGTTCGATCCGGCTGTTTTCACATACGTGTCTTCGAAGATCAGCCCCGGAACGCCGAAATCTGCGGTTTTAACAGTCAATGCAGAGCAGACCGCCGCCGGCAGGCTCGGCGCAATGCTCGATTCAGCGGAGGCATTTGCCGCTGGCAGGAAGCCGGTCATGACCGTCACCTTCCGTGTCGCTGCTGATGCTCCGGTACGAGATCACCAGATCATCTTCAGTTCGAAACCCGCCCGCCAGAGCGTTTCGACCATCAAGACACAGCTTGTCAACACGACATTTGAGCCTGCAACTGTTCGCGTCGTCGCTGGTCGCTAGGTTCGACCGTGATCGAGGTTAGATGGCTAAACAGAAGGCCTTCGGGGCAAAAAGCACGATAAGCTCTCAACACCTAGCGCTTATAGCGGCTCTTTTCTTGTTCTGGATAAACATTTCAGCACAGCGATCTATGCCGAAGATAAAGATCCCTTTCTTGAACAGTGATCTTGCCGTCAGTTCGTTAAAGGACGAGGCATGGGACCACGCGGCTTTAGTGTCAGTTGAGAATTACTGGTCCGGCAAAAAAGCTCCGGCTGGACGACAGTTCAAGGCTCGACTTTTGTGGTCGAAGGATGCTCTGTACGTCCGTTTTGATGGCCACCAGGCCGAACCGCTGGTCGTATCAGAAACTCCCGAACTCGGCAGCAAAACGATCGGCCTGTGGAACCGCGACGTCTGCGAGATCTTTATCGTGCCGGACAAGGCGGACAGAAGCAGGTATTTCGAATTCGAAGTAGCCCCGACCGGAGAATGGGTCGACCTCGGAATTCAGTGGTCGGCGAATAAACGCAAAACCGATCTGGAATATTCATCAGGAATGGAATCGGCGGTGTCGATCGAACCTGAAAAGATCGTGATGGCGATCAAGATACCGTGGAAAGCATTCGGCAAAACTCCAAAGAGCGGCGACGTCTGGCTCGGCAATCTCTTTCGCTGCATCGGCAAAGATCCCAACCGCGGCTATCTCGCGTGGCAGCCCACAAAAACCGCGAAACCGAATTTTCATGTGCCTTCAAAATTCGGCGAGTTTGAGTTCGTGAAATAAGGGCGAGCAGGATGCTCGCCCTCCAGTCAGACCGTCATTCCGCCGTCGACGGCAATGGTTTGCCCCGTGATGTAGCTTGAAGCGTCGGACGCGAGGAAAACGGTCACGCCTTTTAATTCGCCTTCGCTGCCTACGCGCGGGATCACGTTGTTTTCCTGAATTGACCGTTCATAGATATCTATAACCGCATCCGCCAATCGCGAATGAAAGAATCCCGGCGCGATCGCGTTGACGCGTATTCCCTTTCTGCCCCAGCTTGCCGCGAGTTCGCGTGTGAGGCCGATCAAACCGGCTTTACTGGCGACGTAACCCGCATAGAATGGGCCGTTCGCGGACGAGGTCAGGCCGGCGATAGAAGCGATATTGATGATCGAACCGCTGTTCTGCTTCAGCATTTCGCGGCCTACTGCCTGGGCGAAAACGAAACAGCCAGTGAGATTAACATTCAGCACCTTCTGCCACTGCTCGAGCGGCATTTCCTCGGGCATCGCTCCCCACGAGATTCCGGCGTTGTTGATGAGAATATCGACGGAACTGAATCTCTTGATGGTCGAATCAACAACCGCCTGAACCTCTTCAGGCTTTGAAACGTCGCATACTTTGCCGGCGACGTTAAATCCACGGGCCGCAAATTCATTCACCGTATCTTCGAGCCACTCCGCACGCCGGGCGCAGAGCATCAGATTCGCACCGGCTTCAGCCAACGCCTCTGCCATTTCTTTGCCGATTCCCCGCGACCCGCCGGTGACGATAGCGGTTTTGCCGGTCAGGTCGAAAAGTTCTTTTACGTTCTTTGTCATGACTCAATCGTAAGTGAGGGAATAGGTAATAGTAAATAGGGAATAGGAATTGGTGAGATCGATACCTCTACCTATCCCGATTCCTTTTCCCTATCTCCTATTCCCTATTCCCTGTTTACTGTTTACTATTTCCTATTTCCTATTTACGATTAAGCTATGGAAAAAACACAAAAGGAACTCGCGTTTCTGCGTGACTTATACATTCAAGACGACTGGACGAAGCGGTTCACCGACCTCGTGGACAAGCATATGGATCTGAGGGATTCGGAAAATATGCTCTACATCAACGCCGGAATCGGCGGCCATGCCCTCGCCATTCACGAACGTTTTGGCGAAAAGACCGACGTTTTTGCGACCAGCGAGAACGAAGACCTGCTCACTATCGCCAGTGACAAAGCGGCAGCCATACAGGCTCCGGTCGACTTTTCGATGATCCGGTTCGAAGATGATTCGTTCGACGCCGTTCTGGCGGATGCGAGTTTTGTTAAGCCGGCTGATATCGAATCATTCATCGAGAACACGATCCGAGTTGCAAGAACTGGTGGGGACATTGCTATATTTCTGCCGACGGCAGGCAGTTTCGGCGAGGTTTTCTCCCTTCTCTGGGAAGCTTTTTTCAACGAAGACCTGACCGAATACGGCCCCGCAGTCGAGACGCTTATCGCAGAACTCCCGACCGTTTCCCGTATCGAGGAACTCGCCGCACGATACGATCTCGTTAATATCAACACGCAAATGGCGACCGAGCTCTTCGAATACGATAACGGAGCCGAATTTATCGAATCGCCTCTCGTTGCAGATTTTCTGATGCCCGTCTGGCTCGAAACGCTCGACGAAAACGAAAAAGAGCGAGTCGTAAAACAACTCGCCCAACTGATCGATGCCGAAGACGGCAAAATAACTTTTAGGTTTACGGTGAAAGCGACTTTACTTACGGGGGAGAAAGGTTAGATCAGGTCTTCCTCTTTTATATTTGCCGCCTTCATCAGGTGTTGTTGGAGGCCGGCCTTCAACATCTGATTCTTGTGAACTGGGATTGATAACCTAACGATGCTTCCGGGCTTTCCGCATATATGATGGCTTCCATTGACACGCAACAAAGTCCACCCGAATCGTTCGACAAGGTTTGCAAACTCCTTGCCTGAGATCGGTTTCATATAGCAATTTCAAGTAGGCGGTCCGTCTTTCCCATCTTTATACTAGACAAATCAACGGCGAGACATCCCTCGACTGCCTCGTAAAGATTTTCAAGAAGTTCTTCAAATGAATCGCCTTGAGTCGCGCACCCTGGTATCGAAGGAACTTCAGCCCAAAATCCTCCCTCTTCAGCTTCGTGAACAACTACTTTAACTTTCATATTTTACGCCTGCTTCATCTCCGCCCGTTTACGCATTTCTTCCATCAGGGCTTCATCGCTCATCTGGTTGATCTGCGGAGCGGCGGTGTTTGCGGAAAGCTTCTGAGCTTCGGCTCTTTCTTCCTCTTCTGCCTCGCGCATTCCGTCTTTGAAGGCTTTGCGCGATTGACCGAGCGATTTGGCAAGCTGCGGCAAACGGGTCGCTCCGAAGAGCAAGAAGAGAACAGCGACGATCAGGAGAATTTCTGTAGTTCCAAAATTCATAATATTATTCCTCTGCCTTTAGATCCTAAAAATGACCGAAGGGCCTAAATATGTCTAAATAATAAACCTATTTGCGCAAAGATTCACGCAAAATATTAATGCTTCGCCTTAAATCGGTCCATTGCATCGATCAAAGCCGACGAAATGCCCTTTTCCGAGACGGAATGCCCGGAGTCGGGGATCACGATAAATTCGGCCTCAGGAAACGCCCGATGCAGATCCCATGCTGATGTGATCGGGCAAACAACGTCGTATCTGCCTTGCACGATCACCGTCGGAATATGGCGGATCTTATCGACATTCTCGAGCAAATAGTTATCTGTCGGGAAGAACGAGCCGTTCATAAAGTAATGGCACTCGATACGCGCAAGACTGAGAGCTTCGTGTTCGCCTTCCCAATGATCCATAAGGTTTTTGTCGGGGTATAGCTTGGATGTCGAGCCTTCCCAAACGCTCCAGGCACGTGCGGCTGAGAGCCGGGTTTGCTCATCATCGCTGGTAAGGCGTTTGTGATACGCCGAAATGAAATCTCCGCGTTCCTCGACCGGGATCTCATCGCGATAGCGTTCCCAGAAATCGGGAAAGATCTCCGACGCTCCGTATTGATAAAACCAATCCAGTTCTTTCTTACGCGTAAGAAATATCCCGCGAAGAATGAGGCCAAGGCACCTGTTCGGATGCGAGATCGCATAAGCAAGGCTCAGCGTGCTTCCCCACGAACCGCCAAAGACGTACCACTGATCGATGCCGAATTTATTTCTGAGCGCTTCGATATCCTTGATCAGGTCCCACGTAGTGTTCTCACGAAGCTCCGCGTGCGGCGTCGATCTGCCCGAGCCGCGCTGATCGAACAGGATCACCTGATAAACTTTTGGATCAAAGAACTGCCGGTAAAGCGGAATCAACCCACCGCCGGGCCCGCCGTGCAGAAAAACGACCGGAATGCCGTTCGGATTACCGACGCGTTCGTAGTAGATCGTGTGAATATCCGACACGATGTACATTCCGCTGTCAAAAGGTTCGATCTCAGGGTAAAGATTTGCCATATTCTAATAATAACAGATGCCGATGCCGGGAACGCAGGCCGCCCTCGGCTGCGTTCCCGGCATTCAGGCCGGCATTCCCGGGTTTAAGAAATTCTCTTGCCAAAGCTGAAAGACCAGCATCGTCCAAAGCTGCTTGTGATGGCTAGCGACGCCTTTTTCGTGCTCGGCGATCAGTTTTTGAACATAATCGCTTTCAAATATGCCTTGAGCATTTAACCGCTCAGGTGCCAGCATGTCGTGCATCAGCGGATTGAGTAGTGTTTTCAGCCATTCGGCGATCGGAATTCCAAAGCCTTTTTTTGAGCGGTGAAGGATATTAGACGGGAGCAATCCTTCGAGCGATCTTTTTAGAATGTGCTTGCCTTTGCTGCCGCGCAGCTTGTAATCCAGCGGCAGTGAAGCAGCAAATTGCCCGACTCGCGGATCGAGAAACGGAGCTCGTGTCTCAAGGCTGACCGCCATCGACGCACGATCGACCTTGGTGAGAATATCCTCGGCCATGTAGAAATTCATGTCAAGGTACTGCATCTGCTCGATCTCGCTGGTCGCGTCGCATAGCTTGAGCAGATCTCTCGCCCCCGCATAAATATCGCCGCTCGAATTTTTTAGGGCGTGCTCGGTCAGAAGAAGTTTCTGTTCGTCAGGAGTGAACGAACCGAACCACGAATGATGCCGCGTGACCGTGTCGTATTTTGACGCTCGGACGAACCGTTTGGCCTTATATTCGAAGGAAAGGTTCTTGGTCGACACTGGCAAACTGCGCACGATCGGCTCGATCAATCCCGAACGGACAAAACCCGGGACCGTTGAATAGAGCTTTGCCACCTTATGTGCGTAATACATCGGGTATCCGGCAAACAGCTCATCGCCGCCATCGCCGCCGAGAGCGACGGTTACATGTTTGCGGACAAACCGTGCGAGCAGATACGTAGGGATGAGTGAGCCGTCGGACATCGGCTCATCCAGCCAAGAACCGATATCGCTGATCAGTTCAGCGGCCTTTGCGACGCTCAGGATCTCTTCGTGATGATCGGTGCCGAGATGGGCGGCGACCTGGCGGGCGTATTTGGTCTCGTCGAAGGAATCTTCGGTAAAGCCGATCGAAAATGTCTTCACCGTCTCGGTTGCATGCTGCGTGGCAAACGCTGCAACTGCCGACGAATCAACGCCGCCGGAAAGCAAAACACCGAGTGGTACATCCGCTACGAGCCGCATTCTGACGGCATCTGAAAGCAGATCTTTTAGCTCTGCCGCTGATTTTTCTATCGACGTGTTACCGCTCTTAGCAAACGTCAAATTCCAATAACGCCGCGTTTTTATCTCTCCGTTCTCGACTGTAAGTACGTGGGCGGCCGGAAGTTTTGAGATGCCTTTGTAGATCGAATGCGGAGCCGGAACGTAGTCGTAGCTCAGATAATGCCGCATCGCATCGAGATTCAGCTCTGGCTTGACTGACGGATGAGCGAGGATGGCTTTCGGCTCGGACGCGTAAAGCACTTTGCCGTCAAAAATGCCGTAATATAGAGGCTTTTCGCCAAAGCGGTCGCGGGCGATGATGAGTTTTTTCTTACGCGTGTCCCAGAGCGAGAACGCGTACATGCCGTTCAGATGATCGACAAGGTCTTCGCCATATTCTTCGTAAAGATGCGGCAGTATCTCGGTGTCGGACTTTGTGACGAACTTGTGGCCTTTCTTTTCGAGTTCGTCACGAACCTCGCGATAGTTGTAAAGTTCGCCGTTCATCATCACGATGACGGATTTGTCCTCACTAAAAACCGGCTGATCGCCCGTATGCAGGTCAATGATCGACAACCGCCGCATCCCAAGCGCTATCGTGTCGTCCATCCAGATCCCCTCAGAATTAGGCCCACGATGCACGATCCGCTCACACATCGAATGGAGAACTGCCTCGGTGTGGTGGGTTACGTCAGATTGTTTCAGGTTTATCCAGCCTGCGATTCCGCACATTGGTATTAGTTTTTTGGTAGTTTGCTCCTGAATTTTATCGAATGGGCAATCTGGGAGGCTAGGCCTAGGTAACGCTTATTGCTGTAATTGACGGCAAGAGTAAATGTGCCCTCGCCAAAGGATTCTCCATCAAATACTTTTATTGTGGGGAAATTAACGTGGTATAGATAACGAAAATTACTTGCTCCGGTTTCGGGACACCTCTGTACGACTGCCTTCTTCGATCTTATTTTCGTTCGAAAGACTCGCGTCTCTTTTGATTTCTCGCAAACAAAAACAAGTTTTTGTGGAAAGGCGGTTCTGCTATTGATAACATAATTAGGCGTGTTCTTATGCGTCCAATAACTAAACGAGATCCGGATACCAGGAGCTTCATAAAACCCGCCGTCAACGTCCGCTAATCCGGTTAGCTTAGTCATGGACGTGGGAATTAAAATACTGAACCACTTGTCCGGATTCTTTCGGCTTAGCTCGGGGGTTACATTCGTCTTTCTTTGTCCAAAGGCCCATAATGCAGAGCACGTAAACAATAGAGTCACTACAATAAAGCTGAACTGGCGAACTTGAGATTTCATTGCTGCTCTAAATCGAACCGTGACTTTTTAAAATCCTATCTTTTCCCGCACCGCATAGATCGCCTTGTTCTGGGATTCGTGATAAGTACGGACGAGCAGTTCCGCGAGCAGGCCCATCAAAAAGAACTGCACCGATATCGCAAGCATAACGACCGTGATGATAGGCAGCGGCGTGAGGATGAATGATGTGGCGTAAAAGATCTTCAGGAACAATGCCCACACGCCGGCGATCATCGAGATAAAAAACGCCAGCATCCCAAAAGCACCGAATACATATAGCGGCTTCGTGTGATACTCCGCCATGAACTTGATCGTAATGAGATCAAAAACGACCTTTATCGTGCGCGAGATGCCGTATTTTGACTTGCCCATTGTCCGGGCGTGGTGATCGACCGGGATCTCGGCAACGCGGGCTCCGGCCCATGATGCGTAGATCGGGATAAAACGGTGCATTTCGCCGTAGAGCCGAACGTCCTGGATAACGTCACGACGATAAGCCTTGAGCGAACAGCCGTAATCGTGCAGCGGAACACCGCCGATCCACGAAATGATGCGGTTCGCGATCTGCGACGGGATCTTACGGGAAATGAGCTTGTCCTGACGGTTCTTTCGCCAGCCCGATACGACATCGTAGCCCTCGTTGAGCTTATCGAGCAATCGTCTGATGTCAGCCGGATCATTCTGCAGATCAGCGTCCATCGGGATCAAAATTTCGCCCTTCGCAGCGTCTATCCCAGCCGACATTGCCGCCGTTTGGCCGTAATTTCTACGCAGCGAGATCACCCGAACGCGATCGTCCGACGCCGCGAGTTCCTTCAAGATCTCGAGACTCTTATCCGTCGACCCATCATCGACATAGATAACCTCAGCCGTCTTGCCAAGCGCGTCCAAAGCCGCCTGTATCTTGGCGTGCATCGGGCGCAGGTTTTCTTCTTCGTCGAGAACCGGTAAGAAAAGCGACAATTCCGGCGCTTCAACGGTTTTTACATTTTCAGTAGAATCCATCTAAATACTCACAGCAAACGTTGTAGTTTAGCGGTTCGGGGGTAAAAAATACAGTGGACCGATCATGAGGCGGCGATCGTCTTTCGAACAACCTCGGCATCGGTTACCGCTCGAGCATATTCCGGCGGCCGCAAGGTTCCGCCCATGAAGACGCGCTCGTTGCGGTAACGCATTTCGCTCGCGACCTCGCCGAAGGCGGTGAAGTGGACTTCTGAAACGCCTGTCGTCCCGATCACTTTGGCGATATTTCGTTCGTTCAGATTGCCGCACGCCATGATCGAGATCCGGCCCGCGGCGTATTTGACGCATTCGGCGAGCATGTCGAGGCCTTCGACCGCAGTCACCTCCTGGCCGGATGTGAGAATGCGGTCGACGCCGATCTCGGCAAGTTGATCGATAGCCTTGAATGGATCGACACAGACATCGAAAGCACGATGAAAAGTTACTGTCATCGGCCGCGATCGCTCGACGAGTTCGGCGGTTCGCGTCACATCGATATTCCCTTCTCGATCAAGCAGCCCGATCACGACTCCATCAACGCCGAGGCCTTTCGCCGCCTCGATATCGCGTTTCATGATCTTAAATTCAGTATCCGAATAAAGAAAATCGCCGCCACGCGGGCGGATGATAATATGAAGCTTAATATCTAACAGCTTTCTCGCGACCTCGATCGAGCCAAAACTCGGCGTCGTCCCGCCCTCCATCAAATTGTCACAAAGCTCAACCCGCTGAGCTCCGCCCGCTTGAGCGGCGACAGCAGATTGTACGGAATCTACACATATCTCTACAGCAACTCTCATTCCGGCTTCCTCGCGACCACGACGATCGACACGCCAAACGGAAAATTGAAATTCTTGAGCCACAAACTCTCCGACGAAAAGACCTTCCCGAGAATGCCGTTGAGGCCTGAGATGGTGATGTTGTTTTCGGATTCGGGTTTGATGCCGGTGAGTTTCATCAGCGTGCGGCCCGCGAAGATGGGCGGAAAGAATGTGATGTTTGCGTAGGTCGCTCGTTCGACTTCATAGCCCGCTTTTTCTATACGTTCGGTTATCTGTTTGCGGGTATAACGGATGCGATGATGCGAGATATCGTCCTGCACGCCCCAGAGCCACATAAATGCTGGCACAAAAAAGAGCGAGTAGCCGCCGCTTTTTGTAACGCGGAACATTTCTTTTAACCCGGCAACATCGTCATCAAGGTGCTCGATCACATCGAGAGCGGTCGTTAGATCGAAAGTCTCGTCTGCGTACGGCAGCGTCTCGGCGAGGCCTTTCTGAACCTTTAAACCTTTAAGCCGACAAAACTCCAACGCATCATCCGATACGTCCACGCCCTCAGCATCACCGAACTGCGTTAGCATCTCGATATTCGCACCGGTTCCGCAGCCGACATCCAAAATCTTTGGATTTTGGATTTTGGATTTTGGATTTTGGATTATCTGTTTAAGAAACGTTTCGAGGATCGCTCGCCGCCCGACAAACCACCAATGCGAGCCTTCGACCTCGTCCATGATGGCGTAGGTGTGCTGCTGCATTTCTTGTGGTAAGGATGTGCTCATAAACTCTATTTAACCACATTTCAAGGCCTTCCACTGATGGAAGCAAGCGCGCCAAAGCCACGTTGAAGGAATCGCCCTTGCTTACGCGCGGGTTTGCGCATTGTGTTAGACAACGATTCCCATCATCTCGGTCGCGAGAGAGCCAGGGTTTCCTTTGATATCGAGGCCGTAGCTTTGGTTCAGGCGCTGGACGATGCCGTCATCACTCACGGTGCACGGCCCGTTGCCTTCGCGGCAGAGGATCATTAGGCCGAGACCTTCGTCCAGGTATTCCGGCTTGTCTACGCAGAGCATGTAATCGCCCGAGGTTTTGTGAGCCGCTAGTTCCAGTTCGTACAGTGTTGGGTTAAAAATTCCGAGCGGATTCATGTCGCGGTTCGAAAGGCTCTCGATCGTCTGCGCAAAATCGTATGCATGGCGGCCCTCGTGAACAAAAGTGCCCTCGCAGCCGCGTTGACCGCCCGTGTCGATGGTTTCTTTCGCAATCGCGATATAGATCTCGCCCAGTGCTTCACGCAAACTCAAACGCTCGGTCGCAAGCTTGTAATTCGTCCTCACCGAATTTATCACGCCCGTTATCCCCGAAGCGTTGATCTCGCTAACCGGCTGCACACGAATAAGCAGATCGGATTCCTCGATCTCGTTCATCACATGGCGATGCTCGTCATTGCCCTTCGCTATGATCGTAGCGAACGCTTCCTCGACGGAGTGGCGATATTTTTTCTCAATTCCTGTGTCGAATCTCATAAGAATTTGCCCGCGAAAAACGCGAAATTCCGCGAAAGAACATTTACCGCATTTTCGCGTTTTTCGCGGGCAAAACCTCCTAACTCACTTTCCCAAATCCGCACCAACTATTCTCATTGTGCCATTTGATCTCGACGTCTTGTGCTTTGATCTCATCCCACCAGGTCGCAAAATCATCCTTGGAAATATAGAACGCCGTCGGTGCGACCAGGTGGTCAAACACAATGTTGTGCTGCTCGCGCCAGCCGAATGATCCGAGGTGGTTGAGGTATTCGTTGTAGAAGAGTTTGTTCGCGATGCCTTTTGAGGCGACGTTGATCGGGCGATAGACGAGTTTTGTGGCGAGAAAGACGCCGAGCGTTGGCAGCTTTGAAAGCTGATACAGCATCGGCTGCGAGATCTGCGAGGTAAAGCCCGTGCGGACCGGGTCGACGTAGTTAGTGATCCACTCGTTATTCTCAGCACCATAGATCCAGGCAGATATGTGGCCGCCTTTTTTCACCTTTCCGGCAAGCGAAATGAACGCCTTTTTCGGATCCGGCGTGTGGTGCAGAACGCCCACGCTGAATGCGTAATCGAACACCTTTTTTAACGGCAGCTTGAAGATATCGCATTGAATGATATGTGCATTCGGCATCTCACGCGTCAACGCAAACGCCGATTCCACACCGTTACCGAGATCGATTCCGACAACTTCGGCCGCTCCCCACTGGGCTGCGAGCTTCGTGTGGCGGCCTTTGCCGCAGCCGCCTTCGAGGACGACCTTGCCTTCAAAAAAATCAGGCTTGACGGGCTGCAGCCAGCCGAGGAACTGTTCGTTGTATTTTGGATCTTCTTGAGTGAAATTTGTCCACTGCCAGCCAAAATTCTCCGCCGTCGCTGCCTTGTCCTCCTCGATCTTGCCCAGATCGACAAACCGCGGCACACCACGCACGACCTTGTATTCACGGGTACATTTCTTACACGTCAAAACGGCATCAATGATCTCCTTGCCGTCATACTTACTCGCGTAAGCCAGCAAAATATCACCACCGCAGGTCGGGCAGGCTAATAGATCTAAAAGTTTCTCTTTCATTTTTTAGTAACCACAAAAATACACGAAATCAATCGTTCGCTCTTAGTGTTATTTCGTGCACTTTCGTGGTTACTTCCTCTTTCTAAATTCCTCGTACTCGCGATACGGAAACGGCTGCCGCCAGTTGAATTCGAACTCGTCCGTCTCACGATCGGCATAAAGCTGGTCGAACGTCTGCCCAAAAGCGGCAACCGTTTCCTCTACCGAACCGCTATGCGAGAAAACCAGTTCACGTTCTGCCAAGTCCCGCTCGTCGGTCGGGTACTGAAAAATATCGATATTTACACTGTTGCCGCTGCGGACGAACTGAAAATCGAATTCCTCAGGATCACGATTCCATTTCAGGAGAAAATCGTTCTCGCCCGATGCCGGATCGGCGAGCTTGGCCAGTACCCGCATCAGTTCCGGCAATGCCGATTCGTGCGGGGCGTGAGCGGTCGTGGTGTGAAATTCACTCACGCCGTCGTCAAAACCGATCGACATCCATCCGCACTGTGGACTGTTAAAGCTGACTTCTAGTTTCACTGACATACGCAGAGTAATTGTAAATTGTTAATTGGTGATTGTTAATTGGAATTTGAGGAAATCGACCGAAAGCACCTATCAACCAATTAACAATCACCAATTAACAATTTACAATTGAGGGCTAATGCGACAGTACCACGACCTGCTCAAACATATCCTTGCCGCCGGCTCCCGTCACGAAGACCGCACTGGGACCGGTACGATCTCAACGTTCGGCTATCAAACGCGGTTCGACTTGCGCGAAGGATTTCCAATCGTGACCACCAAGCGCATACCTTTTCGTTGGGTCGCTGAGGAGCTTTTCTGGTTTTTGAGCGGTTCGACTAATGAAAAAGACCTCGACGCGCGGGGCGTGGATATATGGGCAGAATGGGCGACCGACGAGCAGACTGCTAGGTTCGGACGTGTGGACCACGATCTCGGTCCGGTCTATGGCTACCTGTGGCGTTCATTCGGTGGTGATTATCCGCAGATGAACGGCGTCGATCAGATCGCTCGGCTGATCCGCGAGATAGAGACAAATCCCAATTCCCGCCGGCTACTAGTCACCGGCTGGAGTCCCGAAACTTGTGACGATGTCGCCCTGCCGCCGTGCCACACGCTTTTTCAATTCAAGATCGACAACGGCAAAACTCTCCATTGCCAGCTTTATCAGCGATCGGCGGACGCTTTCCTGGGCGTGCCGTTCAATATCTCTAGCTACGCCCTGCTGACGCATCTAATTGCTCACGTCTGCCGCCTCGAGGTCGGCGATTTCATCCACACCTTCGGCGACCTGCACATTTACAGCAATCATCTCGAACAGGTGGAACAACTCCTTTCACGCGAACCGATGCCGCTGCCCAAACTAGAATTTGTGAACGCCGAAGACCTGAAGGGGCTCGATGGCCTGCTCAATTTCAAATTTGAGAATTTGCGATTAGAGAATTATCAAAGCTGGGGGAAGATCGCGGCACCTGTGGCGGTCTAACTACTTTACATTTGGCGGCTGGCTGACTTTCATTCTGACGTTGATCCCCTCAGCGGCGACGAGGAAGAGCTTTCTCGCGTCGTAAGCTGAAGTGTTAGTCGGCATGTAGGAGAGCAGATACCGATTCTTGCGCATTTCGTCGCAGATGAATTTGGCGGCGGTTTGGGCTTCGTCAAATGGGAACACCTTGCCGCCAGTCTCTTCAGCGAGGCGGTTTATGACCGCTCCGGCTTTGGGCTGGTCGCGGCGATAAGCTCCGCCGGTGCGGTCGGGGATCTGCAGGCCGTAGATCGTGACGTTCTGATTTTGAAGTTCGCCGAGGATCTTGTCGAAAGGCGTTTTGCTGCCGCGGTCGAGTCCGTCACCGATCACGATAACCGCAGTTTTCCTCGTGCCCGGCATAAGCGGAACGAGTACTTCCTTTAGCGAGATATCGATCGCATCAAACAAGTACGGATTGCCTTTTTTGCGAAAGGTCGCGAGCGATGTTTCCATCTTTTTCGCGTCGTCAGTCCATTCCTGAATGATCTCGGCCTTTTCATCATAGGCGATCACGAAAAGCTGATCGCCGTCAAAGATCTCGTAGGCAAATTCCATCACCGCCTGCTTCATCTTCTCGACCGATGTCGGCAGCGTCTGCGAATTGTCGACTAGAATTACGATCTTCGAAGGGCTCGGGTCGAGGGCAAAATTCTTTATCTTCTGCTCGATTCCATTTTCGTATAGAAATAGGCTGTCGAGCTTGATCGGGTCCGTTTTCTTGTCTTCCCTGAATGCTGTAACGGTTAAGATCGTGCCTTCGGCGGCATCGCCCTTAGCACTTCGGCGCGATTGCGCAGTCATGAGGCTTGCAAGAGTTGCCAGGCAAAAGATCGAGAAAATAAGTTTACGCCCGCCGTTTTTCATTCGCTTTTGGGCTTTGTCGTGCTCTCAACCGCTGCTGGTTTAGACTCTGCCGTAGTGTTTGATGCAGGCTCGGCCTTTGTGGTTGATTCGGTCGGCCCACTTTTCTTTCCGGCGTAATCGGTCACGTACCAACCGGCACCTTTGAACTGGAACCCGGAAAGCGACCACTGTTTCTCAAGCTTTCCATGGCATTTCTCGCACGTTGTCAAAGGCTCGTCAGAAACACTCTGGCGCACCTCGGTCTGAGCTCCGCATTGCTGACATTTGTATTCGTAGATCGGCATAATTAACCCTGAAAAAATAAACTGCAACATTAATGATTATAACAAAATCCAAGTTCTGTGAAATCACGAATCCCTCTCTGAGGAGTTAATTAACGAAGTAATGAAAAAAGATCCAGCAAAGGCCCTTACCGCAATACTGTTCTTGCTCGTGCTCTCTGTTTCTGCCCTGGCACAGGCTAAGGACAAGCCGGCCCTTCAAAGCGTTGCGAACGTTGACCTGAAGCGTTACGCCGGCAAATGGTACGAGATCGCAAAGTACCCGAACAAATTTCAGAAGCAATGCGTTGCAAACACGACCGCAAACTATACCATCAAGGAAAATGGCCGGATAGAGGTTCGAAACGAGTGTATTCTGAAGGACGGAAAGACCGAAACCGCGATCGGCGAAGGAAAGATCGACGATAAAAAGACTAATTCAAACCTGAAAGTCCGCTTTGCACCCGGTGCACTTTCATGGCTGCCGTTCGTTTGGGCAAACTATTGGATCATCGATCTCGACAAGGATTATGAATACGTCGCGATCGGCGAACCAAAGCGAAACTACTTCTGGATCCTTTCGCGAAAGCCGACGCTCGACGATGCGAACTATCAGAATATTCTCCGGCGAGCAGAGGCAATGGGCTTTGATCCTACCAGAGTTGAAAGATCCCCTCAGAACGCCGACGTTCTTAAGGGTTCAGTTATGGTCAAAAACTAGTTCTAGCTGCCGTGCTCGGCTAAAAACCGTTCGGCATCAATCGCCGCCATACAGCCCGTGCCGGCGGCGGTGATAGCCTGACGATAATATGCGTCCTGGGCGTCGCCGCACGCAAAAACGCCGTCGATGTTGGTTTTCATTGTTTTGCCTTCGGTGATCAGATAACCGACTTCGTCCATGTCGAGCATGCCCTTGAAAAGCGAGGTGTTCGGTTGATGGCCGATCGCGATGAAAACACCCTGAGTTGGCAGAACGTACTCTTCGTTGGTCTCGTTATTGAAGAGCCGGACGCTCTCGACGCCTGTTTCTTTTGAGCCATTGATCTCGCGAACCTCAGTATTCCAACGCACTTCGATCTTTTCGCTCGCCATGACGCGGTCCTGCATGATCTTGGACGCGCGAAATTCGTGACGGCGGTGGATCAGCTTGACCTTGGAGGCAAATTTCGTGAGGAATAACGCCTCTTCCATTGCGGTATCACCGCCGCCAACCACCACGATCGGCTTTCCCCTGAAGAAAAATCCATCGCAAGTCGCACAAGCCGAAACGCCGTTCCCGCCGAGGCCTTCGGGTACGGGAGCTTCGCCCGGAATTCCCAGCCACTTTGCGGAAGCTCCGGTTGAGACTATGAGCGTATCGGCCAGAATGGTTGTTGTAATTTCAGTGCTGTCCTGACTTTCCTTTGCAAAAAGCCGGAACGGACGCTGCGAAAGATCGACGGAGTCGATCCAGACGTTGATGATCTCGGTCCCGAACCGCAGGGCTTGTTCTCGAAACTCATCCATCAGGATCGGCCCCATTATTCCTTTAGAAAATCCGGGATAATTCTCGACATCTGTGGTGATCGTCAGCTGGCCACCAGGCTGCGGGCCATCGATGACCAATGGTTCGAGCTGAGCTCGGCCCGCATATACCGCAGCTGTTAATCCGGCAGGCCCGGAACCAAGGATCACAACTTTCTTATGGATCTGTTTTGAGGTCATATTATT